>CAXTBU010000007.1:5803-28062 GCA_964242885.1 uncultured Actinomycetales bacterium
CGCTGGTCGAAGGTGAACCCGAGCCGGGTGAAGAAGCCCACCGAGCGGTCCAGGTCCGCCACGGCCAGGTTCACGAACATCTGCCTGCTCACGGTGTCCTCCTGCGGGGTCGGGACGTGTCGTCGCAGGGGTTGACCCCGCGCCTCGCCCGAACTGATCGGTGCCGGGGGTGTCGGTGCACGGAACGGGCCCACCGACGGTCGCCGGCGGGCCCGTCCGAGGCTCAGGCCGCCTTGCCGCCCAGCGTCCCGTGCGGGTCGATCACGAACTTCTGCGCGACCCCGGAGTCGAAGTCGGCGTACCCCTGCGGCGCCTCGTCGAGGCTGATGACGGTCGCGTTGACCGCCTTCGCGATCTGCACCCGGTCGTGCAGGATCGCCATCATCAGGCCGTGGTTGTACTTCATCACCGGGCACTGGCCGGTGAAGAACGCGTGCGACTTCGCCCAGCCGAGCCCGAGCCGCAGCGACAGCGAGCCGGTCTTCGCGGCGTCGTCGACACCGCCCGGGTCGCCGGTGACGTAGAGGCCGGGGATCCCCAGCGACCCGCCCGCTGCGGTGACCGTCATCAGCGAGTTCAGCACCGTGGCCGGCGCCTCGGTGTCGGAGTCGGCGCCGTGCCCCTTCGCCTCGAAGCCCACCGCGTCCACCCCTGAGTCGACCTCCGGCGTCCCGAGGATCTGTTCGATCTGGTCCCCGAGGTCACCCTTGGACACGTCGACGGTCTCGCAGCCGAAGCTGCGGGCCTGGGCGAGCCGCTCGGCGTTGAGGTCCCCGACGATGACGACGGCGGCGCCGAGCAGCTGCGCCGAGGCGGCCGCCGCGAGCCCGACCGGCCCGGCCCCGGCGACGTACACCGTCGACCCCGGCTTCACCCCGGCGGTGACCGCACCGTGGAAGCCGGTCGGGAAGATGTCGGACAGCATCGTGAGGTCCTGGACCTTCTCGATCGCCTGGTCGCGGTCGGGGAAGACCAGCAGGTTCCAGTCCGCGTAGGGCACCAGGACGTACTCGGCCTGTCCACCGACCCAGCCGCCCATGTCGACGTAGCCGTACGCCGAGCCGGGCCGGTCCGGGTTCACGTTGAGGCAGATGCCGGTCTTGCCCTCCTTGCAGTTGCGACAGCGCCCGCAGGCGATGTTGAACGGCACCGAGGCGATGTCCCCGACGTGGACGAACTCGACGCCCGGGCCGGTCTCGATGACCTCGCCGAGGATCTCGTGGCCGAGCACGAGGCCGGGCGGGGCGGTGGTGCGCCCGCGGACCATGTGCTGGTCCGAACCGCAGATGTTGGTCGTGACGACCTTGAGGATGGCGCCGTGCGGGGTCGGCCGGCCGACGTTCGCCGGGTTGACCCCGGGGCCGTCCTGCAGTTCCAGCTTCGGGTACGGGGTGTCCTGGATCTCCACCTTGCCGGGCGAGATGTACGCGACTGCTCTGTTCCCTGGCATGCATGCCTCTCCGCGGCCTCTCCGCTGACGCCGCTGTCCGCCTCGGTCTACCGCCGCGGACCGGGGTTGGCAAGGGTCGACGAGGCAGGCCGTTCCCAGCTTGGTGACCGGTCCTGTCGCCTGGTGACCGGTGGGCCGGTCACCAGGCGACAGCTACGGTCACCAGGCAGGTGCGGAGGTCGCCGTGGCGCGCCCGCGGGCAGGCGCGTCAGGCCGGGGCGACCGGGCGGCGGGTGCGGGCGGACTCGTAGACGGCGGTCACCGTCGCCACGGTGCGCCGGGCGTCGGCGACCGTCACCAGCGGCGGCCGGCCGGTGGTCACCGCGTCGACGAAGTCGGCGTACTGCGCCGCGTGCGCGGGGCCGAGTGACCCGGGCTGTGCGCCCGCGGTCGGCCCGTGGGCGCCGGCGGCGGCGGCCTGCACAGCGTCGGCGGCCTGGTTCGCCGACCGGCTGCTGCCGTAGGCGTCGCCCTGCACGCTGTCGGCGGAGTGCGCGTGGAACCACACCAGCTGGTCGTCGTCGATGATCGCCGACCCGTTGTCGCCGTGCACCTGCAGCCGCACCGACAGGCCGGGGTAGGCCGCCGTGGTCGCGTGCACCACGGCCAGGGCGCCGGAGGCGAACGCGACCGTGGCCACCGCGACGTCCTCCACCTCGATGCCGGCGTGCGCCGCGAGAGCGGTGCGCGCCGACACCTCGACGGGCTCGCCGAACAGCCACACCAGCAGGTCGACGGTGTGCACCCCCTGGTTCATCAGGGCGCCGCCGCCGTCCAGCGCCCAGGTCCCCCGCCAGTCCCCGCTGTCGTAGTACCCCTGGGTCCGCCACCACGCGATGCTCGCGACGGCGGAGGTCAGCCGGCCCAGCCGGCCGTCGGTGACCGCGGCGCGCACGGTCTGGCTCGCCGCGTCGAACCGGTGCTGGCTGATGACGGTCACCGTCCGGCCCGACGCCCGCTCGGCGGCGATCAGCCGGTCCGCGGCCTCGACGCTGACGTCGACCGGCTTCTCGACCACGACGTGCTTGCCGGCGGCCAACGCGGCGGTGGCCACCTCGACGTGCAGTCCGCTCGGCGTGCAGACGGCGACCGCGTCGACGTCCCCGCGTCCCAGCACCGACGCCAGGTCGTCGGTCGGTACACCGCCGTGCTCGCGGGCGAAGTCCCCGGCCCGGGCGGCATCGCTGTCGACGACGGCGACCAGCTCACCGGCCGAACCGAGAGCATGGATCGCGGCTGCGTGCACGGGCGCGATGACCCCGCACCCGACGATGGCGAAGCGCATGGCAGTCGGTCCTCCGGTTCCCCGCACGTCCGGCGGCGCGCCGACCCTACGGAGCGGCGCAGCCCACGGCAAGCCTTTGCCATACAGTCCGTCCCCGAGCCGTTCTCGACGTCGGCGGCGCCATCCAGTCGGGGAGAGGGCCCATGAGCCAGGTCGGACCGGTCGGCGATCGGCGCGGGCGACCCCCGGTGCGGGCCGTACACCTCGGCCTCGGCGCCTTCACCCGGGCCCACCAGCTCTGGTACACCCAGCACGCCAACGCCGACGCCGACGCGGACGCGGACGCGGATGCCGGCTGGGGGTACGCCGGGTTCACCGGCCGGACCGCGGGCGTCGCCGAGACGCTGCGCGCGCAGGACTGCCGGTACACGATCCTGGAACGCGGCCCGGACGGGGACCGCGTCGAGGTGGTGGACGCCCTGGTGGCGGCCTTCCCCGCGGCCGACACCGGTGCACTGCTCTCGGCCCTGACCGACCCGGCGGTCGCGGTCGTCACCCTGACCGTCACCGAGGCCGGGTACCGCCGGCGCGGCGACGGCGGGCTCGACACCGACGATCCGGCGGTGCGCGCGGACCTGGCCGAGCTCGCCGCGGCCGGGGTCGCGGGGCGGCGGCTCGGACCGCTGGGCGCCGTGCCGACGCGGCTGGCCGCGGCGCTGGCGGCCCGGCGCGACGCCGGCGCCGGCCCGGTGGCGGTGGTCAGCTGCGACAACCTGTCCGGCAACGGCCCGGCGCTGGCGCGGGTGGTGCGCGAGGCGGCAGCCGCCGTCGCCGCGGCCGGCCCCGGCTCGGGGCCCTACGCCGGCCTCGCCGAGTGGATCGATGCAACCGTCCCCTTCCCGTCGACGATGGTCGACCGGATCGTCCCCGCCACCGGACCGGACGACCTGGCCCGGGTCGCGGAGCTGACCGGGCGGCCCGACCCGGCCGCGGTGGTCGCCGAGCCGTTCAGCGAGTGGGTGCTCGCCGGGAGCTTCCCCGGGAGCCGCCCGGCCTGGGAGCGGGCGGGAGCGCAGTTCGTCGACGACGTGTCGCCGTTCGAGGACCGCAAGCTCTGGCTGCTCAACGGCGCGCACAGCCTGATGGCCTACACCGGGCCGGTCCGGGGTGCCCGCACCATCGCCGAGGCCGCCGCGGACCCGGTCTGCCGTGCCGGGGTCGAGGCGCTGTGGGACTGCGTCACCCCGTTCCTGCGGTTCCCCCCGGACCAGGTCGCCGCGTACCGCGCGGCGTTGCTCCAGCGGTTCACCAACCCGGCGATCCGCCACACCCTGGCCCAGGTCGCCGGTTCGGGGTCGCAGAAGCTGGCGGTCCGGATCGTCCCGCTGGTGCGCCGGTTCCTCGGGGACGGCCAGCCGGTGCCGGCACCGCTGACCGGAGTGCTCGGCGCCTGGCTGGCGCACCTACGCGGGGTCGGCGCGCCCGTCGACGACTCCCGGGCCGACGTCCTGGTCCCCGCGGCCGCGGGGCCGGCGCGGGAGGCCGCCCGACGGGTCCTGGCGCTGCTGGACCCGGCGGTCGCGGAGTCGGCGGAGGTCGTCGCCGCGACGGCGGCCGCGAGCACCGATCTGGAACGCCGCGCCCGAAGCTGAGCTGTGGCGCGGGATTCGTCGCGGCGCCTACCGAACGGAGAGCGCCGCTCCGGCGGCGGGCGCCGACTCGGTGAACAGCTCCGGGAACGGCGCCGGTCGGCCGAGCAGGAAGCCCTGCCCGGTGTCGCAGCCGAGCCCGTGCAGTGCTTCGGCCTGGCTGTCGGTCTCCACGCCTTCACCGACGACCCGCAGCGACAGCGCGTGGCTCAGCCCGACGACGGCACTGACGACGGCGTAGCTCTCCCGGCGGCTGGTGCCGCGGTCCAGGCCGGCGACGAACGACCGGTCGATCTTCACGGTGTCGATCGGGAACCGGGCCAGGTAGGACAGCGACGAGTACCCGGTCCCGAAGTCGTCCAGGGCCAGCGACACACCGAGCTTGCGCAGCGCCTGCAGCGTGTGCCGGGACCCGTCGGCCTCGTCCATCAGCGCGCTCTCGGTGATCTCGAAGCCCAGGGCGGCCGGCGACAGGCCCGTCTGCACCAGCAGGGCCGCGACCCGGCCGGCGAGGGACTCGTCGCCCAGCTGGTGCGCCGAGAGGTTGACCCACGTGGTCAGCGGCACCGGACCCGGGTGCAGACGGGCGGCCTGGCGGATCGCCTCGGCGAGCACCCAGTCGCCGAGCGGCCGGATCAGCCCGGTCTCCTCGGCCATCGGCACGAACTCCGCCGGGGCGAGCAGGCCGCGCAGCGGGTGCTCCCACCGGACGAGCGCCTCCAGGCCGACGACGACGCGGTCGGTCAGGCGCACCTCGGGCTGGAAGTGCAGCCGCAGCTGTCCGGCGTCGATGCCGATCCGCAGGTCGTTCTCCAGGTGCATCCGGGCCACGGCGCGCACGCCGAGGGCCCGGTCGAAGACCTCGAAGCGGGCGCGGCCGCGGTCCTTCGCGGAGTACATGGCGGCGTCGGCGTCGCGCAGCATCGCGTCGGCGGTGTCGCGCCCGCCGGTCCGGGTCAGCGCCGCCCCGACGGAGGCGGTGACGACCAGCTCCGTCGAGCCGATGGTGATCGGTGCTTCCAGCGCCGCCGCGATCTTGCCCGCCACGACCGCCGCCTCCGCCTCGGTGGTGTCGTCGCAGAGCACGACGAACTCGTCGCCGCCGAACCGGGCGGCGGTGTCTCCTGCTCGCAGGACGCCGCGGATGCGTCGCCCGACGGTGACGAGCACCGCGTCGCCGGCCGCGTGCCCGAGGCTGTCGTTGATGACCTTGAACCGGTCCAGGTCCAGGAAGAGCACGGCCAGGGACCGGGTGCGCCGGTCGCCCACCCGCAGGGCCCGGTCCAGCCGGTCGCCGAGCAGGGCCCGGTTCGCCAGCCCGGTCAGGGAGTCGTGCAGCGCCTGGTGGCTGAGCTGGTGCTCGAAGGCCTTGCGCTCGGTGATGTCCTCGACGTGGTCGATCAGGTGCAGCGGCCGCCCGTCGTCGCCGGGCACGACCGAGGAGGAGTGCAGCACGCGGACCACGTGGCCGTCGGCGTGCAGGAAGCGGGTCTCGGAGCGGTGGCGGTCGATGTGGCCGTGCAGCAGGGCCATCCGCTGCTGCTCGCCGGGCTCGACGTCGTCCGGGTGCATGACCGCGGCCATCGTCGTCGCCAGCAGCTCGTCGCTGTCGCGCCCCAGCAGCCGGCAGTAGGCCGCGTTCACCTGGATGTGCCGGCCGGACGGGTCGGTGACCGCCATCCCGATCGGCGCGTCCGAGAACGCGCTGCGGAACCGGTCGTCGGCACGGCGCAGGGCCTGCTCGCCCTCCTTGCGGGCGGTGACGTCGGCGCAGCTGAGCACCAGTGCGGCGGCCACCTCGACGCCGGGGTCCACCGCGCGCACGTCCAGCCACCGCCACTGCCCGTCGGCGTGGAGCACGCGTAGCTCCTCCGTCGCGCTGCGGCCGAGCAGCTCGTCCACCGGGTGCACCAGCGCGTCGAACCGCGCGGCGTCCGCCGGGTGCAACCGCTCCCGCAGTCCTGCTCCCACCAGGTCTGCCTGGTCCAGCCCGAGCACCCGGGTCGCCGTCGGGCTGACCGACACGACGCTGCCGGCGGAGTCGAGGGCGAACACCAGGTCCGAGGAGTTGTCCAGCAGCGCCTGCAGGGCCAGCTCGCGCAGTTTGCGTTCGGTGACGTCGCGCTGGATCGAGACCCAGTGGGTGTACCAGCCACGGGCGTCGGCCACCGGGGTGATGCTGATCTGGGACCAGAACTCCGTGCCGTCCTTGCGGACGTTGAGCAGCTCGACCTCGACCGGCCGCCAGCGGCGCAGGGCGGTGCGCAGTCGGTCCAGCTCGGCCCGGTCCGTCTTCGGGCTCTGCAGGACGCGGGGGGTCAGCCCGACGATCTCGTCGGGCTCGTAGCCGGTCATCCGGGTGAAGGCCGGGTTGACGTAGAGCACCTTCGGGCCACCGGAGGCCAGGTCGACCGGTTCGGCCTGCGTCACCAGCACCACGTCGTTGACGTTGACGACCACCGAGGTGAACAGGTCGGCCCGGTCCAGCGCGACGGTCACGCCGGGAGCTCCCGACGCGGCCGGGTCGGGCGGCGCCCGGTTCCGTGGATCAGCAGGTGCACCCCGGTCGTCCGCTCTGGCCGGTTCCCCGTGGGGCGCCGTCCCGTTGGCCGTGCGTCGAGACGGCGTCACCGGTGCGGCGACGCGCGAGAGCCTCAGCCCCCCGAGCGTGCACCGGCCGGCGATCCGCGGCCGGTCCGATCGGCAGCGTGGGGACAGTTCCCCGTCAGCCGAGGCGGAACACCCGGCGCGGGAGCGGTCCGGCCAGGTCGGTGATCACGTCCGCGGCCTCGTCCTCGCCGATCCGGTGCTCGGCGACGAGGCGGGCCAGGTACCCGGCATCGGTCCGGCGGGACATGTCGTGCCGCGCCGGGATCGAGCAGAAGGCCCGGGTGTCGTCCACGAACCCGGAGGTCTTGCTGAACCCGACCGTGTCGGTGACCGCGGACCGGAACCGGGTGATCGCGTCCGGGGTGTCCAGGAACCACCACGGCGCGCCCACGTAGACCGACGGGTAGAAGCCGGCCAGCGGGGCGATCTCCCGGGAGAACGTCGTCTCGTCGGTGGTGAACAGCACCATCCGGAACCCGGGCGCGGTGCCGACCGCGTTGAGCAGCGGCGCCAGCGCGCGGGTGTACTCCGCCGTCACCGGGATGTCCGAGCCGGTGTCCGGGCCGAAGCGCGCCACCGTCGGGCGGTGGTGGTCGCGGGAGATCGCCGGGTGCAGCTGCATCACCAGCCCGTCCTCGGCCGACGCCAGGCCCTGTCGGTAGAGCATCGTCCGCCGGTAGGCCGCGGCGGGACCCGGCTCGAGCGGGCCGGTCAGCGCCTGCGCGTGCAGCCGCTCGGCCTCGGCCGGCGACACCGGCTCCGTGCCGGCGTCGACGACCCCCGTGTCGGTGGCGGTCGCCCCGTGGGCGAGGAAGTGCTCGCGGCGCCGGCGCAGCGCCTCGACCAGCCCGGCGTGGGTGCCGGTGTCGGTGTCGGCGACGGCGGCCAGCTCTGCGATCCGGTCCCGCCAGCCCGGCTCGGACGGGTCGAGGTAGCGGTCCGCCCGGAACGTGGGCAGCACCCGGCCGCCGAGACCGTCGGACGCCAGCGCGTCGTGGGCCGCGAGGTCCGACACCGGGTCGTCGGTGGTGGCCAGCACGTCGATGCCGAAGCGTGCGAACAGGGCTCTGGGGCGGAACGCCGGTGTCGCGAGCTGCTCGGCGATCCGGTCGTACAGGTCGTCGGCGGTGGCCGGCGACGGCCGGACCCGGATGCCGAACAGCTCGGCGAGCTCGCTCTCCAGCCAGAACCGGGAGGGGGTGGCGGCGAACGCCGCCCAGTGCTCGCAGAGGATCCGCCAGACCGACCGCGGGTCCGCCGTCCGGCCCGGCTGCTCCGCGTCGGGCACGCCGAGGTCGGACAGGGCGACGCCGCGCGCGTGCAGCAGCCGGGTGACGTAGTGGTCTGGGGTGATGAACAGCGCCGCCGGATCCGCGAACGGCTCGTCGTCCAGCAGCAGCCGGGGGTCGACGTGCCCGTGCGGGGAGGTGATGCGGGCCTCGCGGACCAGGGCGTACAGCCGCCGGGCCAGCTCTCGCACGCCGGGATCCGCCGGGAACAACCGGTCCGGGTGCGGGGCGAGTGCGGGGGGTGCGGGATCCGGGGTCATGCCGTCCTCCTCGGTCGGTCGGGAGCGGGACCGGTCGACCCGCGGACGGTCAGCGACGCGGTGAGCAGGTCCCCGCGCGGGGTGGGCGCCCGGGTCGGCCCCAGCTGTTCCAGCAGCAGTTCGGTGGCCCGGTGGCCGGCGGCCTCGATCGGTGCCCGGATCGTCGTCAGCGGCGGCGCGCAGAAGTCCGCACCGAAGATGTCGTCGCAGCCGACGAGGCTCATGTCGCGGGGGACGTCGATCCCGCGGTCGGCCAGCCGACGCAGGATGCCCAGCGCCAGCAGGTCGTTGAAGGCGAGGACACCCGTCGCTGCGGCGTCCACGGCGGCGTCCGCGGCGGCGGCACCGGCCTCCCGGGTCGGCGGGAACGGGCCGACCCGGGTGATCGACACCTGGGCCCGGCGCGCGGCCTCGTCCAGGGCCCGCCAGCGCCGTTCGTTGGAGACCGACGACCGCGGACCGGACACGTAGGCCAGACGCCGGTGCCCCAGCCCGACCAGGTGGTCCAGCGCCTGGGTGAAGCCCCGGGGGGTGTCGATGCTCACCGAGGCCACCCGGGGGACGGTGCGGTTGATGAGCACCAGCGGCAGGCGCGCGGCGGCGGCCGCCAGCGCGTCGTTGGGCAGCCGGGACGCGGCGAGCACCACCCCGTCGGCGGACTTGACCGACGCGGCGAGGTGCGCGGACTCGAGCTCCGGTGACTCCTCGGTGTCGACCAGGACCTGGGTGTACCCCGCGGCGGCGGCCCGGTGCTGCGCCCCGCGGATGAGGTCGAAGAAGAAGGGGTTGGTGATGTCCGGGACCATCAGCACGATCGTCATCGAGCGGCCGGTGAGCAGTGCCCTGGCCTGGGGGCTCGGCTGGTAGCCGAGCTCGGTGGCGGTCGCCAGCACCATCGCTCGCGTGACGGCGTTGACCCGCTCGGGGTGGGACAGGGCCCGGGACACGGTCGAGATCGACACCCCGCACCGCGCGGCGACCTGGTGGATCGTCGGCGCGACCGACCTGACCACCCTCGATCTCCCTCCGCCGCCGACTGCGCGGCCAACTGTGCCATCGCGGCGAACCACTGCAAAGGCTTGCCGTGACCGGGTCCGGCGTCCTACCGTGACCGCGCGGCACCGCAGTGCGGTCGCGGACCGCGGTTCCCGGACGAGGAGGTCCAGATGACCAGCAGACGCGCCTTCCTGGCGTTCGGCGGCGCGAGCGTCGCGGCGGCGGCGCTCGGTGGCTGCAGCACGAGCACGAGCAGCACCCCGTCCGGTGGTGGGGCCAGCGGCGGAACCGGCGGCGGCGGGGCCCCGCTGAGCGTCTACATCTCCGAGCAGGCGTCCTTCCCGCAGCAGCAGAAGGCGTGGTTCGCCCGGATCCAGCAGAACTTCCAGGCCAAGACCGGCCGCGGGGTGCAGTTCGAGACGTACAACTCCGGCGCCCAGGAGCAGCAGAAGATCCAGACCTCGGTCGTCTCCGGCACCGGTCCGGACGTCTACGAGATCGGGACGACGTTCACGCCGACCGCCTTCTCGACGCAGTCGTTCGTGGAGATCGACGACGCGAAGTGGGCGGCGGTCGGGGGCAAGGAGCGGTTCACGCCGGCCACCCTGGCCATGTCCGGCCCGAGCCCGGACCGCCAGATCGCCATCCCGTTCTCGTCGATCCCGTTCGTGATGGTCTACAACACCGCGATGTTCCGGGCAGCCGGCATCGCGGGTCCGCCCAAGACCTGGGACGAGCTGATCGCGGACGCGAAGAAGCTCACCGGCAACGGCGTGTACGGGCTCGGGATGGACTACAAGGACGCCTTCAACCCGTGGAAGTACATCTGGATGTTCGCCAACCAGCAGGGCAACCCGCTGGTGGCCGGGACGGAGGTGACGGTCGACGACCCAGCCGTCCTGGCGGCCTACCAGTCGTACTTCGGCCTCCTGACCAGGGACCGCGTCGTGCCCCCGGAGTCCATCAACTGGACCGCATCGGACAACATCGCGGCGTTCGCCTCGGGCAAGGTCGCCATGATGGCGATGTCGAGCTCGCAGGTCCTGCCGACACTGAACGACTCGCCGGTGAAGGAGAGCTTCGCTCTCACGCCGATGCCGGACGTCCCGCCGGGCGGCACGACCCGACCGGCCGGCGGCATCGCCGCCACGACGATCGTCTCCGGCCAGAGCCTGGTCGTCGCCGACTACTCCAAGAACCAGGACCTGGCGCTGCAGTACATCGAGATGATCACCTCCGACGAGGAGCAGCAGCACTTCTCCCAGGTGTTCGGTGTCCTCCCGACGAACGCCAGGGCCGCCTCGGTCATCGCCGCCGCCAACAAGAACTTCGAGCCGGTCCTCGCCGCCGGCCGGGCGGCCAAGCCGACGCCGTTCACCGGGGCCTGGTCGCAGGTCCAACTGGGTCTGGTGAACACCGTCGTGCAGTCGCTGCCGGCGTTGAGCAAGGGCACCATCGACGAGGGGGCGCTGCGCGGGCAGCTGGCCAGCCTCCAGTCGTCGGCCCAGACAGCGGTCACCAAGGCCGCGGGGCGGTGAGCACGGCGGCCACGCGGCCCCCGGCCGGGGCCGTCCCGGCCGGGCGGCTGGGGCCGACCGGGCGGCACGGGGACACCGGGCGGCACGGGGACACCGGGCGCCGCAGGCGTGCCGGCATGCCCGGCGGCCGGCCGCTCTGGCTGCTCGTCCCCGGCGGCCTGCTGCTGCTGGCGATCGTGGTGGTGCCGCTGGGCCTGGCCGTGTGGATCTCGCTGACCGACCTGGACCAGTACACGCTGCGGTCCTGGCTGAACGCGCCCTACCTCGGCCTCGGCAACTTCCGGGAGGCGTTCACCGACGGTCCGCTGCTGCACGCGGTGTGGGTCAGCGTCGCGTTCAGCGTGCTGACGACCGTGTTCACGCTGCCGCTCGGGATCGCCGGCGCGTTCGCCGCCAACGACCGGTTCCGCGGCCGCGCGGTGGTCCGGTCGGTGTTCCTCATCCCCTACGTCCTGCCGACCTTCGTCGTGGGCACCGTGTGGCGGATCGCGCTCGGCCCGACCGGTGCGGTGAACACGCTGCTGGACAAGGTGGGGATCGACGGCGGGAACTGGCTCATCGGCGGCCGGACCTTCTGGACGCTGGTGCTGGTCGACACCTGGGCCGCCTGGCCGTTCGTCTACCTGCTCTGCCTGGCCGGGCTGCAGGCCGTGCAGCGCGAGGTGCACGAGGCCGCCGCCGTCGACGGTGCGAGCTATGCGCAGAAGATCCGCCACCTGGTGCTGCCCGCCCTGCGCGGGCCGATCTCGCTCGCCGTGGTCATCGCGACGCTGAGCCACCTGAACAACTTCACCCTGCCGTTCCTGCTGTTCGGGTCACCCGCACCGCGACCGGTGGACGTCCTGCCGATCGAGGTCTACGCGACCTCGTTCCAGACCTTCCGCTTCGGGTACGCCTCGGCCATGTCGGTGGCGTCGCTGGTCATCGTGCTGATCCCGCTGCTGGTCTACCTGCGGGCGGTCCGGCTCGACACCGGTGCAGACCGCGGCGGGGGGTCCGCGGCATGAGGACCGACGCCACCACACTGCTGCCGCCCTGGCTGCGCCGGATCGTGCTGGCCGTGCTGCTGGTCCTCGTGCTGGCACCGTGCGTGTACATCGTCGTGTCCTCGGTGATGCCGGACCTCGACGTCGCCTCCGGCGTCCTCGTCCCGGACACGCTGACGCTGCGGAACTGGACGGCCATGTGGTCCACCGTCCCGCTGGTCGCGGGGCTGACCAACAGCATGATCGTCTGCGGGGCCGTGGCGGTGGTGTGCGCACTGCTCGCGGTCGGCACCGCCTATGCCCTCGTGCGGTTCACCTTCGTCGGCCGGCTGAGCTTCCTGCGCTCGCTGGTGGGCTTCCAGTCGATCCCGGGAACGCTGCTGCTGCTGCCGCTGTTCGTGGTGTTCTCGTCGGCTCGGACCTACCTCGGGGTCGACATCGTGGGGACCCGCTGGGGGCTGATGGTCACGTACCTCACCTTCGGGCTGCCGTTCGCGACCTGGGTGATGGTCACCTACATCCGCGGGCTGCCGCTGGAGCTGGAGGAGGCCGGGCTGCTGGACGGCCTGAGCCGCTTCGGGGTCCTGCGCCGGATCGTCGTGCCGCTGAGCTGGCCGGGCCTCATCGTCGCCGCCGTGTTCTCGTTCCTGCTCGGGTGGAACGACGTGCTGTTCGCCAGCGTGCTCACCTCACCGGACAACCGGACCGCCGCGATCGTGCTGCAGGTGTTCGGTGCCTCGCAGGAGGGTGGTGCGCTGCCGCTCTACGGTCAGGTGATGTCGTCCGCGATCGTCTCCGCGCTGCCGGTCGTGGTGCTGTACCTGCTGTTCCAGCGCTATCTCGTCGGCGGTCTGACCGGAGGCGTCAAGTGAGTGCACCGATCCGTTTCGCGCTCGTCGGCTGCGGGGTCATCGGCCGGCTGCACGCCGAGGTGATCACCGCGCACCCGGAGCTGACCCTCACCGCGCTGGTGGACGTGGACCCGGACCGGGCGCACGGCGTGGCCCGCGACCTCGCCGGTCTGACGGCACCCGGGGGGCCGCTGTCCGGGGGGGATCCTCCCGCGCCCTTCGTCACCGACTCCCTGGCCGAGGCGCTGGCCCGGGACGACGTGGACGCCGTCGCCGTCGCGGTGCCCAGCGGCCGGCACACCGAGGTGTCGGTCGAGGTCCTGCGCGCCGGCCGGCACCTGGTGGTGGAGAAGCCTGTCGACGTCAGCGTCGAGCGCGCCCGACAGGTCGCCGATGCCGCCGCGGCCGCACCGGCCGGGACGCTGGCGACCGTGATCAGCCAGCACCGCTTCGACCCGGCCAGCATCGCCGTGCGCGACGCCGTCACCCGCGGCGACCTCGGCCGGCTGACCTCCGCGGTGGCGACAGTGCCGTGGTGGCGCAGCCAGGCCTACTACGACTCCGGGGACTGGCGCGGCACCTGGGCACTGGACGGCGGCGGCTCGCTGATGAACCAGGGCATCCACACCGTCGACCTGCTGCTGTGGTTCCTCGGCCGGCCCGTCGACGTGGTGGCGCGCACCGCGCAGCTGGCGCACGAGCGGGTCGAGGTGGAGGACACCGTGGCGGCGGTGCTCCGGTTCGAGTCCGGTGCTCTCGCGACCCTGCACGCCACCACCGCCGCCCAGCCCGGCCTGACGGTCCGGCTGCAGGTGATGGGGGACGGTGGCTCGGCGGTGCTGGACAACGACCGCCTGTTCTACTTCCACAGCACCCGCGCGCGCGGTGCCGGCCCGGCGGTCCCGGGTGCGGACCGCGGGATCGGCGGGGGCGGGAACCAGGCCGCCTCGCTGGTGCCCGCCGCGGAGGCCGGGCAGGTCGTCGGCGGCGGGCCCGGCACCGGCGCCATGTTCGTCGGCCACACCCGCCAGTACGACGACGTCGTGCGGGCGATCCGCACCGGGGCAGCGCCCGGCGTGACCGTCGCGGACGCACTGCTCGCGGTGGCGACCGTCCAGTCCGTGTACGAGGCCGCCCGCACCGGGCAGACCGTCCGCATCGCCGACGTGCTGGACGGCACCGTCGGCCCCCGTCCCGGGCTGGCCGAGCCCGTCCTGACCTGACCGACCCGTCCTGACCGACCCGTCCTGACCGACCGACCTGTCCTGACCGACCGACCGACCGACGGCGGAGCGCACGCCGGGAAGCGAGATCTGCATGTGGACACTGTCCGGTTTCGCCGACGAGATCTCCCCTGACCTGGACGAGCAGTGCCGGGTGCTCACCGACCTCGGGATGACCAACCTGGAGCTGCGCAGCGCGTGGGACGTCAACGTGTCCCGGTTCGACCCGGACCAGCTCGACCGGGTGGCGACGACCCTGGCCGAGCACGGGGTGGAGGTGTCGTGCATCGGGTCGCCGATCGGCAAGATCGGGCTGACCGACGACCTCGACGAGCACCTTGCCCTGCTGACGCGGTGCACGGAGGTCGCGGAGCGCCTCGGCGCGCCCTACGTCCGGGTGTTCTCCTTCCGGGTGGACGAGCCCGGTCGCCCCGCGGACCGCGAGGTCGTCCTGCGCCGCTACTCCGCGATGGCGAAGGTGGCCGAGCGGGCCGGCCTGGTCCTGCTGCACGAGAACGAGACGGGGATGTGGGGCGACACCCCCGAGCGGTGCGTCGACCTCGTGGAGTCCGTCGGTTCGCCCGCGGTCCGGTTGACGTGGGATCCCGCCAACTACGTCGCCGCCGGCCTGCGGCCGTTCGACGACGCCTACGCGCTGGTGCGGCCGTACCTGGAGTACCTGCAGATCAAGGACAAGGTCCGGTCGACGAACACCGTCGTCCCTGCCGGCGACGGCGACGGCCAGATCCCGGAGACGCTGCGGGCCCTGGCCGCCGACGGGTTCGACGGCGTGTTCTCCCTCGAGCCGCACCTGGGTTCCTCGCCCACCGGCGCCCCGTTCAGCGGGCCCGACCTGTTCCGCCGCGCGCACGCGTCCTTCACCGCGCTGCTGTCCGCGCAGCGCATCGCCGTCGCCTGAGCCGCCGGCTCCCCCGCGCAACCCCAGGAAGGGGCGTCCCATGCGTTTCGCCATCGTCGGCTGCGGAGTCATCGGTCCGCTGCACGCCCGCACGATCGCCGCCCTCGGTGGCCGCGCCGAGCTCGTCGCCACCGTCGACGTCCGCGAGGACAGGGCAACCGCTCTCGCCGGCGAGTACGGCGGGAAGCCGTACACGTCGCTGACCGAGGCGCTCGCGCGACCGGAGGTGGACACCGTCGCGGTGTGCGTGCCGAGCGGGCGGCACGTCGACATCGCCCTTCAGGCGCTGGCTGCGGGCAAGCACGTGGTGGTGGAGAAGCCGGTCGACGTGTCCGACGAGGCCGCCGCGCGCCTGGCCCGCGCCGAGCGCGACGCTCCGGGAACGGTCACGGTGATCAGCCAGCACCGCTTCGACCCGGCGAGCCGGGTGGTCCACGAGGCGGTGGCCAACGGCCGGTTCGGGACCGTCACCTCCGGGTTGGCGAGCATCGCTCTGTGGCGGAGCCAGCGCTACTACGACTCCGGGGACTGGCGTGGCACGTGGGCGCTGGACGGCGGCGGGGCCCTGATGAACCAGGGGGTGCACCAGATCGACCTGCTGGTGTGGCTGCTCGGCCGGCCGGTCCAGGTGCACGCGGTGACCGGGCTGCTGGCGCACGAGCGGGTCGAGGTCGAGGACACCGGTGTCGCGACGATCCGGTTCGAGAGTGGCGCTCTGGCCGTGGTGCACGGGACGACGGCGGCCTACCCGGGGATGGCGAACCGGGTCCAGGTGCACGGCTCCCGTGGCTCGGCGGTGATCGACGACGACGTGCTGGCGTTCTTCCACGCCGCCGGCGACACCGGCGATGCCCCCGACTACGGAGCCGGGACCAGCTCGGACCAGTCCGAGACGGTCCTGCCGGACCGCGGGGCGCACGACCCGGCCACCGGGCAGGTGGACGCCCACCGGCGCCAGTACGAGGACTTCCTCGACGCGGTCGCCACCGGCCGGCCGCCGCTCGTCACGGTCGGGCAGGCCCGTCGGACCCTGTCCGTCGTCAACGCGGTCTACGCCTCGGCCCGGACCGGCGGGGTGGTCGAGGTGCCCCGGACCGACGACGCGGAGACCACCGACGCGGAGGTCGGCGCGTGAAGCTCGCCGTGTTCACCGTCGCCCTGCCGGACTGGACGCCGGAGCAGGCGGTCGCCGAGCTGGCCGCCCAGGGCTGGGACGGGATCGAGTGGCGGGTGGTCGACGCACCGCCCGCGGAGCCCGGCGCCGTCCCCGGCTTCTGGTCGGGCAACCGGTGCACGATCGGGCTGTCGGAGCTCGCCGAGCGCGCCCCCGCGCTGGCCGCGACGGTCCGCGACGCGGGACTCGAGATGCCCGGCATCGGCGCCTACCCGACCTGCGACGAGCCCGCGGACGTCGAGCGGGCACTGGTCGGCACGGCGGCGATCGGTGCGCCGGCGGTCCGGATCCGCACCCCGGTGCTCGGCAGCGACCCTTACCCGGAGCTGTTCGACCGCTGCCGGCGGCTGTTCCCGGCGATCGCGGACCGGGCCGGCGAGCTCGGGGTGAAGGTGCTCGTCGAGCTGCACCACCAGAGCGTCGTGTCCAGCCCGTCGGCGGCACTGCGGCTGCTGGACGGGCTGGATCCCGCCCACATCGGGGTCCTGCACGACGTCGGCAACATGCTGGCCGAGGGTGGCGAGGACGTGCTGGCCGGCCTGCAGATGCTGGGGCCGTACCTGGCGCACGTGCACGTGAAGAACGGCGTGTGGACGGCCGGGGTCCGCCGCCCCGACGGAACCGTGCCGTGGTCGTTCGGCTGGGCGCCGATGGCCGACGGGCAGGCGGACCTGCCGGCCCTGTTCGACGCGCTGCGCCGGGTCGGCTACGACGGCTGGGTGTCGAGTGAGGACTTCTCCACGGCGCTGCCGCTCGCCGAGCGCACGGCGGGCAATCTGGCCCTGCTGCGCTCGCTGGCCGGGAGGTGAGTGCCGGCGCTGCCGCCGTGCTGGGGGACGCCGACGCGGTGCTGGACCCCGAGGAGCTGGCCCGCTTCGTCACCGACCAGGTCGCGGCGCTGGACCTGCGCGGACGGGTCTGCGTCCTGGTCCCGGACACCACCCGCAGCTGCCCGCTGCCGCTGCTGCTGCGGGCGGTGCACCGCGCGCTGGCCGGGCGCGTCGACGCCATCACCGTGCTGGTCGCGCTGGGGACCCACCCGGCGTACCCGGTGCAGCGCCTGCGGGAGTGGACCGGCGCCGACGACCTGCCCGGCGTGGAGCTCGTGCAGCACGCCTGGTGGGACCCGACGACGTTCACCGAGGTCGGCACCGTCCCGGCCGCCGAGCTGCGCAGGATGTCCGGCGGCCTGCTGGACGCGGACGTGCCGGTCCGCGTCAACCGGGCGGTCGTCGAGCACGACGCGTGCCTGGTGGTCGGGCCGGTGTTCC
The DNA here is from genome assembly GCA_964242885.1 of uncultured Actinomycetales bacterium. Classification (GTDB taxonomy): domain Bacteria; phylum Actinomycetota; class Actinomycetes; order CAXTBU01; family CAXTBU01; genus CAXTBU01. The sequence continues at coordinate 23,245 of CAXTBU010000007.1, forward strand.
CGCACGAGGTCGTCGGGTTCTCCGGCGGCGACAAGTACTTCTTCCCGGGCATCTCCGGCCCGGAGGTCATCGACACCTCGCACTGGCTCGGGGCGCTGATCGGCAGTGCCCGGATCATCGGCACCCGCGGCATCACCCCGGTCCGGGAGCTGATCCAGACGGCCGCCGCGATGGTGCCCTGCCGGCGCGCCGCGGTGACCTGCGTGGTCCGGTCCGGGTCCTCCGAGGTGCACCGGGTCGCCGTGTCCGAGCCGCCGGTCGCCGCCTGGGACGCGGCAGCCGAGGTGTCGGCCCAGGTGCACGTCCGCTACCTGGACCGGCCGGTGCGACGGGTGCTCTCCGTGGTGTCCGACCGCTACGACGAGATGTGGGTGGCCGCGAAGGGTTTCTACAAGGTGGAGCCGGTCGTCGCCGACGGCGGCGAGGTGACGCTGCTCGCGCCCCGGGTCGACGCGGTGAGCCGGACGTTCGGCGGCGACATCGAGCGGGTGGGTTACCACAGCAGGGAGTGGGTGCTGGCGCACCGGCACGAGTTCCCCGACGTCCGCGGGTCGGTGCTCGCGCACTGCACGCACGCCCGCGGGACCGGGTCGGTGGCAGCGGACGGCTCCGACCGGCCGCGGGTGGACGTCGTCCTGGCGACCGGCCTGGACCGGGCCACGACCGACCGGCTGGCAGTGGGCTGGCGGGACCCGTCGTCGGTCGACGAGCGCGAGTGGGCCGACGACCCGGACGCGCTGGTGGTGCACGACGCCGGCGAGATCCTCTACCGGCTGCGGGATCCCGGCTGAGGTCGAAGGCCGGACCGGGCCTACGATCGTGATCATCCTGCACCGGTGTCGCGTCGAACCGCGCCGCCATCCGGTCCGGCCTCCGCCCGCCCAGGAGCCGGTCGAGCGCCTCGTGGGCGGGTGGGAGCGCCCCCATGAACCGTCAGCTGTCGACGTCCCGGACCGAGTCCGTGCGGACACCCGACCCATCCCTGCGGACCGTGTTCCAGCCGCTGGTCGAGCTGGACTCGATGGGCGTCGTCGGTTACGAGGCGCTCACCCGCGGACCGCGCGGCAGCGCGTTGGAGTCCCCGGCCGCCCTGTTCGCCGCGGCTGAGCAGGCCGGAACGGTCCGCGAGCTGGACTGGGCCTGCCGGGAGACGGCCGTGGAGACCGCCCGGCGGGTCGGCTTCCGGCACCCGCTCTCCCTGTTCGTGAACGCCGAGCCCTCGGCGCTCGTCGGGTCCGCCGCCGAGGCCGAACACTGGCGCTCGTTCCGCGACCTGCGCTGCTACACCGAGCTGACCGAACGTGCACTGGCCCAGCGGCCGGCGGAACTGCTGGCAGCGGTGGAGGAGATCCGCCGACAGGACTGGGGCATCGCCCTGGACGACGTCGGTGTCGACGAGGCCTCACTGGCGCTGATGCCGCTGGTCCGCCCCGACGTGGTCAAGCTGGACCGCTCGCTGCTGGCGACTGGAGCCGGACGCCGCGCGGCCACCGTGATCCAGTCGGTCCTGGACTGGGCCGCCCAGGCCGGCGCCGCGGTGGTCGCCGAAGGCATCGAGACCGAGCAGCAACTGGACCTCGCGCGCGGGTACGGCGTGACGCACGGGCAGGGGTTCCTGCTGGGCAGGCCGGACGAGCTGCCGACGTCGCTGGCCCACCCCGCCCGCCCGGTCGGCCTGATCCATCACTGGCTGCCCCGCGGACGGACTTCGGCCCCGTTCTCGATCGTCAACGGCAACCAGGCCAGTCGTGCGGTCGGCACCGCGACCCTGCGGGAACTGGCGCGGCAGCTGCTGGTCCGGGCGGACTCGCTCGATCCGGCCCCGGCCCTGTTCGTCTGCTCGAGTCCCGACGTGCTGACGCCGGAGCTGGCGGCGGTGGTCGGCGACGTCGCCACCCACTCCCCGTTGGTCATCGTGACCTCGGGTGGGCCGCTGGTGGTCCCCGGTGTGCCGGTCGTACGCCTCGCGGAGTCCGACCCGGCTCGTCAGGACGTCGACGTGATCGTCGTGTCAGCGGGCTTCGTCGGCCTGCTGACGGCCCGGCGCGCCGAGCACGCGTCAGCGGACGGCAGCCCGATGTGGGACGTCGTGCTCAGCTTCGACCGGGAGTTGGCGAGCGCGTCGGCGAACGCGCTGCTGACCCGGGTCACCGGCGTCGGGGCCGGTCAGTCGTAGACCGCCTCGACCCACCAGCCGCCGTCGCGCAGCAGCAGGAGCACCGCGTGTTCCCCGGCGCCCGCGGCGTCGGTGCCCGCGGTCCCGGCCGGGTCCGGGATGAGGCCCAGGTGGCGGTCTGGGGGGCGGTCTGGGTGGCCGCCCCGGCGCGGTCCGTCCGCCGCGAGGACGGCCTGCAGCCGGACGCTGCGCCGTGCGGAGGCCGGGTCCCACCAGCGGTCCGCCACCGGCCACGGACCGGCCCACCCGAGCACCCGCCGGACGGCGCCCCGCGGGCCGGGTACGCGGACGACCGCGGGTGCCGCACTGAGCAGCTGCCGGTCGGTGACCGAGACCGGGTCCCCGTCGGCGTCGAGCACCGCCGCGGGGACCTGGTCGGGCAGGACGACCGCGGGTGCGGGCTCGGGCAGCCGCCCCGGCCAGGGCAGCGACGGGTCCCGCGCCGGGACCCGGGCATCGCCCCACGGGACGAGCCGGACCCGGTCGGCCGGGGCGCGGCCGCCGTCGAGGACCGCGGTGACCACCGTGGCCGGGCCGCCGAGCAGCGTCTGCACCCGGACCAACGCCCGCCCGGCCCGCTCGTCGGACTCCCCGGTCTCGCCCCACAGGCCCAGCTGGAGGGCTCCGGCCGGCACCACCTCCTCCGGCACCAGCCGCAGCAGCACGACCGGCCCGGTCGGCCCGGCCGAGCCCCGGCCGGCTGCGGCGGCGGTCAACCAGCCCTCGAGCTGCCAGCGAACCCGGTCCGCGGTCGCGGCGGCGGTCAGCGGCTCCGCACAGCGCCAGACCCGCGCCAGCTCCTCCCGGGTGCCGTCGAGGACCGCCTCGGTCACCGCCTGGATGCCGAGCCGGGTGCAGGCGAGCCCACGGTCGGCCAGGACGCCGGTCAACCGGGTGGCGGCGGTGCGGGCGGCGAACGCGGCGGCATCCACCCGGTCCACCGGCGGGTCGAGCGCGACCGTCACCACGAGGTCCGGTGGTGGGTCCCGGCGGCCGACCGGGCGCTCCTGCCGGCCGCCGGCGAGCCGGTGCGCGATCGTCGCCGGCGCCCCGAACCGGGAGGCGACCGCCGACGCGGGCAGCGCGGCGAAGTCCCCGAGGGAGCGGATCCCGAGCCGGTACAGCAGGTCCACCAGCTCGGTGCGCACGGCCAGCTCCCCGCCCGGGCGCGGCTCGTCCTCGATCCCGGGGTCGCGGCACAGCTCGGCCGCGGACAGCGGCGCGAGGAAGGCCGGGGTCGTCCCGGGCGGCACGACGACCCCCCGGTGGGCGGCCAGCGCCGCGGCGAACACCCCGTCGGCGATCCCCACCTGGCTCTCGACACCGGTGGTGACGGCGACGTGGTCCACCAGGCGCTCGGCGACGGCCGGCTCCCCACCGAAGTACCGGGTGGGCCCGCGGGCGGCCAGCGCCACCACGCCGGGGCGCAGCACCTCGACCCCGGGGGCGAGCTGTTCGACGGCGGCGACGACCGGCTCGAACAGCCGGGCATCACGGTCGGCGTCGGCGGGGTGCACCACCAGGTCCGGGCAGCGGGCCTGGGCCTCCCGGCGGCGCAGCCCGCGGGACACCCCGGCGGCGCGGGCCACCGCCGAGCAGGCGACCACCCGGTTGCCGGCGACCACCGCGGCCGGGCGCTGGGCGGGCAGCGAGGTCGCGATCCCGGCGGCGACGACCGGCCAGTCCGGGCACCACAGGACCGCCGTCCGGGGTGCCGGGCTCATCCGGCCATCTCCCGGCGGGTGTCGGCGGGTCCGGCGGCGGCCGTCCCCGGGACCGGCCCCACCGGCCCGGCTACGGAGGGCAGCAGCAGTCGCGCCGACACCGGCACCGCTGCCCGGCGGCCCGTCGCGCTGACCAGCACCTCCCGCTGCCGGAGCCGGCCACGGCTCGTCTGCCCGGCCGGTCCCGACCCAGCCGGTCCCGACCCGGCCGGTCCCGAGTCGGCCGGTCCCGAGTCGGCCGGTCCCGAGTCGGCCGGTCCCGAGTCGGCCGGTCTCGAGTCGGCGGTTCGCAGGCCGCCCCACCGGGACCCGGTGCACCGCAGGACGACGTCCGCGCCCGGCCATCCCCCCAGCGGCAGCAGGACGGCGCCGCGCTGCCGGGCCCGGGCCGTCAGCCGGGACCGTTCCGGCGCCGACAACCGGTCGGTCCCGGCGACGGCCACCAGGTCCACGCCGTCCAGCAGGGCCGCGGTGATCGCGGTGAGGTCCGGCCCCGGGTGCGGCACCAGGGCGAAGCGCGCCAGGTCGACCCCGGCCTCGGCCGCCGCGGACCCACTGAGCGCCGGGACGCCGACCACGACCGACCAGGTGCCCGCGGCCGACGCCCGGGACAGCAGGGCCAGCAACAGCGACGTCGCCCCGGCACCGAGGTCCGGCTCGGCGGCGGGGTCTCCCCCGGTGACGGGATGCACCGGGCCACCGAGGACCGCGACGACCGACCCGCGGCGCAGCCCGCCCTCGGGCAGCAGCGACCGCAGTGGCTCCGCGACCGGGACCAGGTGTGACGGGTCCACCGGGGTCGCCGAGGCCGACCGCACGGTCGCCGCCGCCAACCCGCGCCGGCCGGCACGGTCGGCAGCCCGGCGGTCGTCAGCCCGGGCATCCGTTCCCCCGCCGACATCGGGGTCCGGGTGGTCG
>CAXTBU010000007.1:28162-32011 GCA_964242885.1 uncultured Actinomycetales bacterium
GGTGGTCGGGGACCTGGTGGTCGGGGAACGGGTCGGTGTCCGGTCGGGAACGGTCGGCGTCCGACTCCGGACGGCCGCGTCGCGTGCCGGGCACCGCGGCCAGCCGGGCCCGCAACTGCTCGACCACAGCCGCCCGGTCGGCGCCGCCCCGACCGCCGACGGTCACCACACGCGGTTCCGCCACCCGTACCGACACCCCGCCCACCCCTCCTGTTCGAACACGTGTTCGAACACGAGGCAGTCAAGCCGGGCGGTCCGACAAGCGCAACGAGCCGCGTGACGGCTGGGACTGGTGGGACGCCTGAGACCACTGAGCCGACCATCGACCGCTCACCCACCAGCCGGCGTGCTCGTTCCAGCCGGCGGGCCCGACCTGGGAGCGGTCGCTGCCGTCAGCTCCTGCTGGTTCACTGCCGACCGAGCGCGGGTCGATGCCCGCGGCGGCGCCCCGCCCGGGAGCGCTGGACAGGCCGTCGAGAGGGACACCGTGCGGGAACTGAGCGTGGGACTGGTCGGTGCCGGCGGGGTCGCCGCCCGGCACGCGGCGACGCTGGGCGACCTCGACGGTGTGCGCCTGACGGCAGTCACCGACATCGACCCGCAGCGGGCCCGGGCGCTCGCGGCCGACCACGACGCCGCCGTCGTGCCCGACCTGGCCGCGCTGCTGGCCACGCCCGGGCTCGACGCCGTCTGGCTGTGCCTGCCGCCGTTCGCGCACGGTGCTCCCGAGCTCGCCGTGATCGAGGCCGGCCTGCCGTTCTTCGTCGAGAAGCCGCTGGGCACCGGTCCCGCGGTCGCCGAGCGGGTCGCGGCCGCTGTGGCCGCCGACGGGCTGCTGACCGCGACCGGCTACCACTGGCGCTACATGCCCGGCGTCGAACGGGCCGCCGCGGAGCTCGCGGGGACCCCGGTCGCCCTGGCCGACGCGACGTGGTGGGACAAGGTCCCACCGGTGTCGTGGTGGCTGGACCCGCAGCGTTCCGGCGGGCAGCTGGTCGAGCAGGCGACCCACCTGGTCGACGTGCTCCGGGTGCTGGTCGGCGAGCCGGTGCTGGTCAGCGCGCTCCCGGCGCACGTCCCGGGCCGGGACCCCGCACTCGTCGACGCGGCGACCGCGGCCACGATCCGGTTCGACACCGGCGCGGTCGCCACCCTGTCGGCCACCTCGGTGCTGTCCCGCAAGGCCGCCGCCGCCGTCACGCTGATCGCCGAGGGCCGGACGGTCGTGGTCGGCGAGCTCGAGACCGTCCTGTCCGACGGCCAACGGGTCCAGACCGTCCCCGACGACGGCATCGCCAAGCGGCTGGTCGACCAGGCGTTCTGCGACGCCGTCCGCACCGGGGACCCGTCCGGAGTGCGGGCGCCGTACGCCGAGGCGCTGCGGACCCACCGCGTCGGCTGCGCGCTCGCCGAGTCCGCCCGGACCGGCCGGCCCGTCGAGCTGACCCCCGGCCGTTGACCGCGGGGGCCCGGGTCGTCGAGGTCCTGCAGGTTCCGGCACCCGGCACCGTCGCGTGGGTGCCCACCGAGGCGGGGCCGCTGGCCGACGGAGCGGTCCGCGTGGACTCGGTGGTGTCGGGGATCTCCGCCGGAACCGAGCTGACCTTCGTCAAGGGCACCAACCCGACGCTGACCCGGCTGTGGGACGCCGATCTCGGCGTCTTCCGCGACGGGCACGGGCCGACCGAGCCGCCCTACCCGGTGCGCAAGCTCGGGTACATGCAGGTCGGCCGGGTGGTGGCCAGCCGGACCCCGCACGTCCCGGAGGGCGCCCTGGTCGCCGCGACCTACGGCCAGGCCGGCGGCGCCGACCTGGACCCGCTGACCGAGCGCGTCGTCGTCCTGCCGCCGGGACTGGACCCGGTGCTGGGCATCTGGGTCGCCCACATGGGACCGATCTGTGTCAACGGGCTGCTGCACGCCAGTGCGGACCTGTTCGGCCCGAGCGGGGTCGACGTGGCCGCCGGCGTGCGGGGGCGCACGGTCCTGGTCACCGGCGCCGGGGTGGTCGGCCTGGTCACCGGGCTGCTGGCCGCCTGGTCCGGCGCCGCCGACGTCGTCGTGGCCGACCCGACACCGGCCCGGCTGGCCGCGGCCCGGCGGCTCGGGCTGTCGACCGTGGACTCGTCCGCGGTCGACGTCGGCGTCTGGGTCAAGCAGCGGTGGCGGCACGCCGCCGGGGACCGCGGCGCCGACGTGGTGTTCCAGTGCCGCGGTCGGGCCGCCGGCCTGGCGACCGCGCTGCGCGCGCTGCGGCCCCAGGGCACCGTCGTCGACCTGGCGTTCTACCCCGGCGGCGCCGAGGAGGTCCGCCTCGGCGAGGAGTTCCACTCCAACGGGCTGCGGGTGGTCTGCGCGCAGATCGGGCGGGTCCCGCGGGGGTCGGCGCACCTGTGGGACCGGGAACGGATGTCCGCGGTGACGCTGGACCTGCTGCGGGACCGGGGCGCGGACCTGCGCGCCGCGCTGGTGACCGACCTGGTGCCGGCGGCCGACGCACCCGCCTTCTACGCCGACCTGGCTGCCGGCCGCCGCCACGCGCTGCAGGCCGTGCTCACCTGGGGGGACCCGGCGAGCTGACCGGCGCACGCCGGCGCCTGGCCGGGGCCGGCTGGGGTCACCGGGCCGCCGCGCGGGCGAGGACCTCCCGGTAGAGCTCGACGTAGCGGCGCGCCATCGCCGCCGGTGTCCAGTCCGCGACCGAGGCCCGGCACGCGTCCGGGTCCAGCTGCCCGACGCGGGCCAGCGCCGCGACGAGGCCGGCCTCGTCGGCGGCCAGCAGCCCGGTCAGCCCGTCCGTCACCAGCGAGGGCAACACGCCGAGCGGGGTGGCCACGACGGGCACGCCGCGGCCGAGCGCCTCCACCACGCCGGTCGCCCCGGGCTCGGCCCAGCGGTTGGGCGCCATCAGCACCCGCGCGCCCTGCAGCAGCCGTTCCTTGACCGGCCCACCGACACCGCCGACCCAGCGCACGAGCTCGCCGTCGACGAGCGGGGCCACCTCCTCGCGCCAGTAGGCGGCGTCGGGGTGGGCCTGCACCGGGTCGCCCGGGTCGCCGAGGCGGGCCGCGAGCTCGGCGGGGTCGTCGATCCCGGCGACGGGGCCGGCCAGCACGAGGCGGTGACCGGCGGCGCGGCAGACCCGGGCCGCGACGTCCTGCCCCTTGTCCCGGGTGATCCTGGCCAGGACCAGTGCGTAGGAGGAGTCCGGTCCGGCTCCGTCGGGCACCGGCGGCAGCGGCTCCGGGGACGGGACCGCCAGCGGGATGGCGCCGAGCACCTGGGCCCGCAGGGCGGCCGGTGCGCGGGCGACCTGGTCCTGCGAGACCCCGGCGAAGAACACCCGGCCGCCGCCGTCGAAGGTCCGGTAGAACTCGGCGTGCTTGCGCAGGTCCCAGTGCAGGGTCTGCAGCACCGGCGGCGACTGGGTGCCCATGGCGCCCAGCACCGCCGGCCCGACCACCTCCAGGTGGTCGTGCACCAGGTCGATGGACGGGTCGGCCCGCAGCGCCCGGACCACCGCCGCCATGTGCGCGTGCGGCACCCCGGAGCTCTGGTTGTAGGGCGCCGCGACCCGGGCCAGCTGCCCGTCGGCCAGCGTCCGGACGTAGGCGTCGGCGGCCAGCGTGGAGGTCCCGACGGTGGCCAGCACCACCCGGACGCCGAGGCGGCGCAGTTCGGGGACGAGCGTCGCGACGACGGTCTCGATGCCCCCGTACCCCGGCGGCGGGACCGGCAGCCAGGGACCGGCGTTGACCAGGACGGTCAGCGTCATCGGCCGGCGGCGACGGTCGGCGTCATCGGCCGGCGGCGACGGTCGGCGTCATCCGCCCAGGGCGGCGGCGAAAC
>CAXTBU010000007.1:32111-41288 GCA_964242885.1 uncultured Actinomycetales bacterium
GCGTCATCGGCCGGCGGCGACGGTCGGCGTCATCCGCCCAGGGCGGCGGCGAAACGCTCCCGGTACTCGCGGATGGTCCGCATCGGCGGACGCTCGGTGACCGACACGTCGGTGCAGTACGGCTGGTAGGTCCCGCCCACCCGCCGGAACTGGGTGAGGGTCGAGCCCGGCCGGTCGGTGAGCACCGCCCGGTTGTGGGTCTCCAGCCGCAACAGCACGGTGTGCACGATCTGCGCGGCCATCCGGCCCAGCGCGAAGTCGTCCTGGTTGCGGTGCAGCCGGGCCCCGAGGTCCACCTGGGCCATCGCGTCCAGGCCGACCAGCTCGAGCAGGTCGACCAGCAACCCGATCTCCACGCCGTACCCGGAGACGAACGGCACCTGCTCCAGCACCCGGCGCCGCGCCGCGTACTCCCCGGCGAGCGGCTGGACGAAGCCGGCCAGCTGCGGCCAGTGCAGGCCCAGCAGGGGCCGCGCCACCAGTTCGGTCACCCGCCCGCCGCCGGCCGGGAGCACCTGGTCCACGGTCGACAGGGGCCGGTCGTAGAGCCCCTTGACGAAGTCCACGCCGGGATCGGTGAGCAGCGGGCCCAGCAGCCCGACGACGAACTGCGGGTCGAAGTCGCGCAGGTCGGCGTCGACGAAGACCAGGACGTCCCCGGTGGTGGCGAACAGCGACTTCCAGAGCGCCTCGCCCTTTCCGGGGACGTTGCCGAGGCGGGGCAGGACTCCGTCCTGGCGGACCACCCGGGCGCCCGCGGCGGTCGCCACCGCGGCGGTGGCGTCGACCGAGCCCGAGTCCACCACCACGATCTCGTCGACGAGGGCCACGTCCAGGACGAGCTCGCGGCGGATCCGCTCGACGATCGCGCCGACGGTGGCCTCCTCGTCGCGGGCCGGCAGGACGACGTCGACCCGCAGCGGTCCCTTCACCCGGACGAGGTCGGCCCGGTCCCAGCTGCACCCCTCCGACGTGTGGCTGCTCAGCCAGCGCTGCAGGTGCTCGTCCACTCGGTCCTCCGGTTCCCTGGCCAGGTCGCTACCCCGTCGCCGTCCATCCCGGTGCTCCCCGGGGCTGGCGCGAGCGTACGGAGCGACGACCGTGACCGCCAAGGGTCGGCCAGGCATCCATCCGGTGAACACGGGGACTCCCGGCCCCGCCCCGGTACCGTCGGCCGCGATGAGGATCCGGCGGTTCACGGCAGCGGACGCCCCGGCGGTCGACGACATCTGCGTCCGGACCGGGGACGCCGGCGGGGACGCCCGCGGCCGCCACCGCACCGACTCCCTGCTGCCGGACCTGTTCGCCAGGCCCTACTGGACGCTGGAGCCGGACTTCGCGTTCGTCCTCGACGACGAGTGCCCCGATGCCGGCAGCCGCGCCGTCGGCTACGTGCTCGGCACCCCGGACACGCCCGCCTTCGTCCGGGCCTACCGGGAGCGGTGGATCCCGGCCACGGCGGCGCGGCTGCCCGTTCCCGACCGGCAGGCCGCGGGTTCGCCGCCGACGCCGGACGACGAGCTGCTCGCGCTGCACCACCGCCCCGAGCGGATGCTGGACCCGGGCCTGGCGGGGTTCCCGGCGCACCTGCACATCGACCTGCTGCCCGCCCACCAGGGCCAGGGGCACGGCCGTGCGCTGATCGAGCGGATCGCCGCCGAGTTCACCGCGGCCGGGGCGAGCGGGGTGCACGTCGGCGTCGCGCCGGGGAACACCGCAGCGCTGGCGTTCTACGCCCGGGTCGGCTTCGTCCCGCTGGGCCTGCCCGGGCGACCGACGGTCCTGGGCCGGCGCCTCGGGCCACCGACCGCGGGCGTCAGCTGACGACGACCTCGACCCGCTGGAAGTCCTTGACCTCGGTGTAACCCGTCGTCGCCATCGCCCGGCGCAGCGCCCCGACCAGGTTCATCGTGCCGTCGGCGACGGTGGACGGGCCGAACAGGATCTGCTCGAGCGTGCCGGCGGTGCCGAAGTGGACGCGCGACCCGCGGGGCAGCTCGCTGTGGTGGGCCTCGGTCCCCCAGTGCCAGCCGCGACCCGGCGCCTCGGCGGCGCGGGCCAGCGGCGAGCCGATCATCACCGCGTCGGCGCCGCAGGCGATGGCCTTGGCGATGTCCCCGGACCGGCCCACCGAGCCGTCGGCGATGACGTGCACGTACCGCCCGCCGGACTCGTCGAGGTAGTCCCGCCGGGCGGCGGCCACGTCGGCCACCGCGGACGCCATGGGCACGGCCAGCCCGAGCACCTGGCGCGTCGTGTGCGAGGCGCCGCCGCCGAACCCGACCAGGACGCCGGCCGCCCCGGTGCGCATCAGGTGCAGGCCGGCCTGGTAGGTCGCGCAGCCGCCGACGATCACCGGGACGTCGAGCTCGTAGATGAACTGCTTGAGGTTCAGCGGCTCGGCCTGGCCGGACACGTGCTCGGCGCTGACCGTGGTCCCCCGGATGACGAACAGGTCGACGCCGGCGCCGACGACGGTGTCGGCGAACTGCTGCGTGCGCTGCGGGGACAGCGATCCGGCCACCGTCACCCCGGCGTCGCGGATCTCCTTGAGCCGGGCGGCGATCAGGTCGGCGTGGATCGGCGCCTCGTACAGCTCCTGCAGGCGCCGGGTGGCGGCGGCCTCGTCCAGGCCGGCGATCTCCGCGAGCATCGGCTCCGGGTCGGCGTAGCGGGTCCACAGGCCCTCGAGGTTCAGCACCCCGAGCCCGCCGGCCCGGCCGAAGGCGATCGCGGTCGCCGGGCTCATCACCGAGTCCATCGGGGCGGCCATCACCGGCATCTCGAACCGGTAGGCGTCGATCTGCCAGGCCGTCGACACCTCGCCCGGGTCGCGGGTGCGCCGGGATGGCACCACCGCGATGTCGTCGAAGGAGTAGGCGCGGCGGGCCCGCTTGGCCCGCCCGATCTCGACGTCGGTCACCGTCCGGACCCTACCGAGGCCCCCCGACAGTCAGCGGACGGTGTAGTTCGGTGCCTCGCTGGTGACCGTGATGTCGTGCGGGTGGCTCTCCTTCAGGCCCGCGGCGGTGATCCGCACGAACCGGCCGCGCCGCTTGAGCGACGGGACGTCCGGCGCACCGACGAAGCCCATCGACGCGCGCAGCCCGCCGACCAGCTGGTGGGCGACGGCCGCCAGCGGGCCCCGGTAGGGCACCTGCGCCTCGACGCCCTGCGGCACCAGCTTGTCGTCGGACAGGACGTCGTCCTGGAAGTACCGGTCCTTGGAGTAGGACTTCGAGTGCTGGCCGGTCCCGGACAGCCGCGACTGCATCGCGCCGAGCGAGCCCATGCCGCGGTAGGCCTTGTACTGCTTGCCGCCGATGAAGACCAGCTCGCCGGGGCTCTCCTCGACGCCGGCCAGCAGCGAGCCGACCATCACCGAGTCGGCGCCGGCGACGAGGGCCTTGGCGATGTCGCCGCTGTACTGCAGGCCGCCGTCACCGATCACCGGGACGCCGGCCGGCCCGCACACCGAGGCGGCGGCGGCGATCGCGGAGATCTGCGGCACACCGACCCCGGCGACCACGCGGGTGGTGCAGATCGAGCCCGGCCCCACGCCGACCTTGACCGCGTCCGCGCCGGCCTCGACCAGCGCCGCCGCCCCGGACCGGGTGGCCACGTTGCCCCCGACGACGTCCACGTCGCCGAACGCCGGGTCCGCCTTGAGGCGGCGGACCATGTCCAGCACCGCCCGGGAGTGCCCGTGCGCGGTGTCCACCATCAGCACGTCCACGCCTGCCTCCAGCAGCAGCCCGGACCGCTTGTATCCGTCCTCGCCGACGCCGACCGCGGCCGCCACGAGCAGCCGGCCGTCGGCGGCCTTGCTGGCGTGCGGGTACTGCTCGCGCTTGGTGAAGTCCTTGACGGTGATCAGCCCGGTCAGCCGGCCCGCGGCGTCGACCAGCGGGAGCTTCTCCACCTTGTGGGTGCGCAGCAGGCCCAGCGCCTCGTCCGGGCTCACCCCGACCCGCGCGGTGACCAGCGGCATCGGCGTCATCACCTCACTGACCGGGCGGGAGTGGTCGGTGACGTAGCGCATGTCGCGGTTGGTCACCAGCCCGACGAGCACACCCGAGGAGTCGGTGACCGGGACCCCGGAGATCCGGTAGTGGGCGCACAGCCGGTCCACGTCGGCGAGGGTGTCGTTCGGCGAGCAGGTGACGGGGTTGGTGACCATCCCGGCCTCGGAGCGCTTGACCAGGTCCACCTGGGTGGCCTGGTCCTCCACCGCGAGGTTGCGGTGCAGGACGCCGAGGCCGCCCTGGCGGGCGATGGCGATCGCGAGGCGGGCCTCGGTGACGGTGTCCATCGCGGCGCTCATCAGCGGGATGCCGATGCGGACCCGGCGCGTCGCCTGGGTCGCCGTGTCGACGCTGGACGGGATCTCGTCGGACTCCTCGGGCAGCAGCAGGACGTCGTCGAAGGTGAGTCCCCAGGGGATCCCCAGCGAGCCGGTCGCCGCGTCGACCACCGCGTTGTCGGGTTCGGCGATCGTGTCCGGCGTGCTCATCGGTCCTCCGAAGCTGGTGCTGCGCGAGCTTCGATCGTAGGCACAGCGCAGCGACCCGGCCGCCGGCTCAGGCGGCCAGGCTGCTGACCAGGTCGGTCGCCCGGGTGAGGCTGCCGGCCAGCAGGGCGCCGGCCGGCAGCCCGCCCGGCGACCAGCCGGGCCCGCCCAGCACGAGTGCCGGCGGCGGGTGCCCCCCCAGCAGGTCGGCGGTGTCGACCTGCGCCGTGGCCGGCACCTGGGACCACAGGAACACCACGCTGGGCGAGAGCCGGCGGACGGACACGGCGAGCGCCGAGCCGGGCACCCGGGCGCCGAGCAGCCGGGCCTGGACGCGGCGCTCGGCCAGGGCGGCGCCCAGCGCGTGCAGCGTCAGCACGTGCAGCTCGTCCGCGGTCGCCGCCAGCAGCACCGGCCGGGTGTTGGACGGCTCCCCGGCCATCGCGGCGGCCCGGGCCGCCAGGACACCGAGGACCGCCTCGGAGAACAGGTGCTCGATCTCGATGCCGGTGCCGGTCCGCCGCCACCGCCGCCCGACGGCGACGAGCACCGGGGCGACGACGTGGTCCCAGGTCGGCACGACACCCTGGCGCGCGACGCTGTCGGTGACGAGCTCGGTGACGGCGGCCGCGTCCATCTCCAGGACCGCCCGGGCCAGGCCGCGGGCCTGCGCGGACACCCGGCCGAGCTGGAAGCCGGCGGGGCGGTCGCTGCGCGCGGTCGGCGGCCGCGGCGGCGCGACGACCGCGTCGGGGACCGGCCGGACCAGGGACAGCGGCGGGTCGGTGCTGCGCCGTCCGCCGGGCAGCAGCGTCTGGCCCGGCGGCGCGGGAGCTCCGGGCAGCCCGGGGGCGAGGGCACCGGCCAGCCGGTCGGCCGGGGTGGCCAGCGCCGCAGCGGCCGCCTCCGCCGGCGGCACACCGCGCAGGGTCAGCTGGCGCATGTGCGCGAGGCGGGCCAGGTCGACCGGGGTGTACCGGCGGTGCCGGCCGTCGCTGCGCTCGGACGGCGCCAGTCCGTAGCGGCGGTCCCAGGTCCGCAGCGTGGGCGGCGCGACACCCAGCAGCCGGGCGACGGCGCCGACGGAGAGCGGCAGGCCGGCGGGGTCACCCGCGGGCTCCCCGGGCTCTGCCATGAGGCCCACTGTCGACTCCACGGGCGGGGAGCGCCACCCGGTGCTGCGGCCGTGTCCTGGCACCACGAACCCTGTCCCGGTCGGGTGGATCCCGGTGTGACCTGCGCCGATGCGGGGATGGTCACAGCGCCGAACGCATAACGGCTGAGGTCTTGAACAACTTGTGACCAACTTGTACGTTTCCCGTTGTCCGAGTCGCCCGGCTGACGGCGGGAGCGACGAACTGAACCTGGGGGGGTTCTTCTGATGGCTGACCTGTCTCGACTGCCCGGCCCGATCTCCGACGTCTGGGAATGGCAGCTGCAGGGCGCCTGCCGTACCGCCGACCCGGACCTGTTCTTCCACCCGGAGGGTGAGCGCGGCCCGCGCAAGAGCGGCCGCGACGACTCGGCCGTCGCGGTGTGTCGGGCCTGCCCGGTGCTGGAGATGTGCCGGGAGCACGCCCTGCGCGTCCGGGAGCCCTACGGCGTCTGGGGCGCGATGACCGAGGACGAGCGCGAGGCGTACTACTCCACACAGCGCACCGGTTCGCCGGTTCCCGTCGCCGCCTAGGGCGCGACAAACAACAGGACGGCCCGGCACCCTCGGGGGAGGGTGCCGGGCCGTTCTGTGTCGTGCGCCGTCAGCTCAGCTCAGTGGCTGTGGCCGTGGCCGCCGTGGGAGTGACCGGGGGTCTCCTGGTCCTCCTCGGGCTTGTCGATGACCAGCGTCTCCGTGGTCAGCATCAGCCCGGCGATGGAACCGGCGTTCAGCAGCGCCGACCGGGTGACCTTGACCGGGTCGATGACGCCGGCGGACACCAGGTCCACGTACTCGTCCGCCGCGGCGTCGTAGCCGCTGCGGTCGTCGGCGGCAGCGACGCGGGCCGAGACGACCCCGCCCTCCTGGCCGGCGTTCTGGGCGATCCAGCGCAGCGGCTGGTCCAGTGCGGTCCGCACCACGCGGACGCCGATCGCCTCGTCACCGGTCAGGCCGAGGTCGCCGTCGAGGGCGACGGCGGCGTGCACCAGGGCGGCGCCGCCCCCGGCGACGATGCCCTCCTCGATCGCGGCGCGGGTGGCTGACACGGCGTCCTCGATGCGGTGCTTCTTCTCCTTCAGCTCCACCTCGGTGGCGGCGCCGACCTTGACGACGCACACGCCGCCGGACAGCTTGGCCAGGCGCTCCTGCAGCTTCTCGCGGTCCCAGTCGGAATCGCTGTCCTCGGCCTCGGCGCGCAGCTGCGCCTTGCGGGCGTCGACGTCCTCGGGCTTGCCGCCGCCGTCGATCAGCGTGGTGGCGTCCTTGGTGAGGACCGCGCGCCGGACGTTGCCGAGCAGGTCCAGCCCGGCGGTGTCCAGGCTCAGGCCGACCTCGCCGGAGACGACGGTCGCGCCGGTGAGCACGGCGATGTCCTGCAGGACGGCCTTGCGGCGGTCACCGAACGCCGGGGCCTTGGCGGCCGCGACGTTGAGCAGGCCCTTGATCCGGTTGACGACGAGCAGCGAGATCGCCTCGCCGTCGACGTCCTCGGCGATGATCAGCAGCGGCTTGCCGGCCTTCGCGACCTTCTCCACCAGCGGCAGCAGGTCGGCCAGGGAGCTGATCTTGCCCTCGTGCAGCAGCACGTACGCGTCGTCCAGGACGGCCTCCTGGCTGTCCGCGTCGGTGACGAAGTACGGGGAGATGTAGCCCTTGTCGAACTGCAGGCCCTCGGTGAACTCCAGCTCGGTGGTCATCGTCGTGTTCTCGTCGACGGTGATGACCCCGTCCTTGCCGACCTTGTCGAACGCCTCGGCGAGCAGGTCGCCGATCTTGGTGTCCTGCGCGGAGTTCGCCGCCACGTAGGCGACGTCCTGGCGGCCGTCGACCGGCACGGCGACGGAGAGCAGCTTGTCGCTGACCGCGGCCACGGCCTTGTCGATGCCGCGCTTGAGGTCCATCGGGTTGGCGCCGGCCGCGACGTTGCGCAGGCCCGCGTGCACGATCGCCTGGGCCAGGACCGTCGCGGTGGTGGTGCCGTCACCGGCGATGTCGTTGGTCTTGGTCGCGACCTCCTTGATCAGCTGCGCGCCGAGGTTCGCCCACGGGTTGGACAGCTCGATCTCACGGGCGATGGTCACGCCGTCGTTGGTGATCGTCGGGGAGCCGTACTTCTTGTCCAGCACCACGTTGCGGCCTCGCGGGCCGAGGGTGACCTTGACCGTGTCGGCCAGGGCGTCGACGCCCTCCTCCAGGTACTGGCGTGCGGAGTCGGAGTACTCGATGAGCTTGGGCATGCGTGCCTCTCGGTTCGACAACGGCTGAGCAGTGGGGCGGGGTGGGGCGGGGTGCGGTGGAGCGGGTGCGCTGTTCGGTGCTCAGGTGCTCCAGCGCGCTCCGCCCCGGCGTCCGGGAGGGACGTACCGGGGCGGAGAGCTGGTCTGCCGTGCGGGTGGTGCTGGACCGCGGTGGGCTGCGTCAGCGGTTGACGACGGCCAGCACGTCGCGGGCGGACAGGATCAGGTACTCGGTGTCGTCGTACTTGACCTCGGTGCCGCCGTACTTGCTGTACAGGACCTTGTCGCCGACGGAGATCTCGAGCGGGATGCGCTTCTCGCCCTTGTCGTCGAAGCGACCGGCGCCGACGGCGACGACCTCGCCCTCCTGGGGCTTCTCCTTGGCGGTGTCCGGGATCACGAGGCCGGACGCGGTGGTCTGCTCGAGCTCGACGGGCTTGACGACGATCCGGTCCTCGAGCGGCTTGATGGTGACCGACACGGATGACCTCCCCTTTCCAGGGCTTGCGCGCGCCGCCCGGCCCAGGTGCGGACGGGAACGACGCGGCGGGTTCGGTGGCTGTGGTGGTGCGGCACCGCCCCGTCGTCGCGGGAGCCGGGACTGTGTCGCGTTGGCACCCGCACGCGGCGAGTGCCAGCCCCGAATCTAGGACGGCGTTGGCACTCGGTCAAGCAGAGTGCCAGTGGACACCGCCGGAGGCCGGCAGCCGACCGGGCCCGCAGCGCAGTTGCCCGGCGGGAGCGGCGGCGCCGTCAGGCGAAGCCGGTGGTGCCGGCGCGGGCGGCGCCGGTCAGCCCGCGCAGCACCAGGGCCGTCTCCAGCGCGGCGGCCGCGGCCTCGGCGCCCTTGTCCTCGCTCGCCTCCGGTCCCCCGGCGCGGTCGACGGCCTGCTGCTGGGTGTTCACGGTGAGCACGCCGTTGCCGACCGGGGTGCTCTCGTCCAGCGCCACCCGGGTCAACCCGGCGGTCACCGAGTCGCAGACGTAGTCGAAGTGCGGGGTGCCGCCCTGCACGACGGTCCCCAGGGCGACGACCGCGTCGTGGGTGCGGGCCAGCTGCTGGGCCACGACGGGCAGCTCGATCGCGCCGGGGACCCGGACCACGGTCGGGTCGGCCACGCCGGCCTCGGCCAGTGTCGCCAGCGCCCGGTCCAGCAGCAGGTCGACCACCTCGGCGTTCCACCGGGTGGCGACCACGCCGACGCTCAGCCCGGTCGCGTCCGGGACCGACCGGCCCGGGCGGCCCTCGCCGCTCACCGGTCCTCCGCGGCGGC
>CAXTBU010000007.1:41388-69504 GCA_964242885.1 uncultured Actinomycetales bacterium
GTCCGGTGGCACCTCGACGCCGACAGCCGCCCGCTCCAGCGACGCGCCGTCGAGGGTGGCCAGGTCGTCCAGCCCCTCCAGGCCGTCGTACTGGTGGCCCATCCGGTCCCGCTTCGTGCGCAGGTACCGGGCGTTCTCCGGGGTCGCGCGGACGGCCAGCGGCACCCGGCCGAGGATCGACAGCCCGTAGCCGTCCAGCCCGGCCCGCTTGGCCGGGTTGTTCGTCAGCAGCCGCATCGACCGGACGCCGAGCTCGGCGAGGATCTGCGCGCCGGTGCCGTAGTCGCGGGCGTCGGCGGGCATCCCCAGGGCCAGGTTGGCCTCCACGGTGTCCGCGCCGGCGTCCTGCAGCGCGTAGGCCTGCAGCTTCGCGGTCAGCCCGATCCCGCGGCCCTCGTGCCCGCGCATGTACAGCACGACCCCGCGGCCCTCGGCCTCGACGGCGTCCATCGCGGAGTGCAACTGCGGCCCGCAGTCGCAGCGTCGGGACGAGAACACGTCCCCGGTCAGGCACTCGGAGTGGACCCGGACCAGGACGTCGCGGCCGTCGTCGCCGTTCGTCCCGACGTCCCCCTTGACCAGCGCGACGTTCTCCGAGCCGTCGAGCAGCCCGGCGAAGACGATCGCCCGGAACGTGCCGTGGTCGGTGGGCAGCTCGGTCTCGGCCCGGCGCTCGACCTGCCGCTCGAACCGGCGCCGGTAGGCGATCAGGTCCGCGATCGAGATCATCTTCAGGTCGTGCTCGGCGGCGAAGACGGCCAGCTCGTCGCGGCGGGCCATGCCCTCCTCGGCCTTCTGGCTGACGATCTCGCAGAGCACGCCGGCCGGCTGCAGACCGGCCATCCGGGACAGGTCGGCTGCGGCCTCGGTGTGGCCGGCGCGCCGCATCACGCCGCCTTCCAGCGCCCGCAGCGGGACCACGTGGCCGGGGCGGGTGAAGTCGCGGGCGGTGGCGTCGGGATCGGCCAGCAGCGCGATCGTGCGGGCGCGGTCGGTGGCGGAGATGCCGGTGGTGATGCCGTCGTAGGCGTCGACGCTGACCATGTACGCGGTGCCCCGCCGGTCCTGGTTGGTGCGGTACATCGGCTGCAGGTCCAGCCGCTCGCAGACCTCGGCCGGCAGCGACACGCAGATGTACCCCGAGGTGTAGCGGACCATGAACGCGACCAGCTCCGGCGTCGCCTTCTCCGCGGCGAAGACCAGGTCGCCCTCGTTCTCCCGGTCCTCGTCGTCGACGACCACCACGGCCCTGCCCGCCGCGATGTCCGCGATGGCGTCGGTGATCCCGGCGAAACGCTCGTCGCGGGCGGCCAGCGCGCCGTCGGGCCCGAACGGGTCGGCTGCCGGGCCGCGTGCCCCGGTCTCGGTGGCGGTCATGCGCGCACCCCCGCCCCGGCGACCGGCACGGCGACCGGCGCCGCGACCGGCACGGCGACCGGCGCCGCGACCGGCACGGCGACCGGCACGATCCGCGCCGTTCCGGTCGGATCGGGCTGCCGCCCGGCGTGCGGGGCGACCATCTTCTCGACGTACTTGGCGACGATGTCGACCTCGAGGTTCACCGGCTCGCCGATCGCCCGGCGGCCCAGCGTCGTCTCCGCCAGCGTCGTCGGGATGAGGCTGACGGTGAAGCTGTCCGCGTCGACCGACACCACGGTCAGCGACACGCCGTCCACGGTGATCGAGCCCTTCTCCACCACGTAGCGCGCGAGCTGTCCGGGCAGGCCGACGGTCACCAGCTCCCAGTGCTCGCTGGGCTGCCGGCCCAGGACCGCGCCGGTCCCGTCGACGTGGCCCTGGACCAGGTGCCCGCCGAGCCGGTCGCCGAGAGCCGCGGCGCGCTCGAGGTTGACGGCGGCGCCGACCCGGGCTGTCACCAGGCTGGACCGGACGAGCGTCTCGCGCATGACGTCGGCGGTGAACGCCGGACCGTGGCCGTCGGTGGCCGGCAGCAGGTCGACGACGGTCAGGCACACCCCGTTGACGGCGATCGAGTCGCCGTGCCGGGCATCGGAGGTGACCAGCGGGCCGGCGACGGTCAGCCGCACCGCGTCGGTGACCTCGGTGACGTCGACGACCTGGCCGAGCTCCTCCACGATTCCGGTGAACACGCCTTCGCACCTTCCCGGCCCGCGTGGGACCCAGTTTCCCGATCGGTCGGCCCGACCGGCCGGTCTGTCGCGTGAGCACTGTCCTCGCGGACAGGTCCGCTCAGTGAGCAGTCTGCCCGGATCGTGGGACGGGCACCGCGTCGACCCTGATGTCGGGACCCACCCGTGTCACGTCCTGGATCTGCAACCGGTGGATCCCGGCGATCGTTCCCACCCCCGCCGGGCCGAGAGCGGCCGGCCCGGCGCCCAGCAGGGCCGGCGCCAGGTAGACCACGACCCGGTCGACCAGCCCGGCCGCCACGAACGCCCCGGCCAGCGTCGGGCCGCCCTCCAGCAGCACGGACACCACGCCCCGGCCGGCGAGGTCGGCCAGCACCGCCGCCGGGTCGTGGGTGCGCAGCCGGACCGCCGGCGCGGCCGGGTCGAGCAGGCGCGCGCCGGGCGGCAGGTCGCGGTGCCCGACGACGACCCGCAGCGGCTGCCGGCGCGGGCCGCCGGGCCCGGGCGCCCGGTCGTCCCCGGGCAACCGGACGGTCAGCGCCGGGTCGTCGGCCAGCGCGGTCCCGGTTCCGACCACCACCGCGTCGACGGTCGCCCGCAGCCGGTGGACGTCGGCCCGGGCCTGCGCCGAGGTGATCCAGCGGCTGGACCCGTCGGCCGCCGCGGACCGGCCGTCCAGCGTCGCCGCGGCCTTCCAGGTGACGAACGGCCGGCCGGTGCGGATGCGGTGCAGCCAGGCGCGCAGCGGTCCGGCCTCGACCTGGTCGCCGCCCGGCCCGACCTCGACCTCCACGCCCGCGGCCCGCAGCGCCGCCGCCCCGCCGGCGGCGACCGGGTTGGGGTCGGCGACCCCGACGACCACCCGCGCGATCCCGGCGGCGAGCAGCGCCCGGGTGCACGGCGGCGTCCGGCCGGTGTGCGCGCACGGCTCGAGGGTCACGACGGCGGTTCCGCCGGCGGCGCGGTCCCCGGCCGCGCGCAGCGCGACGACCTCGGCGTGCGGGCCGCCGGGCGGGCTGGTGGCGCCGACGCCGACGACCTGGCCGGCCGCGTCGAGGACGACCGCACCCACCGGCGGGTTGGGGCTGGTGGTGCCCAGGACGGTCGCGGAGGCCGCGATCGCCCGGTCCATCGCGGCGCGTTCCCGGGCTGCCCGGCCGGTGGGTCCGCTGTGCTGGCTCACGCCCGGACCCAACCACGCCGCCGGGACCGGCATGCCGGCGGTTGGATGGCCCGGTGACCGACGGGGCGCAGGTGCTCCGCTGGCTGGCGTCGCCGGCCGCCGGACCGGTGCTGGCCGACGCGGCGGAGGTCGCCGCACGCAGCGACCCGGTGGCCGCGCCCGGGGTGCTGCGGGGCCGCCACCCCGACCTCGACCCGGAGCTGGCGACCGCGGCGCTGGCCCAGGTCGACCTGCGGGCCCGGGCAGCCGCCCGGTTCGGCGCCGACGCGGCGGCGATGGTCTTCACCCGGGACGGGCTGGAGCAGGCGACCCGGCGCAGCGTCGCCGACCACCGCGCGACGTCGCTGCACACGCGGTCCGACCGCCGCGTCCGGACGGTGGCGGACCTGTGCTGCGGGCTGGGCGGTGACCTGGTGGCCCTGGCCCGCGCCGGGTTCGCGGTCACCGGGGTCGACCGGGACCCGGTGGCGGTCGCGGCGGCGCGGGCGAACCTGGCGGCGCTCGGCCTGGCCGGGTCCGTCGAGACCGGCGAGGTGACCGGGGTCGACCGGTCGCGGTTCGACGCCGTCGTGGCCGACCCGGCCCGGCGGTCCGGGCGCGGGCGCGAGGTCGACCCGGCGTCGTTCAGCCCGGACTGGGCCTGGGTGCGGGAGCTGCTGGGCGGACCGGGGCGGCGGGCGTGCGTGACGACGACTCCCGCGCTGCCGCACCGGATGGTGCCCGGCGGCTGTGAGGCGGAGTGGGTCGGGGACGGCGGCGAGGTGGTGGAGGCCGCGCTGTGGTCCGGTGCCCTGGCGACGGCCGGCGTGCGCCGCCGGGCGACGCTGCTGCCGGGCCCGTCCGGGGTCGGTTCGCCGCCACCCGGCCGGCCGGCGCTCACGGTGACCGATGCCGAACTCCCGGACCGGCTGCCGCCGGTGCGCGACCCGCGGCCGGGCGACGTCCTGGTCGAGCCGCACGGCGCCGTCGTCCGGGCCGGACTGGTCGGCGTCGTCGCGGACCGGCTGTCCGGTGCGCTGCCGGCGACGGGCATCGCCTACGTGCTCACCGCGAACCCGTCGGCGGCGGCGCTGTCCCCGGTCGAGGGGCTGGGCGCCGCGTTCACGGTCACCGAGGTGCTGCCGATGCGGGACCGGCCGGTGCGGACCCGGCTGGCCGAGCTCGGCGTCGGACGGCTGGAGATCCTCAAGCGGGGCGTGGACGTGCGGCCCGAGGCGATGCGGCTGCGGCTGATCGGCGCGCGCCCGGCGGGGACGGCGTCGGCGACCCTCATGCTCACCCGCACCGCGAGCGGTGCCGCCGCCCTGCTGGTGTCCCGCCTCCCCTGACTCGCCCGATGACCGACGTCGGCCTGGTGACCGCTCCGCCGCCTGGTGACCGCCGCTGCTCCTTGGTGACCGGCGGGCCGGTCACCAAGGAGCACGACCGGTCACCAAGCCGAGCCTGCCCGGACGGTCAGAGGACGGGGACGGTGACCGGCAGGCCGGGGTCGGCCCCGAAGCCGGCCGGGGAGGGCTCGCGCCCGGCGGCCACGACGGCGGCCCCGAGCGTCGCGATCATCGCCCCGTTGTCGGTGCACAGCCGCACCGGTGGCACGCGCAGCTCGATGCCGGCCGCCGCGCACCGCTGCGCGGCGACCTCGCGCAGCCGCCGGTTGGCGGCGACCCCGCCGGCGACGAGCAGGGTGCCCGCGCCCACCTCCTGGCAGGCGGCGACCGCCTTGGCCGTGAGCACGTCGACCACCGCCTCCTGGAAGGAGGCCGCGACGTCGGCAGGTGCCGGTCCGTCGCCGGAGCGGCCCGCCGCGCCGCGGGGCGGGCCGACGGCGCGGGAGACGGCGGTCTTCAGCCCGGAGAAGGAGAAGTCGAACCGGTGCGCCACCCGGTCCTTCGGCGCGGTCAGCCCGCGCGGGAAGGCGATCGCCGACGGGTTCCCGGCCGTCGCCGCCGCCGAGAGCACCGGCCCGCCCGGGTAGGGCATCCCCAGCAGCCGGGCGACCTTGTCGAACGCCTCCCCCGCGGCGTCGTCGAGCGTCTCGCCGAGCAGGCTGACACCGTCCACCAGCCCGCCGCGGACCGCCAGCAGCGAGGTGTGCCCACCGGAGACGAGCAGCGCGACCGTCGGGTCCGGCAGCGGTCCCGTCGGGACGCCGTCCACGTCCAGGGTGGCGGCGGCGACGTGGCCGACCAGGTGGTTCACCCCGTACACCGGGACGTCGAGGGCCAGACCGAGGGCCTTGGCCGCGGCGACCCCGACCAGCAGCGCCCCGGCCAGTCCCGGCCCCGCGGTCACCGCGACGACGTCGACGTCGGACAGCGCGGCCCCGGCCGAGTCCAGTGCGCGGTGCAGGGTCGGCACGAACGCCTCCAGGTGTGCGCGGCTGGCGACCTCGGGCACCACGCCGCCGAACCGGACGTGCTCCTCGACGCTGGAGGCCAGCGCCTCACCGAGCAGGGTGGTCCCCCGGACCAGCGCGACACCGGTCTCGTCACACGACGTCTCGATCCCCAGGACCAGCGGTTCCCCCACGCCTACATCCTCGTCTGCCGGGACAGGACGACGGCGTCCACCGTCCCCGGGCCGTCCGGTCCGGCGTAGTAGCCCCGGCGGCGGCCCAGCGCCGTGAAACCGTGCCGGGCGTACAGCGCGATCGCGGCAGCGTTGGTCTCGGCGACCTCCAGCACCACCCCGTCAGCTCCGCGGGCGGCCGCCTCGGCGACCGCTGCGGTGAGCAGCGCGCTCGCGATCCCCCGCCGGCGCGCGGCCGGGGCGACCGCGAGCGTGGTGACGTCGGCCGGCGCGCTGCCCGACTCCGCGAAACCGGTCAGTGGGGCCATCAGGCCGACGAAGCCGAGGACGGTCGTCGGCGCTCGCACCGGACACGCGACGGCGTACCAGCGGCCGGCGGGCACCTGCCCGAGCTCGGCGGCGAACGACATCCGCGACCAGGCGGTCCACGGGAACGACGCGCGGTCCACCGACACGACCGCGTCCAGGTCGTCGGTGGTCATCGGCCGGACCAGCACCTGGCCCACTGCCGGATCGGTGTTCACGCCGGACCTCCGGCCGGATCGGTGCTCACACCCGCGGCGCCGCCGGCCTCGCGTCCGGCCGGCGCAGGTACAGCGGGTCGGCCGGCAGCAGCTCGACCGCGCCGTCCAGCACAGCGGCCGCGAGGACACCTGCATCCGGGTGGGTGGGGGAGCCGGCCACCGCGGCGGCGAACACGTCGGGATAGAGCACCGCTCCCTGACCTGTCGCGGGCAGCACCGCCGCGTCGGGGACCGCGGCCGGGTGGTCGACGCCCGGGCCGGCGACCCGCACCGGCCGGCGGCCGTCTGTGGCGTAGCGAGCCCAGTAGACCTCGCGCCGGCGCGCGTCGGTGGCCACGAGCAGGTCCGGACCGACCGGCCCGGTCGCCGCGGCGAGCACGTCGAGCGAGCACACGCCGACGAGTACGGCGCCGGTCGCATCCGCCAGCGCCCGTGCGGTGACCAGCCCGATCCGCAGCCCGGTGAACGGACCCGGCCCGACCCCCACCGCGACCGTGGTCAGCGCACCCGTCCTGAACGCGCCCGGAGCCAGTCCGGCCTCGAGGCACACCTGCCGGAGCAGCGGGGTCAGCAGCTCGGCGTGGTGGCCGGCGCCGACGGAGGACGCGCTGGCCAGCACCCGGCCGCCGGTCCCCGGGTCGCCGTCGGCCACCGCCACGGTGATCGACGCGGACGAGGTGTCGACCGCGAGCAGCACGGACTCAGCCTAGGGACGCGGGAGCCCGGTGCTGCCCGAGCGCCTCCTGCAGACCGGCGAACGCCCACCGGCCGCCGAGGGCGTCCACCCGGACCGTCCGCAGCTCGTCCCCCGGGTCAGCGTCCGCCGGGTCAGCGTCCGCCGGGTCAGCGTCCGCCGGGTCCGCGTCCGTCGCCGGGCCCGGTACTGCCACGAGCTCCGCCCCGCCGAGCCGGCGCGAGGCGTCACGGTCGATGGTGATCTCGACCCGGTCCGACGCCAGCGCCTCGGCCATCCCCCGCCCCCACTCGACGACCGTCACCGCGTCGGCGCCGGCGGTGTCCAGGTCGAGGTCGTCCAGTTCCGGTGCCCCGCCGAGCCGGTAGCCGTCGACGTGCACCAGCGGTGGGCCGCCGACCAGTGACGGGTGCTCGCGCGCGAGGACGAAGGTCGGCGACGTCACCGGGCCGCGGACACCGAGGGCGGCGCCGATCCCCTGCGTGAGCGTCGTCTTGCCGGCACCGAGATCGCCGGTCAGCAGCACCAGGTCTCCCGGCGCCAGCAGCTCCCCCAGACGCTGCCCGAGCCGGCGCATCGCCGCCGCTCCGGTCACCGGGACCGTGCACGGCACCGCCCGCGCCATGGTCAGGTTGTGCGGGCGGCGGTCGACCGGCGGGAACAGTGACGGGTCGACCTCGCCGTACCCGAGCGAACGCCAGAACGCGCCGTTGGAGGACAGCTCCCGCCGGGCGACCAGCGACACCGCCGGCTGACGGCGGGCGACCGCGACGGCCTCGGCGGCCCGGACCAGCCGGGCGGCGATCCGCTGCCGACGCTGGGCCGGGTCGACCGACACCCGGGTCAGTCGCAGGCCCGGCCCGGTACCGAACAGCAGCGACCCGACCGGCGTCCCGCCGCGTGTCGCCACCAGGCCACCGCGAGCACCGATCTCGAGAGCGATGCTCTCCGGGGTCTCCGACAGCGCGTCCGCCGGGGGGTCCAGCGCCGGGCGGGCCCGGAAGGCGGCGACCACGAGGCGGTAGACGTCGACCGCGTCGTCGGCGGTGGCCGGACGCACCTGGACGTCGTTCGCCCGGCCCCGCCGGGGAGCGGCCGGCTGGGTCATCCGGCGCGCTCCGCCGACCGGACGACCAGGTCCTCCAGCAGCTCGGTGATCTCGTCGGCCGCCTCCAGGAAGGCCATGTGCCCCGCGGAGGTCAGTTCGACGACCCGCGCGCTCGGCAGCCGGGCCGCGATCTGCGCGCTGTGCCAGGGCGGGGTGACCCGGTCGGAGTCCCCGCTGACGACGAGCGTCTGGACCGCGTGCAGCACCTTGACGGTGTCGTAGAGGTCGAACTCGAAGAAGGACAGGTAGAAACCGGCGATCACCGCGACCGGCGTCGAGGCGATGACGTCACCGCTGAACCGCGCGACCTCGTCCGGGACCGGCCGCGCGAACGACATCCGCCGGACGATCGCGGACTCCAGGGAGGAGATCGCCCCGCGCGCCCGGGCGGTCAGTGCCGGCGCCTGACCGGCGAGCTGCAGAGCGGAGTTGGTGACGACGTGGGAGGCCTTGGTCGCGCCGCGGGACAGCGCGATCGCGGCCGCGGCCAGGGTGTCCAGCGGGCCGAAGGCGGCGATCGGGACCCCGTTGACGAGCGGTGCGTCACCGGCCGACGAGCAGACCAGCGCGACACCGACGATGCGCGGCCCGAACAGCTCCGGCCGCTGGCTCGCCAGCGCCAGGGTCGCCATCCCGCCCATCGAGTGACCGACCAGCACGACCGGCCCGTCCGGGACCACCGCGTCCAGCACCTCGCCGAGGTCGCGGCCGAGCCGCTCGATCGTCGAGGAGCCGGGCGGCGGCATGCCGGACCGGCCGTGTCCGCGCTGGTCGATCAGCACCAGGCGGTGCCGGCCCCGCAGCTGGGCGCGCTGGAAGTGCCAGATGTCGATGTTGAGGCCGAAACCGTGCAGCAACACGACTGTCGGGTCCCCGGGCGGTGCGTCCGGGGCGGGGTCGGTCTCGACGTGCAGCTCGACGCCGTCGTCGGTCGTCACCGTCGTCGGCGTGCCGCGCAGGGCACCGAGCGGCTCGGCGTCGCCCGCCGCGGTCGCGGAACCCGGAGCGTCCCCGGGACCGGGCTCCGGGGACTCCCGGGCGTAGGAGGGGACGCCCGGCTCGACCGGCGGTGCACCGGCGTCCGCGGCGTGGACGGCGGCGCGCTGGGCGGCGACCCCGACCGCGAGCCCCGCGGCGAGGACGCCGGCCGCGGCCCCGACGACCGCGGCCGGCCCGACCCGGCTGTGCAGGCCGACCAGCCAGTCGGGGACCTGCGGCGCGGTGGGCAACCGGGGGAACCGCGCCGGCCCCCGGTCCCGGGCGGTCACGCGGGCACCGGGCCGACGAACGCGCGGCCGAGTCGCGCCGGGATCCTGGTGACGAGCTCCCAGCTGATCGTGCCGGCCGCGTCGGCCTGCTCCTGCGCGGTCGGCCCGTCGACACCGTCGCCGATCACCACCACCTCGTCGCCCGGGACGGCGCTGCTGCCCGGGCCGAGGTCGACGACGAACTGGTCCATGCAGACCCGCCCGACGACCGGGCGCCGGGTGCCGGCGATCCCCACGGTCCCCCGGTTGGACAGCGCGCGCGGGATCCCGTCCGCGTAGCCGGCGGGCACCAGGCCCAGGGTCGTCGGGGCGGGCGCGTGCCAGGTGAGCCCGTAGGAGACCCCCTGACCCGCCGGCACCGCCTTGACCGCGGCCAGCCGGGCCGCGTACCGCAGCGCCGGACGCAGGCCGAACGCGGCCGGCGGCCCCAGCTGCGGCACCGGGGACAGCCCGTACACCGCCAGGCCGACCCGGACCAGGTCGTGGTGGGTGCGGGGGTCGGTCAACGCGGCCGCCGAGTTGGCCACGTGCAGGACCGATGGGCGCAGCCCGGCTGCCCGCGCGTCCGCCACGGCCGCG
Source organism: uncultured Actinomycetales bacterium (assembly GCA_964242885.1). Taxonomy (GTDB): domain Bacteria; phylum Actinomycetota; class Actinomycetes; order CAXTBU01; family CAXTBU01; genus CAXTBU01. The sequence continues at coordinate 51,385 of CAXTBU010000007.1, forward strand.
TCGAAGCCGGCGAGCTGACCACCGGTCACCGGGCTGCCGGGCTCGTCCGCGCACGCCAGGTGGGTGAACACGCCGACCACGTCGACGGCGTCCGCCGCGGCGGCCGCGGCAGCCACCAGCTCGGCCCACCCGCCGCCCTCGCGGGTCGCGCCGTTGCGGCCCATCCCGGTGTCGACCTTGAGGTGCACCCGGGCCCGGGCCCCGCCGCCCGACCGACGGACCCCGCCCGCCCCCGCGGCGGCCGCGACCTCGGCCAGCTGGCCGACGGAGCTCACACCGACGTCGATCCCCCCGGCCAGCGCCGCGGTCCAGTCGGCTCCCGGCGCGGCCAGCCACGCCAGCACCGGGCCGGTGTCACCGGCGGCCCGCAGCGCCAGCGCCTCGTCCAGCACGGCCGTGCCCAGCCAGCCGGCACCGCCGGCGCGGGCCGCGCGGGCGACGGGGACGAGCCCGTGCCCGTAGGCGTCGCCCTTGACGACCGCCATCACCGCGGCCGGCGCGACCCGGGACACCACAGCCGCGACGTTCTGCGCGATCGCCCCGAGGTCGATCCCCACCGTCAGGTGCGGTCGCGTCGGGCCGTCGGGGTGCACCTGCCCAGTCTCCCAGCCGACCGCGGTCGCCATCCCGCCGGCTTCCGGCGGGCCGGGCACGACGGCGGTCAGCGGAGCTCGGCGACGACGGCGGGCAGGGCGTCGGCGACGTCGGCGGCGACGATCTGCCGGGCCGGGCTGCCCACGGCGCGCCGCGCCGCGAGGCCGTGCAGGTACGCGCCCAGGGCCCCGGCCGCCAGCGGCTCCAGCCCCGCCGCCAGCAGCGCACCGGCGAACCCGGACAGCACGTCGCCGGCCCCCGCGGTGGCCAGGTACGGCGTGCCCGCCGCGGCCACCCGGACCCGGCCGTCCGGGCTGGCGACCACGGTCGTGTTGCCCTTGAGCAGCACGGTCGCCCCGGTGCGCCGCGCCGCCTCGGTCGCGTGCTCCAGGCGGCGGGCCTCCACCGCCGACCGGTCGGCGCCGAGCAGCCGCGCCAGCTCCCCCGCGTGCGGGGTCAGCAGGACCGGCGAGCCGTCCGGAACCCGGGCGCGGCGGTCGCGCTGCGGCAGGAACCGGAGGCCGTCGGCGTCGACCAGCACCGGCAGGCCGGCGTCGACCACCTCGGCCACCTCCGCGCCGCGGTCCTCACCGAGGCCCGGGCCGATCGTCCACGCCTGGACCCGGCCGTCGCCCGGCACCACCTCGGGGAACCGCTCGACGACGGATCGGGCGACGTCGTCGGGCCCGACGAAGCGCACCATCCCCAGCGGACCGGCCAGCGCGCCGGCGGTGCAGAGGACGGCGGCCCCGGGGTAACCCGCCGAACCGGCCCGGATGCCGAGGACGCCGCGGCTGTACTTCTGGCTCTCCCCGTGCGGCGCCGGGACCGCGGCGACGTCCGCGGCGCCGACCACCTGCAGCGCCCCGCCCGACGGCAGGTAGGGCCCCAGCCCGATGTCCACCAGCTCCACCTCGCCGCACGCCGCCGCGCCCGGGTCCACGCAGTGGGCGGGCTTGAGCGTGCCGAACGTGACGGTCCGGGTGGCGCGGACGAAGTCCCCGGCCACCGTTCCGGTGTCCGCGTCGACCCCACTGGGCAGGTCGACGGCCAGGACCGGCACCCCGGCGTCGGCGGCCGCCGCGACCAGGGCGGCGGCCGCCGGGCGCAACGGCCCGCTGCCGCCGATGCCGACGATCCCGTCCACGACCAGATCCGCCGCCCGCACCACCGCGGCGGCGGTCGGCGAGACCGCGTCGACGGCCCGGCCGCCGGCCCGGCGCACCGCCGCCAGCCCGGTCGCGGAGGCCCGGTCCGGGTCCAGCAGCACCGCGTCCACCCGGACCCCCCGTCCGGCCAGCAGCGCCCCGGCGAGCAGTGCGTCCCCGCCGTTGTCGCCGGCCCCGACCAGCAGCGCCACCCGGGCGCCCGGCACCCGCCCGGGTGCCCCGCGCAGCATCCGCACCGCGGCCAGCGCGAGCCCGGCCGCGGCCCGCTGCATCAGGGCACCGGGCGGTACGCGGGCCAGCAGCGCCGCCTCGGCGGCTCGGACGGTGGCGACGTCGTGGGCTGTCAGCACCCGCCCACCCTGCCCGCCCGAGAGCGGCCCGGACACCCCGGGCCGGGCGCAGGTGGGGACGCCGGCCAGCCGCCGGTGGGGGCGGAGGTCGGGGCCACCGTCCTGTCGGCCGTCTTTGTCGGCGGCGATCCCTAGGGTCGCCGAGCACCGGGCCCGGCCGATCGGCGGCCGCGGCAGCACCGGTCGAGTCGAAGGAGACGCCAGATGGCCGCGTCGAGGGAGCAGGACGTGTTCGTCCTGGCCGACCGTGAGCTGGACCGGGTGGTCGGACAGATCGGTGCCGACCAGTGGGAGCTGCCGGTGCCGGCCGACGTGAGCGGCCGCCCGGACCGGGAGACCACCCTGCGGGAGCTCGTCGCCACGCACGCCTACGACGACGCGTGGGTGCCCGACCTGGTCGCCGGGCGGTCGATGGAGGAGGTCGGCGCCGACGCCTACGACGGCGACCTGCTCGGCGGGGACCCGGCGGCCGCGTTCACCGCGATCGTGGACCGCGCCTGCTCGGCCGTGCTCGAGGCCGACGACCTCGACCGGGTCGCGCACTGCTCGTTCGGGGACTTCCCGGTCCGGGAGTACCTGTGGCAGGTCACCTGCTTCCGCGGGCTGCGCGCGTGGGAGATCGCCGGGCTGGTCGGCGCGGACCGGACGCTGCCCGCGGACCTGGTGTCGGGCATGTGGGCGGAGCTGGCGCCGGTGGCCGACCAGTGGCGGGAGATCGGCGTGTTCGGGCCGGCAGTGCCGGTGCCGGCCGACGCTGACCTGCAGGACCGCCTGCTGGGACTCACCGGCCGGTCCCCGGCCCAGGTCCGCCGGACACCGCTCACCGCGCGGGACGGCGGCGGGGGACCCGACCGGCGACCACCCGGTCGCGCAGCCTCAGCTGCGGGATCGTCAGATGGGTGAGCGGCCCGATCGCGCCCGCGTAGAGGACGGTCCCGATGCCCACCGTGCCCCCGAGCAGCCAGCCCAGGGCGAGCACGGCGACCTCGATCCCGGTGCGGACGACCCGGATCGAGTGCCCGCGGGCCGCCAGACCCGTCGTCAGCCCGTCGCGCGGGCCGGGACCCAGACCGGCGCCGATGTAGGCGCCGGTCGCCACGGCGTTCAGCAGCACGCCCCCGACCAGCAGCGCCACCCGCGCCGGCCACCCCGCCGGCGGGGTGGCGACCGCGAGGACCCCGTCGATGACCAGGCCGACCACCACCGCGTTCGCCAGCGTGCCGAGCCCTGGCCGCTGCCGCAGCGGCACCCAGGCCACCAGCAGCAGGAACGAGACGAGGATCGCCCAGGTCCCGACGCCCAGGCCCAACGTCCGGGACAGGCCCTGGTGCAGGACGTCCCACGGCCCGACGCCCAGCTCGGCGAGCAGCAGCATCCCGTTGCTGACGCCGAAGGCGACCAGGCCCGCGAACAGCAGCGTGAGCCGCCGGACCGGCCGGTCCCGCAGCGGCCCGAGGAACCGGGCGAACGGGGCGGCTGTCGCGGCGCTCATCCCTCGGCCACGACGACGGCGGCGGCCAGCCCGGTCTCGTGCGACAGGGACAGGTGCCAGTACCGGACGCCGAGCGCCTCGGCCGCGGCTGCCACCGTGCCGCGGACGGCCAGCGACGGCCGCCCGTCGGCGCCGGCGACGACCTCCGCGTCGTGCCAGTGCAGCCCCCCCGGCACACCGATGGCCTTCGCCAGCGCCTCCTTCGCGGCGAACCGCGCAGCGAGGGAGAGCAGCGATCTCGGGGTGCCGTCCGGTTGGACCTGCTCGGCGGGGGTGAACAGGCGGTCGGCGAGAGCAGGGGTCCGCTCGAGCACAGCGGCGAACCGTCCCGTCTCGACGACGTCGAGCCCGACCCCGAGGATCAACGCCGGAGCGGCGCGGGCGGCGGCAGCCGGGTGCTCATTCGACCGTCACCGACTTCGCCAGGTTCCGCGGCTGGTCCACGTCGTGCCCGCGCGCGGCGGCGATCTCCCGGGCGAACACCTGCATCGGCACGGTGGTCACCAGCGGTGCCAGCAGCGTCGGCAGCGCCGGGACCCGGATGACCTCGTCGGCGAACGGGACCACCGCGTCGTCGCCCTCCTCGGCGATGACCACGACGCGGGCACCGCGGGCGCGGACCTCCTGGATGTTGGAGATCACCTTGCTGTGCAGGCTGGCCCGGCCGCCGGGGCCGGGGACGACGACCACGACCGGCATGCCGTCCTCGATCAGCGCGATGGGCCCGTGCTTGAGCTCACCGGCCGCGAACGCCTCGGCGTGCATGTAGGCGAGCTCCTTGAGCTTCAGCGCACCTTCCAACGCGATCGGGTACCCGACGTGCCGCCCGAGGAAGAGCACCGTTCCGGAGCCGGACAGCTCGCGGGCGATCCGGCGCGTCCCGTCGAGGTCGGCGAGCAGTGCTCGCAGGTGGTCGGGGACGCGGGCGAGCTCGGCGACGGCCGCGCCGACCTCGTCGTCGAACTTCGTCCCGCGCACCTGCGCCAGGTAGAGCCCCAGCAGGTAGCAGGCCACCAACTGGGCCAGGAAGGTCTTCGTCGACGCGACGCAGACCTCGGGCCCGGCGAAGGTGTACAGCACCGCGTCGGACTCGCGCGGGATCGTCGACCCGTTCGTGTTCGAGATCGCCACGGTGCGCGCGCCCTGCTCGGCCGCGTGCCGGACCGCCATCAGGGTGTCCATCGTCTCCCCGGACTGGCTGACCGAGACCACCAGCGTCCGGTCGTCCAGCACGGGGTCGCGGTAGCGGAACTCACTGGCCAGCTCGACCTCCACCGGCAGCCTGGTCCAGTGCTCGATCGCGTACTTCGCGGTCAGACCGGCGTGGTAGGCGGTGCCGCAGGCGACGATGAACACCTTGTCCACCCGCCGGAGGTCGGCCTCGTCGATCCGGAGCTGGTCCAACCGCAGCCGCCCTGCGGAGTCGGTCCGGCCCAGCAGCGTCGCGGCGACCGCGTCGGGCTGCTCGGCGATCTCCTTGTCCATGAAGAAGTCGAACCCGCCCTTCTCGGCGGCCGCGGCATCCCAGTCGACGTGGAAGTCCCGGCCGGCGGCGGGTGTCCCGTCGAACCCGGTGATCTCCAGGCTGTCCGGGGTGATCTCGACGACCTGGTCCTGACCGAGCTCGACGGCGGACCTGGTGTGCTCGATGAAGGCGGTGACGTCGGAGGCCAGCCAGTTCTCCCCGTCCCCGCGGCCGGCCACCAGCGGGGAGTCCCGGCGGGCGCCGACGACCCGGTGCGGCTCGGCCTGGTGCACCGCCAGGAGGGTGAACGCCCCGTGCAGCCGCCGGCAGGTGACCCGCATGGCCTCGGCCAGGCGGTGCGGGGAGTCGGTGGGCAGCGCCGCCCAGGCGGCGGCGAGCAGGTGAGCAGCGCACTCGGTGTCGGTGTCGGAGCTGAACACGACACCGGTCGCCGTCAGCTCGGCCCGCAGCTCGACGAAGTTCTCGATGATCCCGTTGTGGATGACGGCGATCTGCTGGCCGGTCTGGGCGCTGCCGCCTAGGTGGGGGTGGGCGTTGCGGTCGGTCGGCGCGCCGTGGGTGGCCCACCGGGTGTGACCGATGGCCGTCGTCCCGGGCACCAGCGGGCGTTCGGCGAGCTCCTTCTCGAGGATCGCCAGCTTGCCCGCCCGCTTCGCGACGACCATCCCGGTCCCCGGCGAACCCGGCCCGTCGGTTCCGTCGGGCAGCAGCGCCACCCCGGCCGAGTCGTAACCGCGGTACTCCAGCCGGCGCAGGCCGTCGACGACGAGCTCCAGGGCGGGTCGTCGGCCCACGTATCCCACGATCCCGCACATGCCCGTCACGTTAGCCGCGAGGACCCGCCTCCCGGGCTCCGGCGAGCACCGCCCGCCGCCGCCGCGTCCCGGACAGTCGTGCAATGGGGGTGTGCCCCTGGACCAGACCACTGCCGGCCCCACCCGCGTCGCCCGCCGGGCCGACGCGGCGGACCGAGACCGCCGCGGTCGCGCCGACACCGCCCTGGCCGGGGCCGCGGGTCTGGTCGCCGCCGGCGCGGCGATGGCGGCAGCCGAGGTGGTGGCCCTGCTCACCGGGCCCGGCAGCGTCCCGGTGGTGGCGGTCGGCACGGCGGTGGTCCCGCTGGTCCCGGAGCCGGTCAAGCAGGTCGCGATCAGGGCGTTCGGCACCAGCGACAAGACCGCGCTGCTGATCGGCACGTGCGTGCTCCTCGCGGTCGCGGCGTTCGTCGTCGGGATCGCCGCGCGCCGCCGCCCGGCGGTGGGCGACGCCGGCATCGTGCTGTTCGCCGGGGTCGGGGCCCTGGCCGCCTCGCGCGCCGGGGTGGGCGGCCTCGGCAGCATGTTGCCGTCACTGGCGGCCGGCGTCGTCGGCTTCGCCGCGCTGCGCGCGCTGCTGCGCCGGGTCCCGTCCGCGATCGCCGGCCCCACCCGCCGGGCGTTCCTGGCCACGCTGGGCAGCACCGCCGCCGGCGCCCTGGCGATCGGCGCCGCCGGCGCGGGCGGGATGCGCTTGCGGTTCGGCTCGGACTCGGCGCGCGCCGAGCTCGTGCTGCCCGCCCCGGCCTCGCCGGCCCCGGCCCAGCCCGCCGGGGTGGACCCGGGCGCCGGCGCGGTCCCGTTCCGCACGGCGAACGCGGACTTCTACCGGATCGACACCGCCCTGTTCGTCCCGCACGTCGACCCGCAGCAGTGGCGGCTGCGCATCCACGGGATGGTCGAACGCGAGCTCACGCTGGACCTCGCGGCGCTGCTGCGGCGGCCGCTGGTCGAGCGCGACGTGACCCTGGCCTGCGTCAGCAACCCCGTGGGCGGTGACCTGGTCGGCAACGCGCGCTGGCTCGGTGTCCTGCTGGCACCGCTGCTCGCCGAGGCGGGCATCAGCCGGGACGCCGACCAGCTGGTGTCCCGCGACGCCGGCGGGATGTCGATCGGGACGCCGGTCGCCGCGGTCACCGACGGCCGGGACGCGATGCTCGCGGTGGGGATGAACGGCGAGCCGCTGCCGTTCGAGCACGGGTTCCCGGTGCGGATGGTCGTGCCCGGCCTGTACGGCTACGTGTCGGCCTGCAAGTGGATCACCGACATCGAGGTCACCCGGTTCGACGCCTACGACGCGTACTGGGTGCAGCGCGGCTGGGGCGAGCGCGGCCCGGTCAAGGTCAGCTCGCGGATCGACACCCCGCGCGACGGCCGCCGCCGTCCCGCGGGACCCGGGGTGGTGGCCGGGGTCGCGTGGGCGCAGCACACCGGGATCGCCCGCGTCGAGGTCCGGGTGGACGACGGTCCGTGGAACGAGGCGCAGCTGGCGCCGGCGGCGACGTCGGACACCTGGCGGCAGTGGACCTGGCCCTGGACGGCACCGCCCGGCAGCCACTCCCTCACCGTCCGGGCGACCACCAGCACCGGTCAGGTCCAGACCGCCGAGCGCGCCGACACCGTGCCGGACGGGGCGACCGGCCTGCACACCGTGCGGGCCACCGCGACCTCCTGACGCCGTCCCGGGGGACCACCCGGGCCGGCCACTGGCCGGGCCCGCGGCTGGTCCCCGGCGGCGTACGACACGCTCGGTGACCCCGATCTCACGCAGCGTGCCGATCGGCGCTATGGTCTCCACGACCGCCCGAAGATCACGGTGCGCGGTTCCGGACCAAGCCGGAAAGGCGCCGAGAGCGAAGGCACGTCAGAGGCACAGCACGGCAAGGCGCACACAGCACGGCAACGAGCGCCGTCCAGGCGCCGAACATCGTCGACCCCTCTCGGGGCCGCGGAAGAGAGGTCGTCTCAGCAATGAGTGACAAGCAGCTGTTCGGAGGAGAGTCCGTTCTCTCCTTCCGACTGGAGTCGGACAGGCGGAACTTCCTCCGCTTCGCCGGCGCGGTCGGAGTCGGTGCGGCACTCGTCGCGGGCGGTGTCGCCGAAGCACCTCTGGCTTCCGCGGCCGGAAAGGCCGCAGCCTCCACCGACGGCGATCTGGGCATCCTGAACTACGCCCTGACGCTGGAGTACCTGGAGTACGACTTCTACCAGAAGGGTGTCGCCGCCGGTGTCGTTTCCGGCCGCGAGCTCTCGCTCGTGCGCCCGATCCGGGACCACGAGAAGGCCCACGTCGACGCGCTCCTCGCGACGATCAAGTCCCTCGGCGGCGAGGCCGTGGCCAAGCCGGGCATCAAGTACCCGGCGGGGACCTTCGGCTCCCGCAAGTCGTTCCTGACCACCGCGGTCACCTTCGAAGAGGTCGGCGTGACCGCGTACCACGGTCAGGTGCCGCTCATCGAGAGCGGGCAGATCCTCAGCGCAGCCGCCTCGATCGCCGGTGTCGAGTCCCGCCACGCAGCCGTGATCCACGACCTGCTGGGCACGAACCCGTTCCCGAACAAGATCGAAGAGAACCGCTCCAAGTCCGAAGTCCTGGCCATCGTCACACCGTTCCTGGCCTGAGGGGTCCCCACATGTCTCGTGCAGCATTCATCGCGGGGGAATACACCTCCGTCCAGGCGCCGCTGGCTCTCGGCGCACTCAACAACCGGTGGTCCCTGGCGAAGGCCGCGGACTTCAACTCCGACGTCGAGGTGCTCAACTACGCCCTGACCCTGGAGTACCTGGAGGCCGAGTTCTACCGCCAGGGGAACAACAAGGGACTCACCTCCGGGAAGACCCGTCGCTACCTCACCACGATCGAGGAGGACGAGGCCTTCCACGTCACCGCGATCACGGCGACGATCAAGTCCCTCGGCGGAACCCCGGTCAAGGCGCCGGGCGTCGACTTCGGTGACGCCTTCGCGTCGCGGACGTCGTTCCTGACCACCGCCGTCACGTTCGAGAACGTCGGTGTGGGCGCATACCTGGGTGCGGCCGGCTTCATCAAGAGCAAGGCGGTCCTGCAGGCAGCGGCCGGCATCTTCGGGGTCGAGGCGCGGCACGCCGCGATCATCGGCAACCTGCTCGGTCTCACCCCCGAGGGCGGCGTCTACAAGGGCGCCTTCGAGACGCCGATCGCGAAGGCGACCGTGCTCTCGGCCGTCGCGCCGTTCCTCACCGGCAAGGCGCCCACGGGTGGCGTCGGCACCGGTGTCGGGGACTCCGGGGCGATGCAGACCGGTCTGGTCACGGCCGGCGGGGTCGCCCTCGTCGGTGCGGCCGCGGCGGGCTACCTCGCCCGCAAGAAGGCCACCGAGGCGAAGACCGACAGCTGAGCTGAGGCTCAGCCGCAACCCGACGGCCACCGTCCCTTCCCGGGACGGTGGCCGTCGGGCTGTTCCACCTCCGGGATCCACCCTTCCCGCGGGGCGGACCGACACCGCCTAGCGTTTCCCTGCACCGTGTTCCGTCACCCGACGCAGCGGAGGCTCCGTGACGCTCAGCGCCCCGCCGCGCGCGCCCTCTCCCCCACCGCGTGCGCTCCCCGCCCGGCGGTCCGCCGGGAACGTTGCCCGCGGCATCGCCCGGGGAACCGGGGAGCTGCTGCTCACCCTCGGCGCCGTCGTGCTGATGTTCGTCGCGTGGCAGCTGTGGGGCACCGGCGTCGCGACCTCCCAGGCCCAGGACGCCCTCGGCCGCCAGCTGGACCGGCAGTGGTCGGGCGCTGCCGCCGGGCCCGGCACGACGGGCGCGGCACGGCCGACCCCCGCCCGACCGACTCCCCCACGACAGGGCGCCGCGGTCCAGCCCGGTCCGCCCGTTCCCGCGCCGGCCGAGGGCGATGCCCTGCTGCGGCTGCACATCCCCGCCATCGACGTCGACTGGGTGGTCCTGGAGGGCGTGCAGCTCCCCGACCTCGCCGACGGCCCGGGGCACTACCCGGGCTCGGCGATGCCCGGGCAGGTCGGCAACTTCGCCGTCGCCGGGCACCGCACGACGCACGGCGCCCCGTTCTTCCGGATCGCGGAGCTGCGGGCCGGCGACACGGTCGAGGCAGAGGTCGCCGACCTCGTCCACAGCTACCGGGTGACCTCGCACGACATCGTCCAGCCCGGCGCGGTCGAGGTCGTCGCGCCGGTCCCGGGCCGCCCGGGCGTCGAGCCGACCCAGCGGCTGCTCACGCTGACCAGTTGCAACCCCCGGTACTCGGCCAGCCAGCGCTACGTCGTGCACGCCGAGCTCATCTCGACCCGGACCCGCTGAGGAGGACGCCGTGTACAGCGCGATCTGGCGGCTGCTCCCAGGCCCGACCGCCGTCCGGGTGCTGCTGGCGCTGGTGCTGGTGGCCGGCACGCTCGCCGCCCTGTGGTTCGTCGTCTTCCCCTGGGTCGACGCCCGCGTCACCCTGAGCCCCGGAACGGTCGACTGACCGGCTGGGCAAGCCGGTCAGCCGGGGTCGTCAGCCGGTGTCGTCAGGAGGTCGGCGGAGCCGGTCCGCGAGCTGCCGCAGGACGTCCAGGACGCCGGCCGGGCCCGCCACGGTCAGGTCCGCCGCGGCCTCGACGCGCGGGTCGGTGTCCTGCTGGCCGCTGGCCAGGACCACGGTCGCGGTCCCCTGACCGCCCGCGGCGGCCAGGGCCGTGAACGCCGGCAGGTCACCGAGGTCGTCACCGGCGTACAGCGCCGCAGCCGCCGACCGGATCAGCCCGCCGACCACGACGCCCTTGTCGACCCCGCGCGGCCGGATCTCGCACACGTACCTGCCCGGCTGTGTCTGCAGGCCCTCCCGCTCGGCCAGCGCGACCAGCGCGGGGACGAGCGCGTCCAGTGCCGCCTGCGGGTCGGCCGCCTGCCGGGTGTGCACACCGATCGCGACGCCCTTGTCCTCCACGACCACCCCGCGGGGGGCGTGCCGGTCCCGCAGCAGCGCGGGCAGGGCCGCCCGCACCCGGTCGACGGCGTCGACGGCGGCGGCATCGGCGCCGGAGGTGAGCCCGGCGCCCCGGCTCCACGTCTGGAGCCCGTAGTGGCCGTGCACGACCAGCGACGAGAGCCCGGCGGCCGCGGCGTCGGTCAGCCCGGCGAGGCGGGCTGCCACGTCCGGTGCGCGGCCGGTGACGATCGCCACCGTGACACCGGCCGCACCGAGCGCGGCGAGCACGTCGACGGCGCCCGGCAGCGGCCGGGACTCGGCCGGGTCGGCGACGATCGGTGCCAGCGTCCCGTCGAAGTCCAGCGCGACCAGCGTGGCGGCGGGCGCGGCGGCGGCCGCCGCGAGGAACGCGTCAAGTCGCGCGGTGCCCGCGTCGGGCTCTGCTGTCACGGCGGCGGGGACCGGCGTCAGGGCTCGACGCCGAGGCGGCGCGCCGAACGCGCGCGCTGGCGCGTCTGGCGCATCCGCCGGAGGCGCTTGACCAGCAGCGGGTCGAACTCCAGGGACTCGCGGCGGTCGATCAGTGCGTTGAGCACCTGGTAGTAGCGGGTGGCCGACATGTCGAAGTGTTCGCGGACCGCCTGCTCCTTGGCCCCGGCGTACCGCCACCACTGCCGCTCGAACAGCAGGATGTCGCGGTCCCGCTCGGTCAGGCCGGTGTCGACCGGCACCGCCCCCGAAGGAAGGCCCGCGCGGCCCGCTGCGTCGCTCACCACGCCACCGTAACGACGAACCACACCCGTGTCATTCGCCGCGCGGGCCCGTCGACCGGGTACATGGGAGAGTTGGGCGATCACGCCGGCTGCGTTGTCGGCTCTCTCACGAGGAGTTCCGTGGCCGAGGTCCAGTCCGTGCCCGACACGACGGTCGCACCAGTCCCGGACGGGAACGCGTTCATCGTCGTGGCCAACCGGCTCCCGGTCGACGAGGTCGTGGGCGAGGACGGTGCCCGGTCCTGGCGGCGCAGCCCCGGCGGCCTGGTCAGCGCGCTCGAGCCGGTCATGCGGCGCCTCGACGGCGCGTGGGTCGGCTGGGTCGGCACGCCGAGCCCCGAGCCGGTGGCGGCCGAGCCGGGCAGGCCGACCGCTCCGCCCGCGGCACCCGAGCCGTTCGACGACGGCGGCTTCCACCTGGTCCCGGTCGGGATGACCGCCGGGGAGGTCGCGCAGTACTACGAGGGGTTCTCGAACGGAACCCTGTGGCCGCTGTACCACGACGTGATCGTCGTGCCGCAGTACCACCGGACCTGGTGGGACGCCTACGTCCGCGTCAACCGCCGGTTCGCCGAGCAGGTCGCCGCCATCGCCGCGCCCGAGGCGGTCGTGTGGGTGCAGGACTACCAGCTCCAGCTGGTCCCCTCGATGCTGCGGGCGCTGCGCCCGGACGTGCGCATCGGCTTCTTCCTGCACATCCCGTTCCCGCCGGTCGAGCTGTTCGCGCAGCTGCCGTGGCGCCGGCAGGTGCTGGAGGGGCTGCTGGGCGCGGACCTCGTCGGGTTCCAGATGCCGGGTGCCGCGGACAACTTCGTCCGGATGGTGCACGACTACCTGGGCCACGACGTCAAGGACCTCACGGTCGCGCTCCCCGACGGGCGCGTGGTCCGCGCCGGGGCGTTCCCGATCTCCATCGACACCAAGGAGATGGAAGACCTGGCGCGGACCCCGCAGGTCCGGCAGCGGGCCGCGCAGATCCGCACCGAGCTCGGCAACCCCCGGCACCTGCTGCTGGGCGTGGACCGGCTGGACTACACCAAGGGCATCGTCCACCGGCTCAAGGCGTTCGGGGAGCTCGTCGCCGACGGGACGCTGGAGCCCGGCGATGTCACCTTCGTCCAGGTCGCCACCCCCAGCCGGGAGCGCGTCGAGGAGTACCGGCTGCTGCGCGACGAGATCGAGCTGATGGTGGGGCGCCTGAACGGCGACCTGGGCAGGCTCGGCTCGCCGGTCGTGCACTACCTGCACGCCTCCTACGGCCGCGAGGAGATGGCCGCGCTCTACTCGGCGGCCGACGTCATGGTCGTGACCCCGCTGCGGGACGGGATGAACCTGGTCGCGAAGGAGTACGTGGCGGCCCGGCACGACCAGGGCGGGTCGCTGGTGCTGAGCGAGTTCACCGGGGCGGCCGCCGAGCTGCCGCAGGCGTTCCTCGTCAACCCGCACGACATCGACGGGCTGAAGCGGACGATCACCGACGCGGTCCGCGCCGACCCGGCCGACCTGTCGGCGCGGATGGCGGCGATGCGCGCCCAGGTCGAGACCCACGACGTCGACGCCTGGGCGGACGCGTTCCTGGGGGCACTCGGCGCCGTCGACGAGCCGTCCGCGTTCGACCGGGTCAGCGCGATCCCGGCGACGCTGCACGACCTGATGCGCCGCTGGCGGGACTCCCGGCCGGCTCACGAGGCGGACAACGTGGACACCCGCGGCTGAGCGGCCCGACTCCGGCGGGGGTGCCGGCGAGGTGGTCGAGTTCGCGGGCGGTCAGCCCGGCGCGTGCCACAGGTCCGTCACCGCGACGCCGACCTCGGCGAGCAGTGCTCGCAGCAGCGGCAGGCTGACGCCGATCACGTTGGACGGGTCGCCGTCGATGCGGTCGACGAACCAGCCGCCGAGCCCGTCGAGGGTGAACGCCCCGGCGACCGCGAGCGGCTCGCCGGTCCCGACGTAGGCGTCGATCTCCGCCGGGGTGACGTCGCCGAATCCGACGCCGGTCCGCCGCGTCCCGGCCGCGCGGGCGGCCACCTGTCCGGATGTGTCCAGGCGGACGACGGCGTGGCCGGTGAGCAGCTCCCCGGACCGCCCGGTCAGGTGCTGCCAGCGCTCGCGGGCGCGGTCGGCGGTGCCCGGCTTGCCCATCAGCTCGCCGTCGACCAGCAGCATCGAGTCGCAGCCCAGGACCACCGCCGGCCCGGGCACCTGATCGAGGACCGCGTCGGCCTTGGCGGTGGCCAGCACCAGCAGGCGGTCCGCGGGGTCGGTGCCGGCCGCCGCAGCGAGCACGGCGTCCTCGTCGACGCCGGACACCAGCACCTCCGGGCTCAGGCCCGCCGCCTGCAGCACCGACAGCCGGGCCGGCGACGCCGACGCGAGCACGAACCGCACCGGAGCGGTGCTCACATCCGTCCAGCCGCGGTCGCGAGCGCGTCGGGAAGGGTGAACGCGCCCTCGTACAGCGCCGTTCCGACGATGGCACCCTCCACCCCGACTCCGGTCATCCCCACCAGGGCACGGATGTCGTCCAGTGTGGACACGCCGCCCGACGCGATCACCGGCGCGGCGGTCCGCGCGCACACCTCGCCGAGCAGAGCGGTGTTCACCCCGGTGAGGGTGCCGTCGCGGCCGACGTCGGTGACGACGTAGCGCGCGCAGCCCTGGTCGTCCAGCCGGGACAGGGCCTCCCACAGCTCGCCGCCGTCCTCGGTCCAGCCGCGCGCGGCCAGTCGGTGCCCGCCGTCGGGTCCGGTGCGGACGTCCAGGCCGATCGCCACCCGGTCGCCGTGTCCGGCGATCACCCGGGCGCACCAGTCCGGGTCCTCCAGCGCGGCCGTGCCGATGTTCACCCGCGCGCAGCCGGTCCGCAGCGCCGCCGCCAGTGACGCGTCGTCCCGGATCCCGCCGGACATCTCGACCGGGATGTCGAGGGTCCCGACGACGCGGGCGAGCACGTCGGCGTTGCTGCCCCGCCGGAACGCGGCGTCCAGGTCGACCAGGTGCAGCCACCGCGCACCGTCGGACTGCCAGCGCAGCGCCGCCGCGACCGGGTCGCCGTAGGCACGCTCGGAGCCGGCGATGCCTTGCACGAGCTGGACGGCCTGTCCCTGCGTGACGTCGACGGCCGGCAGCAGCGTGAGGTCCATGGCCGCCGATCCTGCCGTGTCCGGCGGCGCCTCGTGCCAGGTCAGCTGCAGGCGAGCGTGCCCTTGACCCCGGTGCCGGCCCAGGCGGCCTGCACGGCCTTCTGCTGGGTGCTGCAGGTGCCGTACAGGTCGGCCGCCGCGGACAGCGATGCCGTGCGGGCGCGGGCGTAGGTCGTCGAGGAGGTCATGTACACCGTGAGGGCCCGGTACCAGACCCTCGCCGCCGCGGTCCGACCGATCCCGGTGACGGCGGGTGCCCCGCAGGTCGGGCTGGTGCCGTACGCACCGCGTGAGCCCTCGGCGAGCAGGTAGTAGAAGTGGTTGCCGATGCCGGAGGAGTAGTGGACGTCCAGGCTGCCGATCCCGGAGTACCAGCAGTCCGGCGACGCGCCGTCCTTCGACGGCTGGTACATCCACCGCAGCGGGGTGCCGTCGCCGTTGATGTCGATCTCCTCCCCGACCGTGTAGTCGCCCGGGTCGGCGGCGTTGTTCGCGGAGAACTCGACCATCGTGCCGAAGATGTCGCTGGTGGCCTCGTTCAGCCCGCCCGCCTCACCGCTGTAGGTCAGGTTCGCGGTGTTCTCCGTGACGCCGTGGGTCATCTCGTGGCCGGCGACGTCGAGTTCGGTGAGCGGGTCGGCGTTCTGGTACCCGTCGCCGTAGGTCATCTGCGCGCCGTCCCAGAAGGCGTTGACGTAGGACCGGCCGTAGTGCACCCGGCTGGGGACTCCCCTGCCGTTGTTGAAGATCCCGTTCCGGCCGAGGACGGTCTTGTAGTAGTCGAAGGTCAGGGCGGCGCCGTGGTGGGCGTCGACGGCCGCGGACTGGCGGCTGGAGGTGGTGCCCGTCCCCCACACGTTGTCCGCGTCGGTGAACGTCGCGCAGGTGCCGGATGTCCTGTTGTTCATGTCGCAGGTCCGGTTCGACCCGTGGGTCGGGTCGACCATCGCGTAGCCGCCGGTCGCGGTCGAGGTGGAGATGGTCACCGAGCCGGAGTAGATCGAGCGGCCGGTCCCGTTCACCGTCTCGATCTCGTCGTCGGCACCGCGGAAGGCGCCGGTGGCCGCGTCGGTCAGTACCCGCAGGCGACTCGGCGTCTGGCCGTCCGGCTTCATCCCGGACACGACGGTCTCCCAGGCCAGCGCCGGCGTCGCCCGGTGGGCGTCGACCACCAGACGTGGCGCGCCCGTCGCGGCGATCGAGCCGCTGAAGGCTCGCCGCGCGGCAGCGGTGGCGGCGGTCGGCGGCAGGCGCGGGGTGGTGCCCACGGCCAGCACCCGGGACTGCGCGACGTCGGCGGACCGGAACGCACCGGTGGCGCTCAGGTGCACGACGACGTCGCCGCCGAGAACGGGCAGGCCGCGGTAGGTCCGCTCGTATCGGACGGAGCTGGCCCCGTCCGGGTCGACCACCGCCTGGCGGGCGGTGAAGGCGTCCGACCCGGACGCGAGGACGGCAGAGCGGTGGGTGGCCAGCGCGCCCCCGGCGCGGGCGACCGCCTGGGCCGCCGACGGCACCGTCGGAGCGCCGACCGCCGGGCGCGGCGACGCAGCGCCAGCCGAGCTGCCGCCGATCCACACCGAGGTGGTGGCCAGCACCGTTGCCGCCGCAGCGACGAGACTCCTGCGCACCCGTGGGCTCCGATCGCCGTGCGCTCGCCGGAGCGCTACCGAACCGTGACCTCACGCAGCGTGCACGCACGGTGGCCGTCCGCACCAGGGGCGTGGACGTGAGCCAGGTCACATCCCGGCGCGTCGTGGGGGCTCGCCCAGCCGTCGCTCAGTTGCGGCCCCGCTGACCCAGTCCCGTCGGCTCCGGGCCGGCCTGGCCCTCCACCGCGTCGTCGGTGTCCGGGGTGTTCCCCGCGCCGGCCGTGACCCCGCCGAGCGGGTCCCCGTCGGCGGTCCCGCCCGTGCCCCCGTCGGCGGGCGGCTCCAGCGGCGGCGCCTGGTCGGCCGGCGCCACGCTCCCGGACCCCCCGCGGGAGACCGGCGTCTCGGCGGCTCTCTCGGTGGCCCGCGACTCGGGGTTGTTGCGGGGGTCGATCGGCTCCTGCTGGTCTGCTGCCATCCCCCGAGTCTGCCGCCTGGTCTCGACCGTGGGGCCAGGGCGGGTTGCGGCTCGCTGGGCGACGGCCGGCTCCAGCTGCCACGACATCTAGCCTCGGCTGATGGGTGAGTCCGGGGACCTCGCCACCTACCGGAACAGCCGACCGGCGAAGCGGATGGCCGCCGGCGCATTGCTGTGCGACCCGCGCGGGCGGGTGCTGGTGGTGGAGCCGACGTACAAGGACGGTTGGGAGGTCCCGGGCGGCTCGGTCGAAGCCAACGAGTCCCCCCGCGCTGCGTGCCGACGTGAGGTGGCAGAGGAGCTGGGCCTGGACATCCCGATCGGCAGGCTGCTGGTCATCGAATGGCAAGGCCCTGAGCCTGACCGAACCGAATCGCTGAGGTTGATCTATGACGGTGGCGTGGTCGACGACCACGTGATCGCTCTGGCGGCAGACGAACTCCGCTCGTACGCCTTCGTGGAGCCGGACGACCTGGACCGATACCTCGTCGAGCGGCTGTCGCGACGGTTGCGGGCCGCGCTCACAGCCGCGGCCGAAGGTCGGCTCGTGGAGATGGAGGACGGGCTCGTCCTCAGGGTCGAGCCGGCCGATGTCCGCCACCAGTAGGCGCCGGAGTCACGAGTAGTCCGCCCACAGCTGCTGCGATGCGCCGTCGACCGTGACGTCTCCTCCGTAGGGGACGATCCACTGCGGCCGCGTGTGCCCGAAGGGCAACCCCACGACGACAACGGCGTCGGGGTTGTACCGGTGCACGGTCTCGATCGCGACGTCACGCTGTTCCGCCCGGCGAGCGGCGCGCTCCTGCGAGGTGGGCTGGACCTCGAAGCTCGACGTCGGCGGTCGGGCCACCAGCACGGCGTCCACCGCTGCCAGCAGCCCGCGCTCGCCGAGTGAC
This sequence comes from uncultured Actinomycetales bacterium, assembly GCA_964242885.1. Lineage (GTDB taxonomy): Bacteria > Actinomycetota > Actinomycetes > CAXTBU01 > CAXTBU01 > CAXTBU01. The sequence goes on from CAXTBU010000007.1 coordinate 69,088, forward strand.
CGCACGATCCACCCGAACTCACGGGCGGGGATCAGCTCCTCGGAGGTCTCCAGGAGCAGCACGCCGCCCTGCAGGACCGCCGGATCGGCCGGGAAGCGTCCTGCCGTGAGGAGCCACTGCAGCACCTCGGCGCACCCGCCCCAGGTGCGTCCGGTCACCGACCGCGCAGGGCCGGCCCAGGTCCACGGCTCGGCCGGCTCCCGGTCGCCGTACTCGGTCAGCGCCGCGGGGTCGTTCCAGTCCTTGCCGATGTCCTCCGACACTCCGGGGTCGGTGAGCTCCAGACGCTCTCCGGTGAGCAGCGCGGCGCGCAGCGACCGCGCGTGGACCTCGTCGACAGCGGGTCCCGGGCCGAGGTGGACCTGGGTGGAGCCCCCGTAGAACCCGGCGACACCGTGGGTCCACAACCAGCTGAGC
>CAXTBU010000008.1:0-11103 GCA_964242885.1 uncultured Actinomycetales bacterium
CGCCGCGGCCGCCGTCGTCGGTCACGCCGATGCGCGCGTGCGCCTGCCCGCGGGCTGTGCACATGTCGGTGAACCGCACCTCCTCCGACCGCGGCACCGCGACCACCGCGCGAGCGCTGCTCTCGGAGAACAGGAACACGAACGGGTCCAGGCCGTCGGGCACCCAGACCCGCGCGCCCACGCCGCGGCGCAGGCAGCTCTCGACCAGCGCCTGCGCCAGACCGCCGTCGGACAGGTCGTGGGCGGCATCGACCATGCCGTCCCGACTGGCGTTGACGCAGATGTCGGCGAGCAGCCGCTCCGCCTCCAGCCGGACCGCCGGCGGCCGGCCACCGAGGTGTCCGTGCTCGGCCCACGCCCACGTCGACCCGCCGAACTCGTCGTCGGTCGTCCCCAGCAGGTACAGGGCCAGGCCCACCCCGGGAAAGCCGATCGGCGTGCGCCGGGCGACGTCGTCCAGCACGCCGAGCACGCCGACCACCGGGGTGGGCATGATCGCGGCGGCGCCGGTCTGGTTGTAGAAGCTGACGTTCCCGCCGGTGACCGGGGTGCCGAGCTGCTGGCACGCCTCGGCCAGGCCGCGCACGGTCCGCTCGAACTGCCACATCACGCCCGGGTCCTCCGGCGACCCGAAGTTCAGGCAGTCGGTGACCGCCAGCGGGCGGGCGCCGGCGACGGCGACGTTGCGGTACGCCTCGGCCAGCGCGAGCTGCGCGCCGGCGAACGGGTCCAACCGGCAGAACCGGGGGTTGCAGTCCAACGACAGCGCGACCCCGAGACCAGTGCTCTCATCGACCCGGATCACCCCGGCGTCCTCCGGCTGCGCGAGCACGGTGTTGCCCAGCACGTAGCGGTCGTACTGGTCGGTCACCCAGGCCCGGTCGGCCAGGTCCGGCGAGGCCACCAGCCGCAGCAGGGTGTTCCGCAGCTCGGCGCCGGTCGACGGGCGCGGCAGGCTGTCCGGACCGTCGGCGGCGAGGGCGTCCATTCCGTCCGGGCGGGCGATCGGCCGGGTGTAGACGGGGCCCTCCGCCGCGACCGTGCGCGGCGGCACGTCCACGACCGTCTCCCCGTGCCAGCGGACCACCAGCCTGCCCGTGGCGGTGACCGTCCCGACCGCGGTCGCGGTCACGTCCCAGCGCCGGCACACGTCGAGGAAGCCGGGCAGGTCCGCCGGCGCGACGACGGCCATCATCCGTTCCTGGCTCTCGCTCATCAGGATCTCCTCCGGCGAGAGCGTCTGGTCGCGCAGCGGCACCAGGTCCAGGTCGACGTCCATCCCGCCGTCGCCGGCGCTGGCCAGTTCGGCGAAGGCACACGACAGCCCCGCCGCGCCCAGGTCGGAGATGCCGGTGACCAGTCCGCCCGCGAACAGCTCCAGCGTCGCCTCGATCAGCACCTTCTCCGCGAACGGGTCGCCGACCTGCACCGCCGGGCGCTTGGTCGGTCCGGTGGCGGAGAAGGTGTCGCTGGCGAGGATCGACGCGCCGCCGATGCCGTCGCCGCCGGTCCGGGCGCCGTAGAGCACGACGACGTTGCCGGTGCCGGTCGCCCGGCCGCGCTGGATCGCCTCGTGGCGCATCACCCCGACGCAGAGGGCGTTGACCAGCGGGTTGCCGATGTAGCTGGGATCGAAGCCCACCTCGCCGCCGACGTTGGGCAGCCCGAGGCAGTTGCCGTACCAGCCGACCCCGGCGACCACCCCGGGCAGCACCCGGGCGGTGTCCGGGGCGTCGAGCGGGCCGAACCGCAGCGCGTCCATCACCCCGACCGGGCGGGCGCCCATCGCCAGGATGTCCCGGACGATCCCGCCGACACCGGTGGCCGCGCCCTGCAGCGGCTCGACGAAGCTCGGGTGGTTGTGCGACTCGGCCTTGAAGGTGACCGCCCAGCCGTCGCCGATGTCCACGACGCCGGCGTTCTCGCCGATGCCCACCAGCAGTGCGTCGTTCTGCGGCGCGAGCTCGCCGAACGTGCGCAGGTGCACCTTGCTGCTCTTGTAGGAGCAGTGCTCACTCCACATGACCGAGTACACCGCCAGCTCCGACGACGTCGGGCGCCGGCCGAGGACCTCGCCGATCCGGGCGTACTCGTCCGGCTTCAGGCCGAGCTCGGCAAAGGGCTGTGGGTGGTCCGGCGTGGCGGCCGCGCGCTCGACGGTGTCCAGGCCGGTCCCGGCCGGGGCGTCGGCGGGCGGGGCGTCGGCGCTGGTCGAGGTCACGCGGCGAGGATATCGGCGGCCCCGGCGAACCTGGTGGGTCAGGCGGAGGCAGTGATGGACGTCGGACGTCACGCCGAGGCCGGCCGGGACCCCGGTCCCGTGGTCGACGGCCAGGACAGCCATCAGGACGTGTTCGCTGCCCATGATGTCCGCCTCGAGCTCCCGAGCCCCTCCGAAGGCGCGCTGCAGTGCGCCTCCGGCGTGTTCGTAGTCGGAGCGTTCGGGTCCGGCCCGACCGACGGCTGCGGCTGGTGTGGACTTCCGCCAGTGACTCGCCTATCCCATGATGACCGGACAGCTCCGATGAGCGAGGAGAGGTTGCCCATGCCGGACGAAACCCCCACTGAGCCCCGAGTCGACCTGTCGGGTGCCCGGACGGCGGCGATCGTTTCCGCGGTGTTCCTCGGCATCTGCCTGCTGACGGGCTCGTACAACTGGTCGGCCATCGGCGAGATGCTCAGGCATGGGCCGACCGTCACCGTGACCGAGGTGACCATCCCGCCGGCCAGCGAAACGCCGGCCCCGCCGCGGGTTGCCCGGTGAGCACCGCCACCACGCCGCCGGCGTCCTGACCACAGAGCCGAGCCCGATCCCACCGCCAGGGTCGAGCTCGGGTCAGCGGGTCGAACAGCGAGGCAGCCGGCCAGCTGCCTCACCGGGCTTGCGGTGCGTCAACCGCTCTGTGCCGGCACGGGCGGCCCTCGTGTCCACCGTGGACGGGAGCCCGAGGTGTTCGAGCAGTCCGAAGAAGCCGGATCGTGCGGAGTGCACGAAGTGTCCGAGCCGTCCGGAGCGAACGAGCCGCCGCCTGTCCGGGTGCCCGCAGACCTCGTCGCGCGGTGGGGCGCGGACGCGTCGGGTGGCAGCCGGTGGCTGGAGTCGCTGCCGGGCCTGGTGGACGGCTGGTGCCGCCGGTGGTCGCTGGACCGTGGGACCGGGCCGGCACTGCACGGCACGAACGCACTCGTCGTGCCGGTGCGCCGCGGTGGGCAGGCGTGCGTGCTCAAGCTCGCGTGGCGGGGCGGGGACCCGGCCGAGGAGGTCACCGCACTGCGCGCCTGGGACGGCCGGGGTGCCGTCCGGCTGCTGGACGCCGACCAACGCGGCACCGTCCTGCTCCTGGAGCGGCTGGATCCTCACCGGTCGCTGGCCGACGTGGACCTGGCGACGGCAGCCGGCATCGCCGGGCACCTGATCCGCCGACTGGCCGTCCCCGCTCCGTCCGGCGTGCCCCGTACTGCGGCCACCGCCGCGAACATCGTCGCCTCCGTCCCACTGCGGCAGGCCGCGCTCGGCTACCCGGTGCCCGCGGCGTGCGCCGACACGGCCGTCGACGCCGCCCGACAGCTGGCCGGCTCCGGCGCCTCGGCACTGGTGCACACCGACCTGCACTGGGGCAACGTGCTCGCCGGCACGCGCGAACCCTGGCTCGCGATCGACCCGAAACCGGCCAGCGGGGACCCGGAGCGCTCTGTCCCGGAGCTGCTCTGGACCCGCGCCGACGAGGTCGCCGACGCGGCCGGCCTGCGAGCTCTGCTCTCACGTGTCGTGGACGCCGGCCGGCTGGACCCGCATCGGGCCCGGGCGTGGGTCGTGGCCCGGACTGTCGACTACTGGCTGTGGGGCGTCGGCGTCGGTCTCACCGAGGACCCCCCGCGCTGCGCCCGCGTGCTGGCCGCGGTCGTGGGGTGACGGGGCCGGCCGGCGGACCGGCCGACCCCGTCGCAGCGTGAGCTACTTGCCCTTGCCGAGCTCGATCTCGGCGGTCGCCTGGACGAGCGCGAGCAGATCAGGGTCCAGACCCGGGGCGAACTCCTCGGGACGGTCCGGCGCGATGGTCATCGGCACGCCCTCGGGCAGCTCGTCGCTGGTGCTCAGCGTCGTGCCGTCGTTGGACGGCGACGCCCCTCGGTAGAGCTTCCCGGCCTCGGACAGCCCGTCGGCGCCGAAGGTGAACTGGATGCTCTGCAGTCCCTGGTCCAGCAGCTTCTTGACCTCCGGGAACTTCTCCGCGTTGGTCTTCGGGATCGGCAGCAACTTCCCCCAGTCGACGCCGAGGGACTCCAGCGCCTTGGCGTAGGCGTTCTCGTGCGCCTGGTCCCGGACGATCAGGTAGGCGACCGTGGACCGCGCGGTCTTGTTGGCGGTCATCTCGTAGATCCGGCACTTCTGCAGCCGGCCGGTGGACTCGAGCATCAGGTTGTAGAGCAGGTCCAGCGGCAGGTTGCCGGAGTTGTAGACATACGAGCCCGACCACGGGTTGCCCGCCGCGTCGACCGCCAGTGCGCCCTGGGCGCCCACCAGGTAGTGGTGGATGTTCCCCGCGCCGAGAGCGGTGCTCAGCGGCGTCTTGCCGCCGGCGCCGGGGGTGTCCAGCGGTGCGGTCGGGTCGCCCTTGTAGCCGGGCGCGCCGTCGGTCAGCCGGGCGATCGTCGTCGCGATCAGCTCGACGTGGCTGATCTCCTCGGTGCCCACCGCGTACAGCAGGTCCTTGTACGGCTTGGACGCCGGTGCGCCGCGGAAGTTGAAGCTCTGGAACAGGTACTGCATCATCGTGCGCATCTCGCCGAACTGGCCGCCCAGGCCCTCCTGGAGCGCGTTCGCCGCCGCGGGGTCCGGGTCGTCCTCGGCGATGTCGTTGATCAGTCGCTGTACGTGCTGGAACACGGGTGCCCTCTCGTCGCGCGCGTCGGGCCGCCCGCCGGCGCGGCGGGAGCCGCCCCCACCATCGCGTCTGGGCCGATCCCGCGCCAGCGGCCGGCGCGCCGGTCAGACCCGCGGGGCGCTCACCTGTCGTCGTCGCCGTGCTCGGCCAGGAACGACTCGAACTGCTCCGCGAGCTCGTCACCGGTCGGCAGGATCGCCTCGCCGTGGTCCCCGGACGCGAGGTTGAGCAGCGACTGGTCGTACTGCCGCTCCAACTCCGCGACCATCGTCCGGTTCTCGTCGGACTGGGCCAGCTCGGTGGCCAGCAGCACGTCGAGCTTCTCCGCCGCCCGCAGCAGTGCGTCGTAGGGCAGCGACAGCTCGGCGACCCGGCCGAGGCGCTCCAGCAGCGCTGCCGCGGCGTGCGGGACCTCGGCGGAGGAGATGTAGTTCGGGACCTGCGGCAGCAGTGTCATCGCGTCCCGGCCGGCCTTGCCGAACGTGTACTCCAGCACCGCGGTCATCGACCCCGGGACCTCCATCGGGCCGAACCGCAGCCCGTTGTCCGGAAGCAGCTCGCGCCGGGTCGCCGTGCCCAGGAAGGTGATCGGCCGGGTGTGCGGGGCCGCCGCGGGAAGCGCGAGCATCCCGACCATCGTCTGCACGCCGAAGCGGGCCGCCAGCCCCACCACGGCCGCCGCGAACGACTGCCACGCACGGTCCGGCTCGGGCCCCCGCAGCAGCAGGAACCGCGTCCCGGTGAGGTCGGTGACCACCTCCAGCCGCAGCGTCCGCCAGGCGATCGAGTCCACGATGTTCTCCGCGGTGTGCAGCCGGGGCCGCCGCGCGCGGTAGTCCAGCAGCAGGTCGATGTCGAACTCGGCGACGACGTGGTGCTCCAGGGAGCTGACCAGGTGGTCGACGGCGGTCCGGGCGGCGCCGCCGGCATCGACGAAACCGTCCAGGCCGACGACCAGGTGCGAGGCCGTCAGGCCCTCGGCGGCTTCGGTGAGCGCGTAGAGCTCGGTGGGGTTCTGCACGCCGTCCACTCTGGCACCGGACGCCCGCCGACCGAGGGGGGCACCTTGCCCGTTCGCCGCCAGCGCAGCCCGCCCCGCCCGATCCGCGTCAGACGGCGAGCAGGCCCGACACCGCGGAGGTGAACAGCGCCAGCCCGTCGGTGCCGGGGCCGGTCAGCGACTCCACCGCGTGCTCCGGGTGCGGCATCAGCCCGACGACCCGGCCGCCGGCGTCGCTGATGCCGGCGATGTCGCGCATGCTGCCGTTCGGGTTGCCGCCCAGGTAGCGGAACACCACGCGGCCCTCGCCCTCGAGCCGGTCCAGGGTGTCGGCGTCCGCGACGTACCCGCCCTCGCCGTTCTTCAGCGGGATCGTCAGCTCCTGACCCACGGTCAGCTGCGACGTCCACGCTGTCGAGGCGCTCTCCACCCGGAGCCGCTGGTCCTTGCAGACGAACTTCCGGACGTCGTTGCGGACCAGCGCCCCGGGCAGCAGGTGCGCCTCACAGAGCACCTGGAACCCGTTGCAGATCCCGAGCACCGGCATGCCGGCGCGTGCGCGGTCCAGCACCGGGCCCATCACCGGCGCGAACCGGGCGATCGCGCCGCACCGCAGGTAGTCGCCGTAGCTGAAGCCGCCCGGGAGCACGACCGCGTCGACACCGGCGATGTCCGTGTCCGCGTGCCACAGGACGACGGGCTCCGCGCCGGCCAACCGGACGGCGCGCCGGGCGTCGCCGTCGTCCAGGGAGCCGGGGAAGGTCACGATCCCGATGCGCGCGGTCACCGCGTCATCCTCCCAGGGTCGCCGGCAGCTGCGGCGCACCGAGGTGCCTGACTCACCAGGCGTAGTCCTCCGGCGCGGGCTTGTGACCCGGGAAGATCTCGTCCAGCTGGGCCAGCGTCTTCTCCGACAGGCTGACCTCCAGCGCGTGCAGGGAGCCGGTCAGCTGCTCCAGCGTGCGGGGTCCGACGATCGGGGCGGTCACCGCGGGCTGGGCCAGCAGCCACGCCAGCGCGACGTCGGCCGGCTCCTCGCCGAGCTCCTCGCACAGGTCCTCGTACCGCTCGAGCTGCGGGCGGCGACGCTCCAGCTCCTCCTTGCGGTTGTTGCGTCGGCGGCCCTCGCGCTCCTTGCGGACGACGCCGCCGAGCAGACCGCCCTGCAGCGGCGACCACGGGATGATCCCGACGCCGTAGTCCTGCGCGGCGGGGAGCACCTCGAGCTCGACGTCGCGGACCAGCAGGTTGTAGATCGACTGCTCCGAGACGAGGCCGAGCGAGCCGCGCGCCTTCGCGTGCTCGTTGGCCTTGGCGATGTGCCACCCGGCGAAGTTGGAGGACCCGAAGTAGAGGACCTTGCCCTGCTGGCGCAGCGTGTCGAAGGCCTCCCAGATCTCGTCCCAGGGCGTCTCCCGGTCGATGTGGTGCATCTGGTAGAGGTCGATGTGGTCGGTCTGCAGCCGGGTGAGCGAGGCGTCCACGGCCTGGCGGATGTTGAACGCCGACAGCTTGCCGTTGTTCGGCCACTCGCCCAGGACGTCCATCGGGCCGTAGAGCTTGGTGGCGATCACCGTCTTCTCGCGGCGGCCGCCGCCCTGGGCGAACCAGCGGCCGATGATCTCCTCGGTGGCGCCCCAGGAGACCGAGCGCCCGTAGACGTTCGCGGTGTCGAAGAAGTTGATGCCCTCGTCGTGGGCGCGGTCCATGATCACGCCCGAGTCCTGCTCGGTGGTGTCGGGACCGAAGTTCATGGTGCCGAGGCACAGGCGGCTGACGGACAGGCCGGTACGACCGAGGTGTGTGTACTCCATGACTCCCGGTCTACTCCGGCCGGGCGGGCCCGTCGACCCGGTGCGGTACACCGGACCGAACACTGGCGTACCGCGAACGGGCTCCCCCGCGTCCGAGGCGGTGTCGTGCGGCGGTTCGGTGTACGCCGGTGACCGGGTTGGATGAACCGGGTGACCGCCCCGACCGCCGCCCGCGCCGGAACGGTGCCCGCCGTCCCGGTCGCCCTGGTGCTGCTCGGCCTGGCGGTCGCCGGGTTCGCCGGCCGGCCGGTGGTGACCAGCACCAGCGCCGAGCTGCCGTCGGTCGTCGCCGCGCTGCACGGGTCCGGGGTGCTGACCGGCCTGGTCAGCGCGATGCCGCCGCTGGTCTTCGCCGCCGGCAGCTTCGCAGCGCCGCTGGTCATCGGCCGCCTCGGTGTCGCCCGGGCACTGGCCGCGGCCGGCGCGACGGCCGGCCTCGGCCTGCTGCTGCGGGTGGCCGTCGTCGACGTGCCGGTCTTCCTGGTCGGGACGGTCGTCGCCCTGGCCGGGATCGCGGTGGCCAACGTCGCGCTGCCCACCGCGGTCAAGCACTTCCTGCCCGGCCGGACCGGCGCCGGAACCGCCGCCTACACCCTGATGCTCGCGGCCGGAACGGCGGTGGCAGCCGCGGTGACGGTCCCGCTGGGGACGCTGCTCGGCGGGTGGCGCGCCGGGCTCGGCCTGTGGGCGCTGGTCGCCGGCGTCGCGGCCCTGCCGTGGCTGGCGGTCGCGACCCGCGAGCGGGGCCCGGCCGGGACCGAGGCAGTCACCGAGCCGGCGCGGGTGCACGACGCGGGTCCGGCCGCCGCGCCCCGCTTCGGCATCGGGGACGTCGCACGGACCCGGATCGGACGGTCGGTCGCGATCGTGTTCGCCGGGCAGGCCGGGTCCGCCTACGTGCTGTTCGCCTACCTGCCCTCGATCGCCGTCGACGACGGGCTCAGCCAGTCCGCGGCGGGACTGCTCCTGGGCTGGTTCGCGCTGCTCGGGGTGGTGTCCTCCGCCGTGCCGCTGATCGCCGGACGCATGCCGGACCAGCGGCTGCTGGTGCTGGTGCTGGCGGCGTTCTGGGTGGTCGGCGATCTGGGGCTGGTGTTCGCCCCGCGCGCCGCGTGGGTGTGGACGACGTGCTGCGGCCTGGGTGCCTCGCTGTTCACCCTCGCGCTCACCCTCATCCCGCTGCGGTCCGCGACCGTGGCCGGCAGTGCGGCACTGTCCGCCTTCGCCCAGGGCCTGGCCTACCTGCTGTCCGCGGTCGTCGTCTTCGCCGCCGGGATCGCCGGCGACCTCGCGGGGTCCTGGGACCCGGTCCTCGTCGGGCTCGCGCTGCTGATGGTCCCGGTGGCACTGGCCGGTGCCACCGCCGGCCGGCCGGGCGTCGTGGAGCACGCCGACCGCTGACCGTCGGCCGCCTGAGCGACCCCTGCCGTTTCCGACGTGACCGGCGTGGGGTCTCCCGACGGGCGGCCCTGTTGCGGCTGGTGCGTCCCGCCCGGTGAGTCGGTCGCACCTGGTCGGTCCGCTCAGTCGGCGCGGACGGTGAAGGACTCGATGACCGGGTTGGCCAGCAGGGTCCCGGCCGCCTCGGTGACCCGGGCCCGGACCTCGTCGGTGACCTCGCCGTCCACCTCGAGCTCGAACAGCTTGCCCTGGCGGACGGCGACGACGCCGGCGAACCCCATCCGGGCCAGCGCCCCGGTCACCGCCTGACCCTGCGGGTCCAGGATCTCCGGCTTGGGCATGACCTCGACCACGACGCGTCCCATGGGCGGGACGATATCGACGCCTGCCGGTCAGCGGCCGGCGTCCCCGCGCACCACGTCGAGCACCGCGGCCAGGCCGTGCGGCGGGCCCGCCGGGGAGTACGGGAGCACCAGGGTCCGGATGCCGACGTCCGCGGCGCCGCCGTCGGCCCGCGGGTTGTCCCCGACCATCAGCGCGTCGGCGGCCGGGACGCCGAGCTGCCGCAGCGCATCGTGGAAGACCGCGGCGGACGGCTTCATCACCCCCAGCTCGCAGGACAGCACCCACGCGTCCACCAGGTCGGCCAGCCCGTGTCCGGCGAACACCGCCCGCAGGTCGAACCCGACGTTGCTGACGACAGCGATCCGGACACCGTCGGCGCGCAGCGCGGCCAGCGTCGGAGCCGTGTCCGGGTACGGCGTCCAGCCGGCCGCGTGGCAGCCGGCGTCGTACAGCGCGGTGCTCAGCGGCGACCCCGGGCCGGTCACCGAGCCCAGCAGGGCCGTGTAGGTGGAGCGGTGCAGCTCTGCCGAGGTGTCGCGCCGCGCGTAGTCCTGCGACAGCCCCGCCGGCAGGTCGACCGGTTCCGGTCCCCCCGACCGGCCGGCGGTCACCAACCGCGCCGCGAGCTCGGCCACCGCCGCGTCGTCCAGGTGCTGGCCGAGACCGTCGGTCACCCCCCGGACCCACTCCGTCGCCGGAACCGGGACCAGCAGGGTCCCGGCGAAGTCGAACAACACCCCGCGCACGGTCACGGGCCGATCGAACCAGCTGCGGCGGCTGCCGGTGCAGGGAAGATGGGGCGATGACCGAGAACTCGACGCCCGTTCCCGGGCCGGAACCGGCCGACCGCGAGGTGCTCACCGGACGCGTCGTCTCCCCGGCGGGCGGGGACCGGACCGCCGGGCGCGACCAGGGCGGGACCGGACCCGGCGGGGCCGGCCCGGACGGTACGGGCCGGCGGACCGCGTCGATGGTCGCCGGTGACCTCGCCGGCGCGGCGGCGGCCCGGGCGCACCAGGTCAGCGAGCTGCTGTCCGGCGCGTCCCGGCTGCTCGCCGGAGTGCTCGGCGGGTCCGGCGTCGCCGGTGCGATCGCGGCCGTGGTGATCACCGGGCTGCTGTCCGCGGCCTTCGACTGGTCGACGGCCAACACCGTCATCGTGCTCGTCGTCCTCGCGCTGCCCGCGGTCGAGGTGCTCGTGCACCGCCGGCTGCTGCTGCGGACCTACGGCGACGCCGAGGCGCTGCGCAAGCGCTTCACCGACCTGCCCGACGCCACGGTCGGCCGGGTCCAGGACTTCGCGGGCCGGCTCGGCGCGCTGAAGGGTGGCCCGGGCGCGCGCTCGGGACGGCTGTACGGCGCCGCCCGCTCGGCCGGGTCCCTGCGGGGGGTGGCCGGCGCCGTCCCGGAGCTCACCGGTGTCCTGCTGCTGCCGTTGACGAAGACCCTGCTGGTGCTGACCGCGGTGTGCGCGGTGCTCTGCTGGCTGCTCCTCGCGGCCACCCCGGCCGTCGCGATCGTCGCGTTGTTCGGTGCCCTGGCCGGATGACCGGTTGCACGCAGCACGGCGGGCGGTGAGCACCCGCGAGGATGGCCGGGTGGACGCGGGCGGGCACGGCGTCGCGCCCGGCGCGGCCGGCGAGGACGGCACCGCGGG
>CAXTBU010000008.1:11203-13019 GCA_964242885.1 uncultured Actinomycetales bacterium
ACGGCACCGCGGGCGCAGCCGAGGTCGCGCGTGAGCAGGCGACCGTCGACGACCGCTACGCCCGCCTGGACCTGGTCCGCGCGGAGGTGGCCCGCGAGCTGGACCGGGTCCGGCGGTCGGCCACCACCGGGACCGCCGGGGCGACCGCGGAGCGCGACGCCTTCGAGACGCTGCACGCCGAGCGCCTGGACCAGCTGCGCCACGTCGAGGACCGGCTCGTCTTCGGCCGATTGGACCTGACCGACGGCGGCACCCACCACATCGGCCGGGTCGGGCTGTCCGACGGCCGCCGCCAGGTCCTGCTCGACTGGCGCGCCCCGGTCGCCAGCGCCTTCTACCAGGCCACCGGCGCCACGCCGGGCGACGTCGCCCGCCGCCGCCACCTGGCCACCGAGGGCCGGCGGGTCACCGGGGTGGAGGACGAGGTGTTCGACGCGGGCGCGCTGGCCCCCGACGCGGTGGTGGTCTCCGGGCAGGGCGCGCTGTTCGGCGCCCTGGAGGCGGCGCGCACCGGCCGTATGCGCGACATCGTCGCCACCGTCCAGGCCGAGCAGGACCGGGTGGTCCGCGCACCGCTGCCCGGGATCCTCGTCGTGCAGGGCGGTCCGGGCACCGGCAAGACCGCCGTGGCCCTGCACCGCGCGGCGTACCTGCTCTACACGCACCGGGACCGGATCGCCCGGTCCGGGGTCCTGCTCGTCGGGCCGAGCCGGGCGTTCCTGCGCTACATCTCCGCCGTGCTGCCCTCCCTGGGCGAGACCGGCGTCGTGACCTCGACCCCGTCGACGCTGTACCCCGGGGTGAGCGCCACCGGCACCGAGTCCCGCCCGGCCGCGGCCGTCAAGGGCGACCTGCGGATGACCGCCGTCCTCGCCGCGGCGGTCCGCGACCGCCAGCGGGTCCCGGACGGCCCGCAGCAGCTGGACGCCGACGGGGTGACGATCACCCTGTGGCCGCGGGACGTCCGCGCATCGCTGGACCGTGCGCGGCGCAGCGGCGAGCCGCACATGGTCGCCCGGCGGACGTTCGCGCTGGACCTGCTCGACCGGCTCGCGACCCGGTGGGCGACCGCGACGCGGACCGAGCTCGACGCCGAGGGCCGGCAGGAGACGGTCGCGGTGCTGCGCGAGGTGCCCGCAGTTGTCCGTGCGGTCAACCGGTGTTGGCTGCCGATGACGCCGGAGCGGCTGCTGCGCGACCTGTTCGCCGACCGCGAGCGCCTGGCCCGCTGCAGCCCCCGCCTGTCCGGGCCGGAGCGAGCGCTGCTCTTCCGCGAGCGCGACGCGCCGTGGACGCCGGCCGACGTGCCGCTGCTGGACGAGGCCGCCGAGCTGCTCGGCGAGGACGACTCCGCCGCCCGGATGGCCACCGCCCGTGCCGCGGCCGAGCGCAGCGCCGAACTCGCCTACGCCGCCGAGGTGACGAAGCTGGCCGGGACGTCGCAGATGGTGGACGCGGACCTACTCGCCGACCGGTACGCCGGCGGGGTCGACGCCGGCGCCGTCGCCGACCGCGCCGCAGCGGACCGCACCTGGACCTACGGCCACGTGGTCGTCGACGAGGCGCAGGAGCTGTCGGCGATGGCGTGGCGGGTGCTGGTCCGACGGTGCCCGTCCCGGTCGATGACCGTCGTCGGTGACATCGCGCAGACCGGGTCGGCCGGCGGGGCCAGCGGCTGGGCGGACGTGTTCGACACCTTCGCGGCCGGCCGGTGGCGGGTCGCCGAGCTGACCGTCAACTACCGCACGCCGGGCGCGGTCATGGAGCTGGCCGCGAAGGTGCTCGCCGCGAGCGGTGCTCCGGTCGCCGCGCCGAC
>CAXTBU010000008.1:13119-15708 GCA_964242885.1 uncultured Actinomycetales bacterium
GGCGGGCTGGCCGACGCGGTGGCCGGGGTGGTCGCGGCCGAGGTCGCCGCGATGGCCACCGGGACCCTCGCGGTGGTCACCGCGGCCGCGGACCGGGCGGACACCGCGAGAGCACTGCGCGCAGCCGGCGTGGCGGTTCCGCCCGGCGCCGACGGGCCGGTGTCGGTGCTCGCGGTCGGCGACGCGAAGGGGCTGGAGTTCGACGTGGTCGTGGTCGTCGAGCCGGCCGCGATCACCGAGTCCTCGGACCGGGGCATGGCAGACCTGTACGTCGCCCTCACCCGGCCGACGCAGCGGCTGCACGTGGTGCACGCCCGCCCGCTGCCCGAGGCGCTGTCCGGGATGGCGATCGCAGACCAGTAGTCAGGCAGGTCCGCTGAAGCGGAGCAGCCGGACGCCGTGTGCCGGGACGTCGAGCGCGAGTTCGCCGTCGACGGCGGCAACATTCCCGCCCGACCAGAGGTCGACGCCGGCGGCGTCCGGTGCCAGGTCCGCGGACCCCGCCGCCACGCGCACCGACCCCGGCTCGTCGCCGGTCCAGAACACGCCCACCCAGCGGTCGTCGCCGGTGACGTGGCGGGCGGTCCACAGCACGAGGTCGCCCTCGCGCAGCACCTCGCGGCCGTCGGTGCCGGAACGGAGCACGTCCAGCACCGCGTCGTTGGTGAGCAGGTCGATCGTCTCCGGGGGTGACGTCGGCAGGTCGCAGCCGACCATCAGCGGTGACCTCGCCAGGCACCACAGCGAGAGCATCGTCCGCTGTTCGTCCCGGCTGAGCCCCGACACCCGGTCGGTGCCCCGCTCGGCACGGATGCCGATCCGGCCCACCGGCAGCATGTCCGCGTCGGCGAACGACCCCGGCCGCTGGGTCGGCGCCCAGCGGGCGAGGCGGCCGAACTGGTCGTACACGTCGGACCAGCGGTCCCACAGGTCGTCGGAGATCCGCCAGGTGTTCGCGTGCTGGCGCAGGTGGTCCAGCCGGGTCAGCGCCATCGCCCGCCCCGGCGACAGGCTCAGCGTGATGTCCCGGCCGGACCGCGCGATCGCGGTCGCGTAGGCCGCGATGTCGTCCGCGTGGTAGGGCCCCAGCATGTCGTCGGCCTTGACGAAGTCGACGCCCCAGCGGGCGAACTGCGCGACCTGCGCGTCGTAGTAGGCCTGGGCGCCCGGGTGGCTGTGGTCCAGCCCGTAGTTGTCCGGGTTCCACTCGCAGACGTCGTCCCGGACGGCGATCTGCCCGGCGGTGAAGGGCGTGCCCGCGACCGGCAGGTCCCGGTGCACCGCGACCCGCGGGATGCCGCGCATGACGTGCACGCCGAACGTGAGGCCGAGGGCGTGGATCTCCTCGGCGAGCGGCGCGAAGCCGGCGCCGCCGGCCGCGGACGGGAACCGGTTCGGCGCCGGCATCGTCAGCCCGTGCTCGTCCAGCACCACCCGGGCGTCCTGGTTGTACCCGCCGGCCCGGGAGTCCGGGTCGTACCAGTCGATGTCCACCACGACGGTGTCCCAGCCCGACCCCAGCATCCGTTCGGCCAGGAAACGGGCGTTGGCGAGGACCTCGTCCTCGGTGACGGTCGTGCCGTAGCAGTCCCAGCTGTTCCAGCCCATCGGCGGGGGGAGGGCACGGGTCACGACGGTGCCGCCACGCCTCGATCGTGGCACGGGCCAGACTGACCCGGTGACGACGGCCTCCCCCGCTGCACCGCACGCGGCCCCCGAACCGTCCGGTGCCTCGGCCATCGGCGCCCGGACCGCGGCGAGCCCGCCGGCCCGGCGTCGGCCGACGCACATCCGGGGCAGCGGCCTCGCGTTCTGGGTGTTCGTCGGGCCGTTCCTGCTGGGGCTGGTCGCGTTCACGATCGTCCCGATCGGCTGGAGCGCGGTGCTCAGCGTCTTCGACGCAAAGGCGACGATCACCCCGACCGACTTCGTGGGGCTGCGCAACTACACCGACTTCCTGTCCGACTCGGCGTTCCTGACCTCGCTGCGGGCGTTCGCGGTGTTCGCGGTGTTCGTCGTGCCGGTCACGATGGCGATGTCACTCGGGCTCGCGCTGCTGCTGAACCGGCTGCCGTTCGGCCAGGGCTTCTTCCGGGCGGTGTTCTTCCTCCCGGTCGCCTGCTCCTACGTGGTGGCGGCGCTGGTGTGGCGCCTCGGGCTGTTCAGCGGCCTGCAGTCCGGGCTGGTGAACGAGCTGCTCGGCGTCGTCGGGATCGACCCGGTGTCCCAGTGGCTGACCGAGTCGCCGTTCTACTGGATCGTGCTCGTCAGCGTCCGGCTGTGGCTGCAGGTCGGCTTCTACATGCTGCTGTTCCTGGCCGGGCTGCAACGGATCCCGGCGATGCTCTACGAGGCGGCGGCGCTGGACGGCGCGGGGACCGGCTGGCGCAGCTTCCGCCACATCACCCTGCCGCAGCTGCGCGCTACGACCGCGGCTGTCCTGCTGCTGCTGGTGATCGCGGCGTTCCAGGCGTTCGACGAGTTCTACAACCTGCTGGCGAACAACCCGAACACCCGGCCGCCGCTGGTCTACCTCTACTACGTCGCGCTCGGTGCCCAGCAGGACTTCGGGCACGGCTCGGCGGGCGC
>CAXTBU010000008.1:15808-22250 GCA_964242885.1 uncultured Actinomycetales bacterium
GGGACACCCGGCGAGGAGTGCGGGCGTGAGCACCCGTCGCCCCGGACGCAGCGGACCGGTCGTGGGGTCACCGGCCACCTACCGGGCGCTGCTGGCGGTGCGCTACGCGGTGCTCGTCGTGCTGGCGCTGGTGTTCCTGACGCCGTTCTACCTGATGCTCAAGACGGGGGTGTCCAGCACCGCGCAGATCGCCTCTCCCGACTTCACCCTCTTCCCCGCCGACCCGAACTGGGCGAAGGCGAGAGAGGTGCTCGCCGACCCGGACTTCCGGTCGGCGCTGGGCAACTCCGCCCTGATCGCCGTGCTCGGCACCACCGGGCAGATCGTCCTCGGCGCGATGGCCGGCTACGGCCTGGCCCGGATCCCGAACCGGGCAGCCCGCCCGGTGTTCGCGATCATCCTGCTGGTGCTGCTGATCCCGGCCGCGACGACGTTCCTGCCGAACTTCGTGCTCGTCGTCCAGCTCGGCTGGGTCAGCTCGCTGCGCGGGCTGATCATCCCGACGCTGTTCAGCGCGTTCAACGTGTTCCTGTTCCGGCAGTTCTTCCTCGGCTTCCCCCGCGAGCTGGAGGAGGCCGGACGGCTGGACGGGCTGGGCTACTTCGGCACGTTCGTGCGGATCGTGGTGCCCAACACGCTGCCGTTCGCGGCAGCGCTCACGGTGCTGGGCTTCGTCGGCAGCTGGAACTCGTTCCTGTGGCCGCTGGTCGTCGCCGGCAACGCACAGAGCACCACGGTGCAGGTCTACCTGAGCTCGTTCCTGACCGCGCAGACCTTCGACTACCCCGGCCTGTTCATGGCCGCGCTGCTGTCGCTGGTGCCGCTGCTGGTGGTGTTCTTCGTGCTGCAGCGCTACCTGGTGCGCGGGGTCGCGGAGACCGGCATCACCGGCTGACATCGCCGGAAGGTGGGCAGCCGGCGACGACGGGGCCGGTGCTGCCCGGCGCTGCCCCGGCACGCTCGTCGTCCACGGACGGAGCCCGCCGTCGGGCCCTCGTCGTCGGGTCAGGAAGCGCGCGTGGGCCCCCGCTGTACTCCTCGTCCGTCACGCTCTGCGTGAACTCGACCGTGTGTTCGTGCACGGCGACGTAGGTCATCGCCTGGTCGGGCGTGGCGCCTTCCCAGTGCCTGCGCCCAGGCGGGCACCAGACCACGTCACCCGCGCGGATCTCGACGATGGCCTCGCCCTCGCCCTGGGCCCAGCCGACGCCGCTGGTCACGACCAGCGTCTGACCGCACGGGTTCACCTTCCACGGAGTGCGCGCGCCCGGGGCGAAGGTCGCGGTCGCACCGGCGAGCCGGCTCGGGGCCTCGCGCTGGAAGTACCCGCTGATGCGGACGTCGCCGGTGAAGCTCGACTCGGGGGCCTTGGTGGTGGGTCCGGAGCCGTTGCGGTGGATCTGCACGGTCTTCTCCTCGAGTGGTGGTGGGAACAAGGGCAGGCGTCTCACAGGAACCCGGTGGTGTCGGGGTCCGCGCCCCACAACGGGCCGCCCGCGCGGCCCAGCGCGGTGAGGTCGGCGACCTCGTCGGCCGAGAGCTCGAACCCCGCGAGCTGGGGGTTGTCGCGTTGCCGCCGCGGGTCGGTCGAGCGGGGAACAGGCAGCAGGCCGAGCTGGTGGTGCCAGCGCAGCACGACCTGCGCCGGTGTCACGCCCAGCCGAGCTGCCGGCCGAGCGACCTCGGGGGTGCCGAAGAGCTCGCGCCCGCGGCCGAGCGGGCTCCACGACTGGGTCACGATCCCCAGGGCCCCATCGGCGCGCCGCTGCCCGTCCTGCGGGAAGTGCGGGTGCACCTCGATCTGGTTGACCGCGGGCGTCACGCCGGTCGCCTCGATGACACGCGCCAGCTGCTGCGGCGTGAAGTTGGACACCCCGACCGAGCGGACCTGCCCGTCGGCCCGCGCGTCGACCATGGCCCGCCAGGTGTCCACGTACCTGTCCAGCCACGGCATCGGCCAGTGGATCAGGTGCAGGCCGATCTGCCTCACCCCCAGGGCTCGGAGGGACTCGTCGATGCTGCGGCGGGCCGCGTCGTAGCCGAGTCCACGACCGCGGATCTTCGTCGTGACGACGATCGCGGACTCGGGCACGTCGCTGCGGCGTACCGCCTCGCCCACCTCCGCTTCGTTGCCGTACCCGACGGCGGTGTCCAGCAGCCGGTAGCCGTTGCGCAGGCCCGCGACGAGGCAGGCGGTCCCGTCCTCGCCCGTCATGCCGAACGTGCCCAGGCCCACGGCCGGCAGGTGGTGGCCGTCGTTCAGGCGGATCGGGCTGAGGGCTGGTGAAGTGGTCATGCAGGTGTTCCCTCCGGTCGCGGTGGCGATCGCACCCGAGGACGACCGCCGACCGTCGTGCAGTCGCGACGGGCGCTCTTCGTCAGGTCGAGAACCGGGTGTCGCCGTCGCGGTGACTGCACGAGCCACGGCGGCACGGGCTCGATGGACCTGTGCGGTCTGGGCGCGGTCGGTCGGCTCGAGGTGTCCGGTTCACGGGCACCACATTGATGTCGTGCCGTGACATGACGGTACCACCCTGGGTGTCACAGCGCGACATCAGGGACGGTCCGCCCCTCCCGCCCAGCAGGGACACGGCACGGAGGAACACCGCTCGTAGGAAGACCGAGGTTCGAGCACCGGCTGTTTCGGGCGCACGTGCGTCCGGCAGTCGAGCGGACGCCTCAGGCGAGGCTCGTGGACGGAGTGCTGGCGGCGTCGCGCAACAGCTGTGCCGCCTGGCGGACGAGCTCGCCGAACGGCGCGTCGTCGCCGGCCTGCCACCGGCGGACGGCCTCGACGAAGACCGCGACCCCGGCATCGGCGGTGATGCGGGCCGCGGCCTCGTCGCAGCCGGCGTCGACGAGCACCGCTCTCAGCGCGGTGGAGATGGAGGCGAGCTTGACCAGTTCCCGCTCGTGGAGCTCCTCGCTGGTCGCGACCACCGTCTCGCGCGTCCGCGCGAACTCCCGGCTCTGGAACACCGCCCGGCCGGCCGTGACGCCGACGAGCACCGCGTCGAACGCGGGCATGGTCTCCAGCGCCCGCGACGTCGCGGAGACGATCGCGTCGCGGATGGTCTGCCCGCTGGCGAACAGGACCTCGCGCTTGTCCGGGAAGTAGCGGAAGTAGGTGCGCGAGGTGACGCCCACCCGTTCGGCGATCTCGCCGACGGTGGTCTGCTCGTAGCCCTGCTCGGTGTACAGCTCGAGAGCTGCCTGGACCAGTCTCTGCTGGGTGTCGGGTTGCCAACGAGGCATCTCACGAGCCTAGTCCGCCGATGTCGCACTGCGCCGTCGCGAAGCGGCCGACAGGTGCGGTCGCCACCCGTTGTTCCGGCGCAGCCGACGCGGGGGTTCGACGAGCACGGGCCGACGTTCACGCCCAGGCGGTGCCGGTCAGCCGCTGGTAGGCCTCGACGTAGCGGTCGCGGGTCCGCTCCACGACCTCGGCGGGCAGCGGCGGCGGCGCCTGCCCGGACCCGCGGTCCCACCCGGACGCCGGCGAGGTCAGCCAGTCCCGGACGTACTGCTTGTCGAAGCTGGGCTGGACGTGCCCGGGCGCCCAGCCGTCGGCCGGCCAGAACCGCGACGAGTCCGGCGTCAGCAGCTCGTCCGCCAGCACCAGCGTCCCGGCCGGGTCGAGCCCGATCTCGATCTTGGTGTCGGCCAGCAGGATCCCGCGCTGCGCTGCCGTGTCCACCGCGCGCGCGTAGACCCCCAGCGTCAGCTCCCGCAGCGCCGCGGCCAGGTCCGGCCCGGTCAGTCGTTCGACCTCGGCGTAGGTCATCGGCTCGTCGTGGTCCCCGACCGCGGCCTTCGTGGTCGGGGTGAACAGCGGCTCGGCCAGCCGGGAGGCCTCGGTCAGCCCGGGCGGGAGCTCGATGCCGTAGACCGACCCGGTCGCGCGGTAGGCGACCAGGCCTGAACCGGTGAGGTAGCCGCGGGCGACGCACTCCACACCGACCATCTCCAGGCGGCGGACGACCATCGTCCGGCCCGCCCAGGACGCCGGCGCACCGGCCGGCGGCTCGGCGGACACCACGTGGTTGGGCGCCACGTCCGCCAGCCGGTCGAACCACCACAGCGAGAGCTGGGTGAGGATCGCGCCCTTGTCCGGGATCTCGCTGTCCAGCACGAAGTCGTACGCGGACATCCGGTCGCTGGCCACCATCGCAAGCGTCCCGTCGCCCAGGTCGTACAGACTGCGGACCTTGCCCGAGCTCGCCAACGGGTACGGGCTGTCGGTGTCGTCCGTCGAGGTGCCCGTCGTCTGCGTCACGCCGCCCATCCTCGCGCCCGCGTCTGTTCCCTCCGGTCAGGCCGCGAGGCAGGCCCCGACCAGGTCAGGGGACGGGGACCTCGGCGCCGTGCCAGACGCGGCGGCGATCGCCCTCGGGGTCCAAGGCCACGGTGTCCACCGCGTCGAGCAGCAGCGTCGCCCGCCGGTCCGTGTCGTAGTGGGGCCAGTCCCCGCCCGGTGCGCCGGTCCGCACGAATTCGACCCAGTGCCGCCTGAGCCGGTCGGCCAGGGCGTCCCGTTCCGGCGCCGGCGACCCGAACAGCGCCCGGTCCAGCACGGCCGGGCCGTCGAACAGGAAGATCAGGTCGATCGCGTGGAACGCACCGAGCCCGAGCCGGGACGTGCCGAAGTCGAACCGGTACCGGTAGGTCGGTGCGACACCGCTGTGGCGGTCGGCCAGGTGCACCGCGGGCATCGTGAACACCCCGTGCGTGCCGAGGTCGGCCAGGCCCCGCGCGTCCGGCGGGTAGCAGCGCAGGATCGTGGCCGCCCGGCGCGCGCCGTACTCGGCGACCAGCAGCACCGCGATCCGCTCGCGGGTGCGCGGCACGACCGCCTGGCGCAGGACGCTGAACAGCCGGTGCTCGTCGCGGTTGGTCCCGATCAGCAGCGGCACCGGCGCGGTCGGCGTGTTCTGGGCGTCGGCGTGCGACGCCGGGAACAGCTCGCCGTCGAACCACGGCCGGAACGGCAGCCCGTCCGGACGCATCCGGTTCACCCGCCGCATGGCCGCCAGCACGCGGGCCGGCGACGCCGTCCGGAGCACCTGCGTGGCGTTCTCCGGGCCGGCGCCGAGCGCCAGCAGGAACTCCCGCGCGGCGCCCGCTGCGTCGTCGCGCTCGCTGTTCATGTTGGGAGCACCGCTCTGCGCGATCACGCCAGCGAACAGCCCGCGGGCGGCCGGGCTCTGCATCAGCGAGGTGACCAGACCCGCACCGGAGGACTCCCCGGCCACGGTGACCCGCGCCGGGTCGCCGCCGAACGCCGCGATGGTCGTCCGGACCCACGCCAGGGCGGCCAGCACGTCACGGACCCCGGCGAGGCCGACCTGCGGGATGTCACCCGGGTCGACGCCGAGCGCGTCGGCGACGTCGAGGAACCCGAACGCGCCGAGGCGGTAGCTGACCGTCACCACGAGCAGGTCCCCCAGCAGCACCAGCGGTGCGCCGTCCCAGTCGGCCGCCCCGCCGGTCCGGTACGCGCCGCCGTGCACCCACACCAGCACCGGGCGCCCGGGCCGGCCGGCGGCGGTGTCCTCGGCGGCGCCGGCCGGTGCGACGACGTCGACGGTCAGGCAGTCCTCGCCGTAGCGGCCGCGCGAACCGACCACCCGGCCCGCCGCCCCCAGTGCCGGCGGCAGCGGCTGCACGGCGCGCGTCGCCGTCCCGGTCGCGTCCCGGACCCCCGTCCACGGCGCCGGCGGGACGGGCGCCGCGAACCGCAGCGGACCGACCGGCGGCGCCGCGTACGGGATGCGCCGGTGGACGTCCACCCCGTCGCGGCGCCGACCGCGCAGCAGGCCGTCCGGGGTCGTGACGACGACGGGCTCCTCCGACGTCCGCCTGCGGCTGATCGCTGTCCCCCGTCGTCGCCTGCTGTCCCGGCCGCCGATGCGGTGCCGAGCGCCTCGACGGTAGCGATCAGCGGCTGCCGGGGGCGTTGCGGCCGCTAGCCTGCGCCGGTGGCCGCGGGACCGGACGACGGAACCGACCGCCGGCTGCTCGCGGCGCTGATGGCCGACGGGCGCGCGACGCTGGCGACCCTCGCCGCGGCCGCCGGACTGTCGGTGTCCGCGGCCCAGGCGCGCGTCCGGCGGCTGGAGGCGCGCGGGATCGTCACCGGCTACACCGCCCGGGTCAGCCCGGAGGCGGTCGGGCTGCCGCTGACCGCGTTCGTCGCGATCACCCCGCTGGACCCGGCACAGATCGACGACGCGCCGGAGAAGCTGGCCGGCATCGCGGCCATCGAGGGCTGCTGGTCCGTCGCCGGCGACGAGAGCTACCAGCTGCTGGTCCGGGTTGCATCCCCGCAGGCGCTGGAGGTCCTGCTGCGGACCATCCGCGCCACGGCGAACGTGCACACCCGGAGCACCGTGGTCCTGCAGACCTTCTACGACAACCGGCCGCTGGACGTCGGCCCCGTCGA
>CAXTBU010000008.1:22350-51828 GCA_964242885.1 uncultured Actinomycetales bacterium
TGACCGGGGCCGACGTCCACCAGGCTCACCGCATCCTCAGGCGATGAGGAACTGCTCCGGGCGCAGCGCGTGGTCGACGACGCGGATGTCGCCGAGCCACCCGTAGTGGACCTGGTCCACGGTGCCGCCGTCCTCGTGCCCGCCGATCAGCCACGACTTCCCGACGGTGGCGATGCCGTGCGCGACGGTCGAGGGGTTCCGGACGATCACGGACCCGTCCACGTACACCACCGTGTGCCGGCCGTCGTTGGTGACGGCCAGGTGCCACCACCGGTCCACGTCCAGCTCGTGGCTCCAGTTGGTCACCGACGTGTTCAGGTTCAGCGGGTACGCGTACCACTGGACCTCGGCGCTGCCGGACAGGCTCAGCGTCGCCACCGGCTCGCTCGTGCTGTACCCGCCGGTCTTGCCGGCCTCCCCGGCCGTCCCCTGCCGGGTGACCAGTCCCGACCACCCGTTGTCCGGGCCCCAGTCCGCGGGCATCTTGACGAACACCTCGAGGGTGAAGCCGCCCGCCGCGGTGGTCGCGTTCAGCGGCGCCCCGGCCACCGTCTTCAGGTAGTCGCCGGCGGACCGTCCACCGCGGAAGAAGACGCTGCCGTGCGACGGCTGGTCGGGGTGGTGCTCACCGGACAGGGTCAGCGCGTCGCGGAGTGCGCCGGGGCGCCCCGCGACGACGAGGTCGTTGCCGCGGCCGGACAGGTCGGGGATGCGGCCGGTGAGCACCGCTCCGTCCCTGCCCCCGCCGAACCGTCCCCACAGTGCGACGGTCCCGGGGATCACGACCGAGCGGGCCGACCGCGCCTTCCGGGCGGGCACCGGCGCGAACCCGGCGAACCGGGTGGCCGGGTCCAGCGGCACCGTGAACCGGTCGGTGTCGGTGGTGCGCTCGATCTCCTCCCGGGCCAGCTCGTTGAGCTGGGAGTAGGGCTGGGACAGGAAGTACGGGTTGATCGTCGACACGTCGATCGTCGACCGCTCGAGGTCGAAGCGGTACAGCCGGATCATCCCGGCGCCGCCGTAGTAGCGGTCCTGGTAGTTGGTGATGTGCAGGTGCACGTCGGACCCGGCGGCGTTCTTCTCCACCGTCCGGCCGGGCGGCCAGTAGTGGCCGTTCAGGCTCAGGAACACCTGGTCGTTGTCCTTGACCAGGGCGTCCCACACGCGCTGGCCGAA
The DNA here is from genome assembly GCA_964242885.1 of uncultured Actinomycetales bacterium. Classification (GTDB taxonomy): domain Bacteria; phylum Actinomycetota; class Actinomycetes; order CAXTBU01; family CAXTBU01; genus CAXTBU01. The sequence continues at coordinate 23,527 of CAXTBU010000008.1, forward strand.
CTCGGACAGCTGCGCCGGGACGTCGCTGTCGTTGGTGCCGACCAGCTCGTGGATGGTCAGGATCACCGGCGTTGTCGGGTGCGCCCCGATGGTGGCCGCTGCCCAGGCCAGCCCGGCGTCGGACACGCGCCAGTCCAGCGCGAGCAACAGCCACTCCCGGCCACCGGCCCGGAACAGGTGCGCGCTGTTGTACCCGCCGGGCGACGCCGAGTAGCCGGGGGTGCCGGCGAACCGGGACGGCCCGAAGCGCTCCAGGAACGGCGTCGGCCCGCGCTGGTCGTCGGTGCCGCCGGGGACGTCGTGGTTGCCGGCGAGCACGCTCCACGGCACCCCGCGCCCGTCGAAGGCATCGAACTCACGGCTGGCCGCCGCCATCTCGTGCGGCAGCCCGTTCTGGGTGACGTCGCCCAGGTGCGCGAGGAAGACGATGTTCTGGTCCTGCTGGTGCTCCAGCACGTACCGCAGGGAGGCCGCGACCGGCGCGGGGTGGATGCTCGCGTCGTCGAACAGGTACTGGGTGTCGGGCATCACCACCACGGTGAACCGGGGGCTGTCCAGGTCCGCGCCGGCGGCTGCCGCGGACCGGGCGGCCGCCGGGGTCGCGGGTGCCGCGGCTGCCGGCTGGGCTCCGGGGCCGGCCACCCCGGTCCCGGCGGCGACCGCGCCGGCACCGAGGATGCCGGCCTGGAGGAACGACCGACGGCTCGCCGCGAGGCGACGGGCGGCGGCGGAGGGTTCGGGAGGCATGGTGTGGGCCCTTTCGCTGGAGGACGTCCGCAGCCGAAGCGGCTCCCGGGCGTGACTCCACCCAGTCACCCGGCGATGACCTGCCGGTGAACCTCGGTGATCGGGAAGGTGATCTCTCGTCCTGGCCGGTGCGCGACGCCGAGCGCCGTGACCGGATCGCTTCCGGCGTTTCGCTCCCAGCACCGGAACCGATCCTGCACACTGGTCCCATGACGCAGCTTGCCGACCGCCCCGCCACTGTCTCGCCGGACGAGGTGCACGCCACGATCGGTGCCTCGATGCTCGCCGACGGCATGCCGTTCGTCCTCGATCCCGCGGCCTCCACCGGGTCGACGCTGGTCGACGCCCGCGACGGCACCCGCTACCTGGACCTGTTCACCTTCTTCGCCTCCGGGGCGCTGGGGATGAACCACCCCGGGCTGGTCGACGATGCCGCCTTCCGGGCCGAGCTGTCCGAGGTCGCGGTCAACAAGCCGAGCAACTCCGACGTGTACTCGGTGCCGATGGCCCGGTTCGTGGCGACCTTCGCCCGGGTGCTCGGCGACCCCGCGCTGCCGCACCTGTTCTTCGTCGAGGGCGGCGGGCTGGCCGTGGAGAACGCGCTCAAGGTGGCCTTCGACTGGAAGAGCCGGTGGAACGAGGCGCACGGGCTGGACCCGGCGCTGGGCACGCAGGTCCTGCACCTGCAGGGCGCCTTCCACGGGCGCACCGGGTACACGATGTCGCTGACGAACACCGACCCGGTGAAGACCGCCCGCTTCCCGCAGTTCGGCTGGCCGCGGATCCCGACCCCGTACGTCACCGACGCCCCCGGAGTGCCGGACATCGATACCCGCGAGAGCACCGCACTGGCCGCCGCGCGGGCCGCGTTCGAGGCGCACCCGCACGACATCGCCTGCTTCGTCGCCGAGCCCATCCAGGGCGAGGGCGGCGACCGGCACCTGCGGCCGGTGTTCCTGCAGGCGGTCCAGGCGCTGTGCCGCGAGTTCGACGCGCTGTTCGTCGTCGACGAGGTGCAGACCGGGTGCGGGCTGACCGGGACGACCTGGGCCTACCAGCAGCTGGGCCTGACCCCGGACGTCGTCGCGTTCGGCAAGAAGACGCAGGTGTGCGGGATCATGGCCGGCGGCCGGGTGGACGAGGTGCCGGACAACGTCTTCCGGGTCAGCTCGCGGCTGAACTCGACCTGGGGCGGCAACCTCACCGACATGGTCCGCGCCCGGCGCATCCTCGAGGTCATCGAGGCCGACGGCCTGGTCGCACGGGCCGCGGAGGTCGGCGCGCACCTGCTGGCCCGCCTCGACGGGCTCGCCGCGCGGCACGCAGTCGTCACCGACCCGCGCGGGCGCGGTCTGATGTGCGCGTTCAGCCTGCCGGACCCGGCGTTCCGCGATGCGGTCGTCGAGGCCCTGCGGGTCGACGAGCACGTGATGCTGCTGGGATGCGGTCTGCAGAGCATCCGGTTCCGGCCGGCGCTGACGGTGGCCCGGGACGAGCTGGACGCGGGGATCGACGCGATCGACCGGGTCTTGACGCGCCTGACCGCGGCCGCGTGAGCCCAGCACCCGTGAGCACAGCTCCCGTGAGCACCGCAGTCCGCTCTCGGGACCTGGTCACCTGGGAGCTGCGGGCCGCCTTCGCGCGCTCGCTGTCGGCGATGTACGGCCGGGAGGTACCGGCCTACCCGACGCTGGTCGACGTCGCGTCGGCGGTGAACGCCGACGTCCTGGCACGCGACGGCGCGGACGCGGAGCGGCTGGGCTCGATCGGCCGGGTCACCGCGGAGCGGCACGGCGCGATCCGGGTCGGGACCCCGACGGAGCTGGCCCAGGTGGCGCGGGTGTTCGGGGCGTTCGGGATGGAGCCGGTCGGCTTCTACGACCTGCGCGACGCCCCCGGCGCACCGGTCCCGGTGGTGTCCACCGCCTTCCGGCCGGTCGCGGCGGACGAGCTCGCGCGCAACCCGTTCCGGGTGTTCACCTCGGTGCTGGTGACCGGCGACCGGCGCTTCTTCGACGCGGACCTGCAGGCCCGGCTGGAGGCACGCCTCGCCCGCCGGGTGCTGTTCGGCCCGGAGCTGCTGGACCTGGCCGACCGGGCGCGGGCCGGGCGCGGACTGCCGGCCGCCGACGCGGATCGACTGCTGGAGTTGGCGACCGCGGCGTTCGAGCTGTCCCGGGAGCCGGTCGACCGCGCCTGGTACGCCGAGCTCGCGGCGGTGTCCCCGGTCGCCGCGGACATCGGCGGCGTGCCGACGACCCACATCAACCACCTCACGCCCCGGGTGCTGGACATCGACGACCTGTACGCCCGGATGACCGCCCGCGGGATCGCGATGATCGACGAGATCCAGGGACCCCCGCGCTGGGGAGGCCCGGACGTCCTGCTGCGGCAGACGTCCTTCCGCGCACTGGCCGAACAACGCCGGTTCACCGAGGCCGACGGTTCGGTGGCCGCGGGTGAGCTGCGGGTCCGGTTCGGCGAGGTCGAGGCACGGGGCATCGCCCTCACCCCGGCCGGGCGCGACCTGTACGACCTGATGACGGCCGAGGTCGACGCCGCGGTGGCCGGCGGCGGGGCGCGCCAGGATGCCGCGGCCGCCGTGTGGGCACAGCGCCTGCCGCGGGCTGAGGCCGGGCTGGAGAGCGCCGGTCTCGGCTTCTTCAGCTACCGCCCCGCCGACCGGCCCGCGCCGCGTACCGATCCCGACCAGATCGGGGCCGGCAGCGACCGGACCGCGCCGTCGCTGGCGGAACTGGTCGCAAACGGTGCGGTGGTCGCCGAGCCGATCGTCTACGAGGACTTCCTGCCCCGCTCGGCCGCCGGCATCTTCGCCTCGAACCTCGACGGCCCGACCGCCGACGCGTCGGCGAACGCCGGCCTCGACCTGGACCTGGACTGGATCGCCGGTGTCGTCGGGGTCCCGGTGCACGACCCCACCGACCTCTACGACGCCCAGCGCCGGGCGTCGCTGGACGCGCTCGCCGCGACACTGGGCCGCGACGCCGGGGAGCTGCAGCCCCCGCCCCGGTACCCCGCCACCGGACACCCCGAGGAGCCAGCGTGACCAGCACCCCCACCCGGACGAGCCTGCCCTCGACCACATCGCTGGCCGAGCTCGCCGCAACCGCGCTCGGCCGCTGCGGCGTGGACGCAGCCGCGCTCGCCGGCGACCTCCCGGTCACCAGCCCGGTCACCGGCGGCGAGGTCGCCCGGGTCCGCACCACGTCCCCGGCCGAGGCGACCGCCGCCGTCGAGGCCGCGCACGCCGCGTTCGCCACCTGGCGGCTGACCCCCGCTCCGGTGCGCGGCGCGGTGGTGAAGCGGCTCGGGGAGCTGCTGACCGAGCACCGCCAGGACCTCGCCGACCTGGTGACGCTGGAAGCCGGCAAGGCCGGGTCCGAGGCGCTCGGCGAGGTGCAGGAGATGGTCGACGTCTGCGACTTCGCGGTCGGGCTGTCCCGACAGCTCTACGGCCGCACGATGCCCAGCGAGCGGCCCGGCCACCGGCTGATGGAGACCTGGCACCCGCTCGGCGTCGTCGGGGTCATCTCCGCGTTCAACTTCCCGGTCGCGGTCTGGTCGTGGAACACCGCGGTCGCGCTGGTGTGCGGCGACGCGGTGGTGTGGAAGCCGTCGGAGAAGACCCCGCTGACCGCACTGGCCTGCTCCGCATTGATGGACCGGGCGCTGCGGGAGAGCGGTGCTCCGACCGACGTCCACCGGCTGGTCGTCGGTGGTCCGCAGGTCGGTGCGGTGCTCACCGACTCCCCGCTCGTGCCGCTGGTCAGTGCGACCGGCTCGACCCGGATGGGGCGCGAAGTGGGCCCGCGGGTCGCCCAGCGGTTCGGCCGGACCCTGCTGGAGCTCGGCGGCAACAACGCCGCGGTCGTCACGGCATCGGCCGACCTCGACCTGGCGGTACAGGCGATCGTCTTCTCCGCGGCCGGGACCGCCGGTCAGCGCTGCACGACGATGCGCCGGCTGATCGTGCACGCCGACGTCGCCGACGAGCTCGTCCGGCGACTGACCGAGACCTACGCCCGGCTGCCGATCGGTAGCCCGTTCGACGCGGGGACGCTGGTCGGCCCGCTGATCGACGGCGCATCGGCACAGCGCATGTCCGCCGCACTCGAGCACGCGGTCGCCGAGGGCGGAGCGGTGCTCACCGGCGGCGGACGCCGATTGGCGGAGGACGCACCGGACGCCTGGTACGTGGAGCCGGCGATCGTCCGGATGCCCGCGCAGACGGCGGTCGTGCGCACCGAGACGTTCGCGCCGATCCTCTACGTGCTGACCTACACCGACCTCGACGACGCGATCGCGCTGCACAACGGCGTGCCACAGGGGCTGTCGTCCGGCATCTTCACCCGCGACCAGGCCGAGGCCGAGCGGTTCCTGGCCGCCGACGGCGCCGACTGCGGCATCGTCAACGTGAACATCGGCACGTCGGGCGCGGAGATCGGCGGCGCGTTCGGCGGGGAGAAGGAGACCGGCGGCGGCCGCGAGTCCGGCTCCGACGCCTGGCGGGCGTACATGCGCCGGGCGACCAACACGGTCAACTACTCCGGGCAGCTGCTGCTCGCCCAGGACGTCAGCTTCCTCTGAGCGGTGCGAGGCTGACCGCATGCGCATCGAGAAGATCGGCCACTCCTGCCTCGTCGTCGAGTCCGGCGACGCCCGGCTGCTCATCGACCCGGGCAACATCGCCGGGAACTGGGACGGGGTCGACGGCCTGACCGGGATCCTGCTCACCCACCAGCACCCGGACCACTACGACGCCGAGCGGTTCGCCGCGCTCGTCGAGCGCAACCCGGACGCGCAGATCGTCGCGGACGAGGGCACCGCGCCGAAGCTCGCCGAGCGCGGGCTGACCGTGACGACCGTCCGCGACGGCGACAGCCTCGAGGTGGGCGGGGTGACGGTTGCGGTGTACGGCCGGGTCCACGAGGTCATCCACCCGGACATGCCGGTCATCGCCAACGTCGGCTACGTGATCGGGGAGTTCTTCCACCCCGGCGACGCGTTCACGCTGCCCCCGGAAGGCGTCCGGATCCTCGCCGCCCCGCTGGTCGCGCCGTGGAGCAAGATCTCCGAGACCGTGGACTACCTGCGCGCCGCCGCGGTCCCGGTCGTCCTGCCGGTGCACGACGCGGTCGCGGCGTTCCCCGGCATGTACCGGCAGATCACCAGCGGCCTGCTGCCGGACTCCACGACGATCCGCGGCATCGACGGCGAGGGACTCGTCGACCTCTGAGGCGGTCCCGGTCGATCCAGTGGCGAGTTCGTCCCGCTGAGCGGGACGAACTCGCCACTCGATCGGTTGTTGGCGCACGGCTGCGACAGGATGTGCCGACGTGACCGCCCCGACCCGCCTGGAGCCGACCGTGACACAGCTGTTCTCCCTCGCCCGCCGACCCGGTGCGGTCGCCGTCTGGGCGGTCGCCGCCGCGCTGGCCGCCGCGGCGGGGTGCGCGCCTCAGGAGGACACCTCCAGCGCAGCCTCGGCCAGCCCGGCCGTCACGACTCCCGCGCCCGCCGAGACTCCCGCGCCCGCCGAGACCACCGCCGCCGCGACCACCTCGGTCGCCGCGGCCCCGGGCACGTCCGCGAGTCCTACTGCGGCGGGGATCCCCGGGTGCTCGCCGGCGGAGATCCGCACCCGCAAGCCCGGCACCCTCACCCTGGCGACGTCCCAGCCCGCGTTCGAGCCGTGGATCGTCGACAACGACCCGACGACCGGGAAGGGGTTCGAGTCCGCGGTCGCCTATGCCGCGGCCGGGGCGCTGGGGTACGCCAGGGGCCAGGTCACCTGGACCCGGGTGGAGTTCAACGCGGCGGTCCAGCCCGGGCCCAAGACGTTCGACGCCGACATCAACCAGTTCTCGATCACCCCCGAACGCCGCGCCGCCGTCGACTTCTCCAGCAGCTACTACTCGGTTCCGCAGGCGGTGATCGTCCGCGGAGATGCCCTCCCCGCCGCCAAGACGCTGGCTGCGCTGAAGGGCCTCCAGCTCGGCGCCCAGGTCGGGACGACCAGCTACACCGCGATCGCCGGTCAGATCGAGCCGACGAAGTCCCCGCGCACCTACAACGACAACAGCGCGGCCGGCCAGGCGCTTGGCAACGGCCAGATCCAGGGCCTCGTCGTCGACCTGCCGACCGCGCTCTACCTGGCGTCGGCGGAGCTGGAGGACGTGACGGTGTTCGGCCAGCTGCCCCCGTCGGGCGGGTCGCCGGACCAGCTCGCGTTCGTGCTGGACAAGAACAGCCCGGTCACCGCGTGCCTGACGAAGGCGGTGGACCAGCTGCGGACCGACGGCACGCTGGCTGAGCTGGCGACACAGTGGCTGACGACCTCGGCCGGCGCGCCCGTTCTGCGGTGAGCACCGCTCCGGGAACCCCGCGAACCCGCCGGTGACCGCTGCTCGCAGCGAGGTCGCGCTCGGCCGGAACCGCTACCGGCGCGACCGGGCCCGGCGGTCGACCGCCGTCGCCCTGCTCAGCGCGCTGGTCGCCGTCGCGGTGGTGGTGGCGCTGGTCGTCAGCTCACCGGGCTGGCCGCGGGTCCGGGAGTCGTTCCTGTCGATCCAGGCGGCACGCGAGTCGGTGCTGCCGATCCTGTCCGGCCTGTGGCTGAACGTTCGGATCCTGGTGGTCGCCGAAGTCCTCGTGCTGATGTTCGGCCTGTTGCTCGCGCTGGCCCGGACCGTGCGCGGCGCGGTCGCGCTGCCGCTGCGCGCCGCGGCGGCGGTCTACACCGACGTGTTCCGCGGGCTGCCGCTGATCATCCTGCTGTACCTGGTGGGTTTCGGGCTGCCCGCGCTGCGGTTGCAGGGGATCCCCAACGATCCGGTGGTGCTGGGCACGCTCGCCATCGTGCTGACCTACACCGCCTACGTGAGCGAGGTGTTCCGGGCCGGCATCGACTCGGTGCACCCGAGCCAGCGGTTGGCGGCGCGCTCCCTCGGGCTCTCCCACCGGCAGACGCTGCGGATCGTCGTGCTGCCGCAGGCGGTGCGCCGGGTACTGCCGCCGCTGCTCAACGACTTCGTCGCGTTGCAGAAGGACGTCGGCCTGGTGTCGGTGCTCGGCGCGGTCGACGCGGTCCGGCAGGCGCAGATCTCGCAGTCGCTGTCCTACAACTTCACCCCCTACGTCGTGGCCGGGCTGGCGTTCATCGTGCTGGCGGTGCCGTCCGCGCGGATCGCCGACGCCGTCGGTCGCCGGGCGCAGCAGCGCGAACAGGTCGGCGGTGTCGTGTGAGCAGCGCTTCCGCTGACGCGGTGCTGTCCTGCCGGGGCGTGGTCAAGGAGTTCGGCGGCGTCCCGGTGCTCCGGGGCATCGACCTCGACGTCGCCGAGCACCGGGTGGTGACGCTGATCGGGGCATCCGGCTCGGGCAAGTCGACGCTGCTGCGGTGCGTGGACCTGCTGGAGGTGGTCGATGACGGCGTCATCACCCTGGACGGCCAGGACATCACCGACCCGCGGGCCGACGCGGATCTGGTGCGCCGGCGGATCGGGATGGTCTTCCAGGGCTACAACCTGTTCCCACACCTGACCGTGCTGGACAACGTGTCCCTGGCCTCGCGCGTCGTCCAGGGCGAGCCCCGCGCCGAGGCGGAGTCCCGCGCGCGGGAGCTGCTGGCCCGGATCGGCCTGGCCGACCGGGCTGCCGAGCACCCCGACCGGCTCAGCGGCGGCCAGCAGCAGCGGGTCGCGATCGTGCGCGCGCTGGCCCACCGACCGCGGCTGCTGCTGCTGGACGAGATCACCTCGGCGCTGGACCCCGAGCTCGTCGGCGACGTGCTGACGCTGGTCCGCGAGCTCGCCGACGAGGGCGCCACCATCCTGATGGCCACTCACGAGATGGGCTTCGCCCGCCAGGTCGCGGACACCGTCTGCTTCCTGGACCGCGGGGTACTGCTGGAGTCCGGCCCGCCCGACCAGGTCCTGCGCGACCCCACCGAGCCCCGCACGCGGGAGTTCCTCTCCCGCATCCTCGCCAGCGGCCGCCTCTGAACTCGTGCCGCGGAGCGGCGGGACGTGAACCCGTCAGGCCCAGGGGGTACCGGCGACCTGGCGCGTCGTGACGTTGAGGCGATTCCACGTGTTGATGAGCGCGATGGTCAGCACCAGCGCACCCAGCGCCGGTTCGGCGAAGTGGCGCGCGGCATCCGCCCAGACGTCGTCCGGCACCGGGTCCGGCCGGTCGGCCATCCGGGTCGCGGCCTCGCTCAGCGCGAGCGCTGCTCGCTCGGCGGCATCGAAGTGCGGTGAGTCCCGCCAGGCGGCCACCGCGACCACCCGCTCGGTGGACTCCCCCGCCTTGAGCAGGTCCTCGGCGTGCAGCTGGACGCACACCGCGCACCCGTTCAGTTGGCTGACGCGGAGGTGGACGAGGTAGCGGGTCGACTCCGGCAGGCCGTCGACCTCGGTGGCCCGGGCCAGCGCCAGCAGTGCGGGCAGCGCGCCGGGCACTGCGGTCGCCGGGTTCGCCGTGCGTGCGGTCATCGGGGTCTCCTGTCACATCGGTCGGTCGAGCTCGGTCACACCTGTTGACCGATGGCGAGGAGAGGATGTGACCGGTGGCCGATGACGGATCGCCTACCGGCCGGGACAAGCCGGCCCGGGACCAGCCAGCCCGGGACCAGCCAGCCCGGGACCAGCTGGCCCCGGACCAGCTCGCCCGGGAGTTCGAGGCCCGCCGCGGGCACCTGCGCGCCGTCGCCTACCGGCTGCTCGGCTCGCTCCCCGACGCCGACGACGCGGTCCAGGAGACGTGGCTGCGGTTGAGCCGGTCGGGACCGGACGGCATCGACAACCTCGGCGGCTGGCTGACGACCGTCGTCGCCCGGGTGTCGCTGACGATGCTGCGAACCCGCCGGACCCGCCGCGAGCAGCCGGTGGACGACGCGTTCGAGCTGCCCACGGGCGGGGCCGACGGCGTCGGTCCCGAGGACGAGGCGGTGCTGGCGGACTCCGTCGGGCTGGCCCTGTTGGTGGTCCTGGACACCCTGACGCCGGCCGAGCGGCTGGCGTTCGTGCTGCACGACGTCTTCGCGGTGCCGTTCGAGGAGGTCGGGCCGATCGTCGGCCGGTCGCCGGCGGCCGCGCGCCAACTGGCCAGCCGGGCCCGTCGGCGGGTCCGCGGCAGTGCCGCACCGCCGGCGGACGTCGCCCGCCAACGGGCGGTGGTCGACGCGTTCCTCGCCGCCGCCCGGGGTGGCCGGATGTCGGACCTGCTCGCGGTCCTGGACCCCGACGTCGTGCTCCGCGTGGACGGTGCGGTGACGCCTGACGGAGTGCCCCAGGTCGTCCGCGGTGCCGCGGCCGTCGCCGGGCGCGCGAACTCCTACCCCGCCCGTGCCCGGCACTCGGCGGTCGCGCTCGTCGACGGGTCCGTCGGTCTGGTCCTCGCACCCGGCGGCCGGCTCGCGCTGGCCCTGCGGATGCGGTTCGTGGGCGAGCGCATCGTCGGCATCGACCTGGTCGCGGACCCCGATGGGCTGGACCGGTTGGTGGTCGCTGCGCTGGACGCAGCCCGGGTGTCGTCGCCGCGCAACTGAACGGTTGCGCGCAGCCGACCTGCGTGCAACTGTTCAGTTGCACGCCTACCTCAGGGAGCTGCCATGACCACGACCGTGGCCGACCGCATCGAGCGGTCCATCGACATCGACGCGACAGCCGAGCGGGTGTGGGAGCTGGTCTCCCGCCCGGGCTGGTGGATCAACGAGGGCACCGTCGTGGACAACACCGTGGAGGACCGCGGCGACCACGTCCTGGTCCGCCACGCGAGCTACGGCGAGTTCCGGCTCCAGGTGGTGCAGCTCGACCCGCCGTCCTACGCCGCCTTCCGCTGGTCCAGCGGGGAGCGCGACGACGGCACCCAGCCACCGACCCTCGTCGAGTTCACGATCGAGCCGCGGGCGGGCGGCGTGACGCTGCGGGTGGTCGAGAGCGGCTTCGCGGGCCTGTCCCCCGACCGCCGCGAGAGCACCTGTCGCGAGAACGACGAGGGCTGGGCCTCCGAGCTCGCGGCCGCGCGGGCGTTCCTCACCCGCCGGCCGTGAGCGCGCCCGCGGTCGCCGAGGTCTTCGCGGCGCTCGGCGACCCGGTGCGCCAGCGTCTCGTGGAGACGCTGGCCGACGGTGGCGCGGCGTCGGCCACCGTGCTCGCCGCGCCGCTGGACGTGAGCCGCCAGGCCGTCGACAAGCACCTGCGGGTGCTGGACCGAGCCGGCCTGGTCGGGCAGCAGCGGCACGGCCGGGAGGTGCTGTGGTCGGTACGGCGCATCGAACTAGACCGCTCGGCGGCCTGGCTCGCCGACGTCGCCGCCCAGTGGGACCGGCGGCTGCTCGCCGTCAAGCAGCTGGCGGAGCAGTGATGCCGGTCGGTCAGTGGTTGCCCCTCGGGCGGATCAGGACCTCGTGCAGGTTCACCCGGGCGGGCAACGACACGGCGTGGGTCACCAGATCGGCGACATCGGTCGCCTCCAGCGGCTCACCCTCGTCGGCGAACTGCCCGTCCGCGCCGTCGGCCAGCGCGTCGGCCGTGGCCTCGGTCCGGACCAGCCCGGGCTCCACCACGGTGACGCGGACGCCCCGGGCGGAGACCTCCTGGCGCAGCGACTCGCTGAACGCGTTGACCCCGTGCTTGACCGCGCTGTAGACGGAGCTGCCCGGGAACGACTCGCGCCCCGCGAGGCTGCTGACGACCACGACGTCCCGGACACGACCCGCGCTGTCGAGCGCGCCGTCCACCATGCCGGGCAGCGCGGCGTGCACCAGGTAGAGCAACCCCGAACAGGTTCGTCTCGACCATCTGGCGCCAGTCCGCGAGGTCGGCGTCAAGCACCGGCACGAACGACCCGACGCCCGCGTTCGCCACGAGGACGTCGAGGCCGCCGAGTTCGTCCCGGACCCGCTCGACGGCGGCTCGGCAGGCGTCGGCGTCCGTCACGTCCAGCGGCACGGCCACGGCGTGTCCGCCCGCCTTCTCGATGCGCTCGACGAGGTCGGCGAGCCGGTCCTCGCGCCGCGCGCAGACCGCGACCGCCGCCCCGGCGGCGGCCAACCCCTCCGCGATCGCCTCGCCGATCCCCGACGACGCACCACTCACCAGGGCGACCCGACCGTCCAGTAGTCCACTCATGACTCCTGGTTACCGCAGGAGGACCCGAGCCACCACTGGAAGGCCGGCGCCGCCCGTCAGCCGCCGAGCGCGCCCTTGACCTTGTCGACCAGGCTCGTCGAACCGCCGGGAGCCGCACCGATCTGCTGGAGGATGCCGAGCTGGTCCGAGGAGCCCCAGCGCTCGACGATCTGGCCGTTCTCGAAGCGGCCGATCTGCAGGCCGCGGACCTCGATCGACTTCCCGGTCGGCGTGATGCCCTGGAAGTCGCCCTTGTGCGTCCCGGTCAGCGTGTAGGCGAAGGCGATGGTGTCGTCGTCGGCCACCGACGCGACCGGCTGGAGGTGGGCGTCCGGGAACGCGGTGGCAAGGCTGTGGAAGAAGCTCCGGTAGCCCTCGCGACCGGGCCCCTGATCCGGCGCCGGGTCGTGGTCGACCGCGTCGACGGCGAACAGGGTGTCGACGAACCCGTCGACGTTGCCGCTGTTCAGCAGCCCAGCGGCCTTCTCCTGCGTGGCGGCGTTCAGTTCCTTGCTCATCGGGTGCTCCCTGCATGCTCGGCGCTCGTGGCGGCCGGTGGGAACCGGCCGTTCCCCATCGTGCCGAGGCCGGCGGCGACCCGCCGGTCGGCACACCAGCGGGTGGGCGTGCCCCGACGACTCGTCGCCTCACGGCGGCGGCCGCCAGGTGGGGTGGCCGTCGGGTGCGACGGCCACCCGCCAGCCGGCGCTGTGCACGGTGCGGTGGTGGTGGCCGCACAGCAGCACCAGGTTGGCCAGCGCGGTCGGGCCGCCGTCGGCCCAGTGGCGGATGTGGTGGGCGTCGCACCACCCGGGCGGGCGATCACAGCCCGGGAAGGCGCAGCCGCGGTCCCGGACGGCGAGCGCCCGGCGGATGCCGGTGGGCACGGTGCGCGCCTCCCGGCCGACGTCGAGTGGCTGACCGGCGCCGCCGAGGACGGCGGGCAGGACTCCCGCATCGCACGCCATCCGGCGCAGCACCGACGGGGCGACCGGCTCGCCGTCGAGCAGGTCGCCCGCGCCCGTCGACCGGCGGAGGTGGTCGAGCCCGACGGTCACCACCACCTGGGCGCGCTCCCCGCCGGTGGTCGGGCACCCGCCGGCGCCGAGGGACCGCCGGCACGCCTCGACCAGCGCGTCGGCCATCCGCTGCCGCGGGCTGCGCGCATCCCGCAGGGCGTCGTCCGGCGACGGTCGCAGCGCGTCGATCGGCGAACCGACGTCCGGCGCGGCCGCCGCGGCGGGTGCCGCCAGGGGCGAGAGGGCAGCGGTCACCACGGCGGCGTCGGCCACCGGGAGCTCGAACCGGCCACGGACGAGCCCGGCTACGGCGGGCAGCAGGACGAGGGAGCGGCGGTCGACGGCGGCGCGCTCGTCACGCTCGAGCTGCGCGGCCAACAGGCGGTCGCCCTGGTCGGGGTCCAGCACGGCGACGAGGCGCCGGCCGGCCTGCCGGAGCTGGACCGGGTCGAGGACCGACGCGGCGGCGCGCATCACCGTGCCGGCCTCGGCCCGCCGGTCCGCGACCTCGTCCGGCAGGGCGGCGACCGCGTCGACGGCGACGACCGCCTGGTCGAACCCGATCTCGCCGGAGCGGGCGGCGTCGACGATGGGCGCGGTCGTCGGGTCGTCGGCGGCCTGCTCGAGAGACCGGGACGAGGCCAGCAGCCGGGTCGCCTCGGCCGGCGCCACCTGCAGGCTCTGCGCCAGCCACGCGACCGAACTCGCGGCACTGACGTCACCCGGGCGGTTCCGGCGACGGCCCTCGGCGACGATCTCCGCCAGCCGCACCCGGGCGCGGGACACCACCCGCGACAGGTCGGCGAGCGCCCCGTCCACCTCGGTGTCCAGCAGCGACCACAGCGCCGGGCGACCTGTGGCGTCGAGCTCGTCGAGGACCGCGGTGATCGACGTGACCGCGTGCTGCAGCGGGCGCTGCACGCGCACGTCGGTGGTGGTCATGACGCTGACGCTACGGGGGCCCACCGACAGAACCACGAGATCACTGCTCGCACATGGGTGGCGACAGATCGCCGTCAGGACAGGGTATTGGCGCCCCGGGGATCGATCACGAACCGGTCGGCGGCACGCTGAGGGGCGCATCGAACAGTGCCAGCTCCGCGTCGTCCGGTCGTTGGAACACCCGGGCGTACTGCTCCAGATCGGCTCGCGTCAGAACGACCGCGCCGTGCTCGGCCCGGCCGTTGCGCGCCGCCAACCTCGGCCACAGCTCGTCGACGTCGACGTCGAGAAAGTGCAGTTCGACCGCCAGGCCGCGTGCCCGGGCTCCCTCCCGGAGCACGTCGCGCTCACTGCGGCCCCACAGGCCGAACTCGAGCACCACGGTGACACCGAGGGCGAGCAGTTCCCAGCCGAGGCCGATGAACCGCTGCTCCAACCGGTAGCGGAACGGCTCGTCGAAGACACTGACCTTAAGATCAGCGCTCCACTGGTCCGGGGAGAACGTCACCGCCGGCCGTTCCCGGACCAGCTGGCGCGCGAACGTCGACTTTCCCGAACCCGGTAGCCCGCACAGGAGCACGAGCCGGGGCGAGCTCACCTGGCGAGCGCCAGCTCGGCGGCGACGACCACCGGTAGGTCCAGCGGCAGTGCGGCGACACCGATCGCCGTCCGCGCGTGCTCGCCGACGACCGGCCCGAACACGTCGAGCACCAGCTCCGAGAACGCGTTGAGCACCGCGGTCGTCTGCGGGTAACCCGGCTCCGCCTGGACGAACCCGGTGACCGTCAACCAGGTGTCGATCCGGTCGAGGTCGCCCACCGCCCGCTGGACGCTGCCGAGCACCGACAGCGCGGCCAACCGTGCCGATGTCCGTGCCTGCTCGAGGGAGACCGCGTCGGGCACGCGGCCGAACGGCCCTGCCGGGCGCCCGTCCGGCTGTTGCGGCCCGTGGCCGGACACCAGGACGCGGGTCCCGACGACCCGGACCCAGCTGAAGGCGGTGGTGTGGCCGGGCGGCAGGCGGGGCGCCGCCGGCAGCTCGAGCCCGAGGTCGCGGAGCCGGTCGACGATCGCCATGGCCGGTGATCCTGGCAGGGCGCGCGGGAGTCGGGCGCAGCGTCTCCGGCGGCGACCACCGGCCCACCGTGGAACCGATCGGGCGCCACCCGCGTCCCACCGTCATGCCCGACCGACCAGTCCCGCCGACTCCAGGCGTTCGACCGCTCCGCCGCCACCCGGCCCGCGCGACGACCGTGGCCGCCGCGGTGTGCGCGGTAGCGCTGTCGAGCTGTGGGACGGCGACGGATGCCGGCACGGCTGCCACGACGCCGGCTCCAGTCGCGACCGGGACCTCGGCCACCGCGGGCCCGGCACCGCCGAGCGGCTCCGCTGGACCCGCGGACCGGCTACTCGGCAGTTGGCGACGCACCGGCTCGGACAGCTCCGTCGGGGTGGTGACCTTCGCGAGAAGCGGGGTCACCGTCACAGTCCCGTGCGCCACTCTCAGCGGCAGCTGGGCATCGGCTCCCTCGGGGTCGACCGCCCTGCTGGCCGTGCACCTGTCGTCGGTGGACCAGAGCTGCCCGACGCTGCGGGCGATCGACCCGCACCTGGACTGGCTGGAGGCCGCGTCCGGGTTCCGGACCGCCGGGAGCGGGCTCACGCTGCTCGACGCCGACGGCCGCGCGACGGTCGCCCTGGAGCGGGCGCCCGGAACACCGGCCCGACCGGCCGTCGGCACCGGCCGCGCCGAGGAAGGTGCCGTGCCCGGCCTGCCGGCCGGGGTCGAGCCGGCCACTCGGGACGACCTCGTCGGTCGCTGGACGTTCCTCGGCGCGGCGAGCGGCCCCGACGGGGCAGGCGGCCCCACCCGGCCGGCCAAGGGGCCCGACGGAGTCGCGGCCGTCGGACGGGCACCGGTCCAGCCGTTCGTCGAGCTGCGCGCGGACGGCAGCTGGACCGGCTCCGACGGGTGCAACGAGCAGTCCGGGCACTGGTCGGCCGGTGGCGCCGGGCGCCTCGTCGCCGTGTCCCAGCCGACGGTTCCGCTCGTCCGCTGCGACGGCCCGGACGTCGGCCACGCCCTGACACGGGCTGCCCGCGCCGGCATCGACGAGGACCGACTGGTCCTGGTGGACGCCGCCGGCCGGGGAACGGCCACCCTCGTCAGGGGTTGAGCGGCCCTCACACCGATGGGCGGAGCGCCTCCTGGCGGATCTCGCCGACGAGCTCCTCGATGACGTCCTCGAAGGCGACCATCCCGAGGGAACTGCCCTCGGCATCGACCACCCGGGCCAGGTGCGCGCCGGTCTTCTGCATCGCCGCCAGCACCCGGTGCAGCGGGTCGGTGTCCCGGACCGCCGGCAGCGGCCGGAAGAAGCGCCGCTCCACCGGGTCGTGCAGGTGCTCGTCGTCGTTGTCCAGCACGTCCTTCAGGTGCAGGTAACCGGTGAGCGTCCCGTCGGGCTCCGCGACGGGGAAGCGGGAGAACCCGCTGTCGTCCGCCACCTGCTCCAGCTGGGCCGGCGTCACCCCGGCGGGCACGGTCACCAGCTCGGCCGACGGCAGGAGCACCGCTCTGGCGTCACGTTCGCCGAGGTCGAGAGCACTCATCACCAACCGGCCCTCGTCGTCGTCGAGCAGGCCGCCCTCGCGCGACTGGTCGACCAGGCCCGCCATCTCGGCGCGGGTGAACGTGCCCTGGACCTCGTCGCGGACCTGGACGCCGACCGCCCGCAACGTCAGGTTCGCGATGCCGTTCAGCGCCGCGACGACCGGGCGGGCGACGGTCGCGAAGACCACCAGCGGTGGGGTGAGGATCACCGCGGCGCGCTCCGGCCCGGCGAGCGCGAGGTTCTTCGGCACCACCTCGCCGAGCACCACGTGGAAGAAGGCCACCAGGGTGAGCGCGATCGCGAACGACACCGGGTGCAGCAGCTGCTCGGGCAGGTGGACCGCCTCGAACGGCACCTCGACCAGGTGCGCCACCGCGGGCTCCGCGACGTAACCGAGCCCGAGGGAGGCGACGGTGACCCCGAGCTGGGCAGCGGCCATCATCCGCGACACGTTCGCCATCGCGGCCACGGTCGTGCGGGCGGCGCGGGACCCGCTGCGCACGCGGGACTCCAGGCTCTCCCGTCGCGCGGAGATGATCGCGAACTCGGCCCCGACGAAGAAGGCGTTGGCGATCAGCAGCCCGACGGCGACGAGGATCGCGACACCGGTGCTCATGCGGACCTCCGCCCGGCCGCGACCGCACCAACCCGGGCACCCGGGCGCACCGCCGGCTCCACAGCCTCCGCGCCGTCACCGGACTGCACGACGAGGCGAACCCGGTCGACGCGCCGCCGGTCCATCGCCGTCACCGTCGCGGTCACGGCCACCGGCCGCACCGGCTCGCCGTCGGGGGCGTCGGCGACAGCCGCGACCGGCTGCAGGTGCAGCGTCGCCGTGTCGCCGGCCTCCGGGATCCGGCCGAGGGCGGCCACCACCAGACCGGCGAGGGTCTCCGCGTGCTCGGACTCGGGCAGCAGCAGCCCGGTCAGGTCGCTCACCTCGTCCGGGCGCAGCAGACCGGCCAGCGACCAGGCGCCGTCGGCCCGGCGGACCGCCTGCGGGGTGGAGCGGTCGTGCTCGTCGACGACGTCGCCGACGATCTCCTCGACCGCGTCCTCCAGCGTCGCGATGCCGTCGACGCCGCCGAACTCGTCGACGACCACGGCGATCTGCAGCCGGCTGCCGCGCAGCCGCTCCAGCAGGTCGTCGACCGGAACGGTCGCGGGCACCAGCAGCGGCGGGACCATCACCGACCGGACCGGGGTGGTCGCCCGCTGGTGCCGGGGAACGGCCACCACCTGCCGGATCGACACGACGCCGAGGACGTCGTCCAGGCTGGTGCCGACGACGGGGAATCGGGACCGGCCGGTGCGCCGGGCCAGGTCGACGACCTCGGTGACCGGGGCGTCCGCCTCCACGGTGTGCACCCGCACCCGCGGGGTCATCACCTCGGCGGTGTCGCGGTCGCCGAGGGTCAGGGCCCGGCGGACCATCCGCGCGGTCCCGGACTCCAGGACGCCCTCGTCGGCCGACCGGGTCACCAGGCTCGCGAGCTCCTGCGGTGACCGGGCCGAGGCGAGCTCCTCCTGCGGCTCGACGCCCAGCATCCGCAGCACGGCGTTGGCGGTGCCGTTCAGCGCGGCGATCAGCGGCCGCATCGCCCGGGCGAAGCCGCGGGACACGCCCTGGACCGCCCGCGCGGTGGCCAGCGGTGAGGCGACCGCGAGGTTCTTCGGGACCAGCTCGCCGAAGACCACCGTCAGCCCGGTCGCGAGCACGAGCGCGAGCGTGACGGCCACCCCGGTGACGGTCATCTCGCCCAGACCGAACCGGCCGAGCAGCGGCTCGAGCAGCGCGGCGATCGCGGGCTCGGCGAGGTACCCGATGGCCAGGTTGGTGACGGTGATCGCCAGCTGCACCCCGGACAGCTGCGTGGACAGCGACCGCAGCGCGGTGAGGACCCCGGCGCTGCGCTGGTCACCCTCGGCGGCGGACCGCTCGATGGTGGCCCGGTCGACCGTCACCAGGCTGAACTCGGCGGCCACGAACGCGCCGCAGGCCACGATCAGGGCGAGCGCGGCGACCAGCAGCAGGACGGCGGTCAGCACGAGGGTCTCCGGGAGGGGCCGTCGGCGCGGCGGCTGGTCATCGTCTCCCCGGAAGGCGGCAGGTGTCCGGCACACGCCGGGCGGATCCCATGGTGCCGCATCCGAACCCGAGTCGGCGGGTCGGAGCCGTCAGCGGCAGAACGCCCGCCGGGTGGTCGCTTCGAGCGCCCGGCGACGGCGGGCGTGCTCGGCGGGCCGGTCAGCGGGCGCAGCGGTGAAGACGATCGATGCCTGCGCCCACGTCGCGGCCAGCGCGATCAGCATCGCCCACAGGTCGCCCGGGTCCAGGTCGCCGACGAGCACGCCGGCCGCCTGGGCGTCGGCGACGAGCTGCAGCTCGGGCACGTCGTGGCCGGCGACGCGCCCGAACAGGTCGCCGGTCGGCGTGCGCTCCAGCCGGGCCCAGGTCACGAGCCGCACCAGCGACGGGTCGGCCAGGTAGGCGTCGTAGAGCCGCACGGCATACCCCGGCAGATCGTCGGCGGTCACCGGGACCCGGTCGACGTTCGCGGTCACCCTGGCGTCGAAGACGGCGTCGAACAGCGCGTCCTTGTTGCCGAAGTAGCTGTAGAGCTGGGCCTTGTTGGTCGCCGCCGCGGCGGCGATCCGGTCGACGCGGGCCCCGGCGAGGCCGTGCTCGGCGAACTCCGCGGTCGCGGCACCCAGGATCCGCCGTCTCGTCGCCGCCGCGTCCCGCATGGACGGCACCGTACGCTCATGTTACTGACCGGTTGGTTGGCAGCGGCCGTGCGAGTCGACTAGCGTCGGCTGAGTACCAACCGGTTAGTAGTGATGACGAGGAGACAGCGATGCGCGCGATGTTCGGGTACCAGGCGGACGGACCGGACCAGCCGCTGCAGCGCCGCCGGCTGGAACGCCGGGACCTGCGGGCCGACGACGTGGCGGTGGCGGTCACCTACTGCGGCGTCTGCCACACCGACCTGCACGTCCTGCACACCCCGGTCGCCGACGGCGGTCTGTTCCCGGTCGTGCCCGGGCACGAGTTCGTCGGCGAGGTGACCGCGGTCGGCGCGGACGTGACGGCCTTCCGCGTCGGCGACCCCGTGGCGGTGGGCAACATCGTCGACTCGTGCGGCGAGTGCGAGATGTGCCGGGCCGGCCAGGAGAACTTCTGCCGCGAGTTCCCGACGCTGACCTACAACGGCAGCGACCGGCGCGACGGCACGACCACGCTGGGCGGCTACAGCAGTGAGTACGTCGTCCGGGACCGGTTCGTCTACTCCCGCTCGCCGGAGCTGGACCCGGCCGGCGTCGCCCCGCTGATGTGCGCGGGGATCACCGTCTTCGAGCCGCTGCGCCGCTGGCAGGTCGGCCCCGGCTCGACCGTCGGCGTCGTCGGGCTCGGCGGGCTCGGTCACCTGGCCGTCCGCTTCGCCGCCGCCATGGGCGCCTCGGTCACCGTGTTCACCACCTCGGCGGGCAAGGCCGACGACGCCCGCCGGCTCGGCGCCGAGCACGTCGTGGTCTCCACCGATCCCGACGCGATGGCCGCGCAGGCCGACCGGCTCGACCTGGTCGTCGACTGCGTCTCCGCCCCGCACGACCTCGAGCCGTACCTGCGGTGCGTCGCCCTCGACGGAACGCTGTGCTCGCTGGGGTACCTCGGCCCGGTGACCGTGTCGACCCTCAGCCTGCTGATCGGGCGCAAGAGCCTGAGCTCGGCCGGCAGCGGCGGGCGTCCGCGCACGCAGGAGATGCTCGACTTCTGCGCCGAGCACGGGATCACCGCCGACGTCGAGGTGCTGCCGTCGACGCAGGTGCAGACCGCACTGGACCGGCTGGAGCGCAACGACGTCCGCTACCGGTTCAGCCTGGACATGTCCGACCTCGCCGCCAGCTGAGGCGGGCCGCGCCGGGGGGACGTCGGCGCTGGCGAGCCGTTCGCGACCAGATCGACGCCGTTCGGGCAGTTCGGGCCCGCTGGCGCCGGATGTGGTCGTGTTCGGTACGCCCCTGCGACCAACCGGCGACCAGCCGACCTGCGGCGTCGGCTCCGCCAGGTCAGCCGCGGTCGGCCCAGCTCGGGCGCCGCAGGTCGACGGGTTCAGCGCCGACGAGGTAGCGGGACCCGGCCGCGCGCCCGACCGCGTCGAGGGCGTCCTGGTCCACGCGGCCGTCGCGCCACAGCCGGTCGGCGACGTGCACCGCGACGACCCGGCCGAACACGACGGTGTTCGACCCGAACCCGATGCTGTCGGCGAACCGGCACTCCAGCGCGGCCGGGGCGTCGGCGACGCGCTTGCGGCGCCACGACGGACGAGTCGGCCATCGCGATGCCGGCCAGCACCATCTCCTCGACGGCGGCCGGCGCGTCGACGGCGGTCGCGTTCATCGCCTCGAGGTTGGCCCGGTCCACGACGTTGACGACGAACTCCCGGGTCTGCTCGATGTTGACCAGGCTGTCCTTGCGGCCGGAGAACGTGACCTGCAGGGTCGCCGGGTCCTGCGACACCATCTGGAAGTAGCTGAACGGCGCGAGGTTCGCCACCCCGCCGGCCGAGCGCGTCGACACCCAGGCGATCGGCCGGGGGACCACCAGGGCGGTCATCAGGTGGTAGACGTCGGCCGCGGCCATCGTGTCCGGGGTGAAGGAGGGCACGACGCCCATCCTGGGCGGAGGACGCCACCCCGGCTCCCCCGGGACCGGAACCGTCAGCGGTCCGCGTGCGTCCGACCGTCGTCCGCGAGATCCGAGCGCAGATCGGAGCGCCGTGGAGTCCACCGACCGCAACCGCCGGTCACCCGCACGCCTCGCCGCCGCCGCCGTGGCGGCCGCCTGTGCCGCGGTGCTCGCAACCGCGTCGTGCACCCCCGCCAGGTCGGTCGCGGGCGAGCCGGCGGCTGACACGCCGACGGCCGCCGCGACCACCGCGGGGTCGGGGGCCATCTCCTGGCCGTCCTGCCGGGCGCTCGCCGGGGCGGTGTTCGGGTGGGTCCCGGCGGTCCCCGCGGTCCACCTGCCCGCGGCATCCCGCCCCGTCTCGGCGACCATCTGCCGGACAGCGGACCGGGTCGCCCCGGACGGCAGCCGGACCCTGTTCGGTCAGGAGGTCATCGACAGCGACCCCGGCAGGGTCGATCGGCTCACCGCCGCGCTGCGCCGACCGGACGACCCCAGGCCGGCCGACCTGGCGTGCCCGGCGGTCGCCTACGCCGACCCCTTCCTGGTGATGACGTCTGCCGACGGGTCCTGGGTCCACGCGGCGGGTCCCCGGCAGGCGTGCGGCGCACCGCAGGCGGAGGTCGCGGCCGCGATCGAGGCGCTGCGGCCGCGCTCGGTGGCGCTGTGGCCGATCCAACAGCTCCAGGCTCCCGGTGCGGTCCGGATCGCGTGTCGCCGGGCGTCGACGAACCTGGTTCACGTCGCGACCGATCGGTCGACCGGACCCGTCGCACCGCCGGGCGCGCTCGGTGCGGACCCCTTCGACGATGCCCAGCGGGTCCGGGTGTGCCGGTTCCGGGTACCGGCCGCCGAGGTCGGCCGCGTCGGCGCGACGGGGTCGTTCACCGGCGGCGGCATGCTCAGCGCCGCCGAGCAGGCGCGGGCCGGCGCCCTTCTCGCGGATGCAGCCGCGGCCGAGCCCTGCCGGCTCGGCGCCGCACGCTTCGCCGTTCTGAGCCTCCCCGAACACCAGGACCCGACGGTGTACGTCGAGCTCGACGGGTGCCGTCGGGTCCTGGCGAAGCCACCCGGCGCCCCTCGGGCCGTGGTCGCCCAGGCACCGCCGGCCCTTCTCTCGATGCTCGGTGGTGGATGAGCGCCCGTCAGACGTCGACCCGGGCACCGACGATGATCGTGCGGTCCCGCGGCAGGTCGAAGGACTGCGCGGCGTCCGCGGCGAGGTGCGAGGTCGCGACGAACAGCCGCTTGCGCCAGCGGGGCATGCCCGGGCCGTCGCCGACGTGCAGTTCGACGGTGGACAGGAAGTACCCGGCATCGGCCAGGTCCAGGGGGGCTTCCAGGTCCCCCGGTGCCAGCGCCGCGAGTACCGCCGGCACGTCGGTGCGCTGCATGTACCCGAAGTGGGCGGTGACGTAGGTGATGGCGTCGTCGCGGTGGCCCAGGTCGTCCACGACAGCGATCTGCCCGGCGGCGACCACCGGCACCGGCGCGATGTCCACGGTGACGATGACGACGTGCTGGTGCAGCACGTGGTTCTGGTCGACGTTGGTGCGCAGGGCCAGCGGCGCGGTGTCCCTGCCCCGGTTGAGGAAGACCGCCGTGCCGGGCACGCGCACCACCGGCGGGCGGCGCCGGTGGAGCTCGTCGACGAAGTCCGCGAGCAGTCCCTCCTGCTTCTCACGCCGGGCGGTGACGAGTCGCCGCCCGGCCTGCCAGGTGCTCATGACGGTGAAGATGGTCACGGCGATCAGCAACGGCAGCCAGGCACCGCTGATCAGCTTGGTCAGGTTCGCGGCCAGGAAGAGCAGCTCGAGCACCAGGGCGGTGCCACCGCCGAGCAGCACCACCCACAGCGGCCAGCCCCACTGCCGGCGGGCCACGTAGAACAGCAGCAGCGTGGTGACCACGATGGTGCCCGTCACGGCCATCCCGAAGGCGAACGCCAGCGCCGCCGAGGTCTGGAACGTCAGCACCAGCACGATGACCATCACCATCAGGGCCCAGTTGACCGCCGGCACGTAGATCTGGCCGATGGTCTGGGCGGACGTGTGCAGGATGCGCAGCCGGGGCAGGTAGCCGAGTTGCACGGCCTGGCGCGCGACGGAGAACGCGCCGGTGATGACGGCCTGCGAGGCGATGACGGTGGCGGCGGTGGCCAGCACCACCAGCGGGATCAGCGCCCACGAGGGCACCAGCAGGAAGAAGGGGGCCCGGACGGCGCCCTCCGGGCCGGGGTCGGACAGCACCAGCGCGCCCTGCCCGAAGTAGGACAGCGTGCAGGCAGGAAAGACGAGGAACAGCCAGGCGCGGGTGATCGGCGAGCGGCCGAAGTGGCCGAGGTCGGCGTACAGCGCCTCGGCTCCGGTGACGGCGAGCACCACCGCAGCCAGGGCGAAGAAGGCGACCTCGAAGTGGCCGGTGAGGAAGCCGAGGGCGTAGGTGGGGGCCAGCGCGCGGAGGATGGCCGGTTCCCTGGCGATGCCGTTGACACCGGCGGCACCGATCGTCAGGAACCAGGCGATCATCACTGGGCCGAACAGCCTCCCGACGCGCGCCGTGCCCACCCGCTGCGCCGCGAACAGCGCCACGATGATCACCACGGTCAGCGGGATGACGAGCGGCTCGAGGTCGGGCTGGACCACCCGCAGGCCCTCGACCGCCGACAGCACGGAGATCGCGGGCGTGATCATGCTGTCGGCCAGGAACAGCGAGGCGCCGAAGATCCCGAGAGCGGTGAGCACGGCCACGGTGCGCACCCGGGAGGCCCCGGCCCCGCGGCGCCCGGGGCGCGCGACGAGCGTGATCAGCGACAGGATCCCGCCTTCGCCGTCGTTGTCGGCGCGCAGCACCAACCCGACGTAGAGGGCCGTCACGATGATCGTCACCGACCAGAAGACCACCGAGACCAGGCCGTAGACGTTGTCGGTCGTCACCGGCACCGGGTGCGGGTCCGCCGGGCTGAAGATCGTCTGGATCGTGTAGATCGGGCTGGTACCGATGTCGCCGAACACGACGCCCAGCGCACCGAGGGTGGCCGCAGTGCGAGCGGGCCGAGCGGCCGGGTGCCCTGTCCGGGTCCGTGTCCGCGGTGCCACGGTGCTCATCGCCGGTGCTCGCCGGTCACAGGACACCGTCCGCGGTGTAGGCGGCGGCGTCCGGGTGCGCGGCCAGCACCGGCTCGATCCGGGCGACGACAGCGGCGACCTGGTCGACCGCGGCGCCGGTGAAGCCGGCCCGGTCGGCGAGCAGCGCCTCCAGCGCTGCCCGGTCCAGCCCGAGGCGCGGGTCGGCGGCCAGCCGCCCGACCAGCTCCGCACCACCCGCCCCGCCGGACTCGCGCATGCCCAGCGCCACGGCGACCGCGTGCTGTTTGATCGCCTCGTGGGCGACCTCCCGGCCGACCCCGCCGCGGACCGCGGCGACCAGCACCTTGGTGGTGGCCAGGAACGGCAGGTAGCGCTCGAGTTCCGCCTCGACGACGGCGGGGAACACGCCGAACGAGTCCAGCACCGTGAGGAAGGTGCGGAACAGCCCGTCGGCGGCGTTGAAAGCACCGGGCAGCGCGACCCGGCGCACCACGCTGTCGGACACGTCGCCCTCGTTCCACTGCCCGCCGGCCAGCTCACCGGTCATCGCGGCGAACCCGCGCAGCACCACGGCCAGGCCGTTGACCCGCTCACACGAGCGACTGTTCATCTTGTGCGGCATCGCCGAGGACCCGACCTGACCGGGCCGGAAGCCCTCGGTCGCCAGCTCCAGACCGGCCATCAGCCGGATCGTGGTCGCCAGCGACGACGGGCCGGCGGCGACCTGCACGAGCAGGCTGACCACCGCGTAGTCCAGCGACCGCGGGTACACCTGGCCGACACTGGTCAGCCCGGCGCGGAACCCCAGGTGCTCGGCGACCCGGTCCTCCAGTGCCTGCAGGCGTTCCGGGTCACCGCCGAGCAGGTCCAGCTGGTCCTGGCTGGTGCCCATCGGCCCTTTGATGCCGCGCAGCGGGTAGTCGGCGAGCAGTGCTTCCACCCGCTCGTAGGAGAGCAGCAGTTCCTCGGCGGCGGAGGCGAACCGCTTGCCCAGGGTGGTCGCCTGCGCGGCCACGTTGTGGGAGCGGCCGACCATCACCAGCCCGGCGTGCTCGGTCGCCAGCCGGGCGAGGCGGGCGAGCGTGGCGACGACGCGGTCGCGGAGCAACTCCAGGCTCGCGCGCACCTGCAGCTGCTCGACGTTCTCCGTGAGGTCCCGGCTGGTGAGTCCCTTGTGCACGTGCTCGTGGCCGGCGAGGGCGGAGAACTCCTCGATGCGCGCCTTGACGTCGTGCAGTGTCACCTGCTCGCGGGCCGCGATCGACGCGAGGTCGACATCGTCGACCACGAGCTCGTACGCCTCGACGACCCCGTCCGGCACGTCGACGCCGAGGTCCCGCTGCGCCCGCAGCACCGCCAGCCACAGCCGGCGCTCGAGCACGACCTTGTGTTCCGGCGACCACAGCTCCCGCAGCTCCGGCGACGCGTACCGGTTGGCCAGCACGTCCGGGGTCATGGGCCCAGCATCCCAGGTCTCGCAGAGGCTCCCCGGCGGCGGGGCCACAGCTCCCCAGCAAGCGCGTCGTCCCGACCTCGTCGCGCCATCTGACCCGGCCGAGGTCGCCGTCACCCGAGCCCTGATCCTCCGAACACCCACCGACTTCTTCGACAACCGACCATGACCGTCGCGGCTCATCGAGATGTCAGGCCGTGCGACAGCACGCCCGGGTCACGCTGTTGACGCGCGAATCCAAGGACACGCCGGAAGCGCTCTTGCCCAGCCAAGTGCGCGGGTGTTCTACTTCAAGCGTTCTTCGTTGCTGTGCCGCCTGGCCGGCGATGCTCTGCGGGTGTCATGACGAGAGGTCAGCAATGATGCGTCGATCGTGGCCGAGAACCCACGCGGTAACCGCTGTGCTTCCCATGTTCGCAAGTCTGATCGGCTGGTCTGGTGTCTCCACTTCAACACCCGCTGCGGGCACTCGCTCGGCGCCGGACGACACCATCTTGTACATGACTTCCAACGACGAATCTATTTTCGACGGACTGGCGATGGAAGCATCGAAGACCGAGAAGAACCGTGCGGTTGCCAAGCGACTCGTCAATGAATGGCTAACGCTCATTGAAGATGGACAGCCGGTTGAAGGTCTCGGGAGCCCTGGCGTGGAACAGCACCGCCTATTGAAAAGGTTCAGCCTCCAATTGTCCGGTCCGTCAAAGGTCCGCTCGGCGCCGATGGCCAGTAGAGAAGCATCGGCGCCCGTTCCGGTGCCCCAGGCCAGCGGTTTGAACCCCAACGCATTCGCTGTCCGCGGGACCGCCGCTGGTGCCGATCGTTCCTACTGGCACAACTTGAAACTTGCCGTCGGTGCGGGCCGGTGTGACAGAACTGGTTGCAAGGAGACCGATAGATTCGACCTCAACGTCACAGTCAACCCGGGTGCCAAGACCTCGAAGATCACATCTCTCGGGGTGCTGAGTCTGAACAGCGGTCGTTTCCAAAACGCTCACCTCGAGATTTGGGCGCTGAATCGAGGCGTCAACGTCGGGCTCGGCGACACGGGGAGTGTTTACGGGCGGACAACAAACTTCCGCTCGTCGTCGCGCTATCTGAACAATGATGTCTTGACGATAGCGGTGGCTCTTTGGGTCTTTGATCTGCAAGCGGAACGGTACGGATATTCTGCGGGAAAGACTGCCGACGCCAGGTGCAGGCCGCCGGGCGACAACCGTTGTTTCTTCTGATGTCGTCGTCGGGAGAATGGACGGGCCGCCTCGGCTCGGAACTGGAAACCTCCAGGCAGCTGGTGGTGGCCGGCGGGACCGCATCGGCTTCGGTCAACGGCTTCCTGGTTCACGCAAGGAGCCTTCGTTTCCGAGTGGATGCGGTCGCTCGGTTCCCGTTGGACGCCGTCCGGTTCACCTTTGATCCGCACCCGACCGGCAGCGAGACCACCGAGTTGGGCCTTCGGGTCACCTCGGGAGATCGACGTCTCGACGTGGAGGTGTCCGGGGGCTCCGGAGGCCAGTCCGACGACGATCCCACGGTGGTGTCGACGTGGACCTTCGACCTGGTGGTGCAGTTCGGGTGTCCGACCCACCAAGTCGAGGACGTCGTGATCGAGTTGGACTGGGCGGAACTCGATCCGCCCAGAAGCGTTCTGAGGTTGACGGCGGCCGAGCTGCGGCAGGCGCGCCGAGACACGGGCGACCCAGCCTGACCAGACGGTCCGCCGCGTGGGTCGACCAGCGTCGGCCCCTCACGGCGAGGGGAACGGCTCAGCGGCGATGTCGGAGCGGTGTTGGCCACCGACGATCGTGATCTCGGCGATCCCCCGGTAGGCGCGCGCACGCGCAGCAGGAACGTCCGACCCGTGAGCGGTCACTGCCAGCACCCGGCCACCGGTCGACACCACGGAACCGTCCGAACCAGCGGCGGTGCCCGCGTGCACGACCGTGACCCCGTCGACGGCGGCGGCTGCGGCCAGGCCGCCGACCGGGTCCCCGGTGCGGACGGTGCCGGGGTAGCCGGCGGCGGCGAGCACGACGGCGACCGCCGCACCGGCGTCCCAGTCCGGCGCCGGCACGAGGTCCAGGCGGCCGGTGGCGGCAGCCATCAGCAGGCCACCCAGCGGGGTCCGGAGCAGCGGGAGAACGACCTGCGTCTCCGGGTCGCCGAACCGGGCGTTGAACTCCACCACCCGGGTGCCCCGGGAGGTCAGGGCCAGCCCGATGTAGAGCAGCCCGGCGAACGGCGTCCCCTCGGCGGCCAGTCGCGCCACGGTCGGCCGGGCGACCCGGTCGACCACGTCGTCGACGAAACCCGCCGGCAGCCACGGCAGCGGCGCGTAGGCGCCCATGCCGCCGGTGTTCGGTCCGGTGTCGCCGTTGCCGAGCCGCTTGAAGTCCTGGGCGGGCAGCAACGGGACGACCCGGTGCCCGTCGCAGACGCAGAACAGCGACACCTCCGGCCCGTCGAGGTACTCCTCGACCACGACCGTCCCGCCGGCGGCGAACGCCGCCGACCCGTGGGCCATCGCCTGCGCCCGGTCGGTGGTCACCACCACGCCCTTGCCGGCCGCCAGGCCGTCGTGCTTGACGACG
>CAXTBU010000008.1:51928-53169 GCA_964242885.1 uncultured Actinomycetales bacterium
GTCCCGACCGCGGACACCCGGACGCCGGCCAGCTGCTCGATGCGGTCCAGGTAGGCGCGCGCCGCCTTGGGCAGAGCGGTGATCTCCCGGACCTCGGTGATGTCCTCCCACCACCCGGGCAGCCACTCGTACACCGGCTTGGCGTGGTGGAACGCGGTCTGGGACGACGGCATCGTGTCCGTCCGCTCGCCGTCGACGTCGTAGGCGACGCAGATCGGCACCCGGTCGAACCCGGTGAGCACGTCGAGCTTGGTCACCACCAGGTCGGTCAGCCCGTTGACCCGGGTCGCGTACCGGGCGACCACCGCGTCGAACCAGCCGCACCGGCGCTCCCGCCCCGTCGTCGTCCCGTACTCGGCGCCGACCTTGCGCAGGGTGGCGCCATCACTGTCGAACAGCTCGGTCGGGAACGGCCCTTCACCGACCCGCGTGGTGTACGCCTTCGCGATGCCGATGACTCGGTCGATGCGGGTCGGCGGCACCCCGGACCCGACGCAGGCGCCGCCGGCGGTCGGGTTGGACGAGGTCACGAACGGGTAGGTGCCGTGGTCGACGTCGAGCATCGTGGCCTGGCCGGCCTCCAGCAGCACCGTCTCCCCGCGGTCCAGGGCCGCCCCGAGCAGTTCCACGGTGTCCGTGACGTAGGGCTGCAGCCGCTCCGCATGGGCCAGGAACTCCTCGAGGACCTCCTCGACCGACACCGACCGCCGGTTGTAGACCTTCGCCAGGATCTGGTTCTTCAGCTCCAGCGCGCCCTCGATCTTGGCGGTGAGGATCGGCACGTCGTAGAGGTCCTGCACGCGGATGCCCGTCCGGGCCATCTTGTCGGCGTAGGTCGGGCCGATCCCGCGGCCGGTGGTCCCGAGCCGCCGGCTGCCGAGGAACCGCTCGGTGACCTTGTCCATCACCCGGTTGTAGGGCGCGATGAGGTGGGCGTTGGTGCTGACCCGCAGACCGGCGGTGCTCACGCCCCGGGCCTGGAGAGCGTCGATCTCACCGAACAGCACCGGCAGGTCGATGACGACGCCGTTGCCGATCACGGCGGAGCAGCCCGGGGTGAGGATCCCGCTGGGCAACAGGTGCAGGGCGTACTTCTGGTCGCCGATCACCACCGTGTGCCCGGCGTTGTTGCCCCCGTTGAACTTCACGACGTAGTCCACGTCGCTACCGAGCAGGTCGGTGGCCTTGCCCTTGCCCTCGTCGCCCCACTGGGCACCGACGAGCACGATCGCTGGCACGGG
>CAXTBU010000008.1:53269-57646 GCA_964242885.1 uncultured Actinomycetales bacterium
GCACGAGTCGGGTGGCCAGTGCCTGCCCGGCCCGGTGTCCGGACGCGAACGCCTGCGCCACGCGACTCGGCCCGCCCCAGCCGTCGCCGCAGACGGCCACCGGCGGACCGGCCGTGGGGTCGGTGAGCAGGTAGGGCTCGTCGCGGCGCCCGGTGGCCTTCGCCAGCCCCCAGCGCTGGGCCAGCGTCCACACCGGCGGGGCGCCGATGTCGAGGATCCGCCGGACGTCGGCGACGACCGGCGCGATCAGCGCGTCCGGGTCCTCCAGGTGCGCCGCGGACAGCTCCGGCGTCGCGTGGGCGACCAGCACCGGTGCGTCGTCGCCGTGCCGGGACCCGTCGTCGGCGATCCACGTCAGGGTGTCCGAGCCGTTGACGAACACCCCGGCGAAGTCGGGCCAGCACCGGGTCTCCCACCCCGCGGCGACGGCGACCTGCGGGTCGGAGTCGCGGGTGAGCGCGGCGGCGACGTCGGCCAGGCCGGTCACCGGCTGCCCGTCGGTACCGGTCACCAGCCGTCGGGCCTGGGCATCCGGCATCGCCAGCACGACGGCCGCGGCGGGCTCGCCGTCGACGGTCAGTGCACCGCCCGCCCGCCGTACCGCGGCCACCTCGGTCGGGTTGGTGACGTCCAGTGGGTCGGCGAGGTCCTCGACCAGGCTGCGCAGGCCGCCAGGCGCGCCCCACCGCACAGGGCCGGGCTTGGCACCGGTCAGCCGGTCGGGATCGGCGGTCGCGAACGTGTCGGTCCACTCCCGCGCCACCCCTCGCCGCTGCCAGTCCGCGACGACCGAAGCGAACTCGGCGGCAGCCGCCTCGGCCACCGGGTCCTCGGCCGGGCCGTCCGGCACGGTGAAGTACGAGGCACCCGTGTCGACCGCCCGGCCGTCGACGGTCCGCGCGCCCATCCGGCCGCCGATCCGCCGGCCGCGGTCCACGACGCGCACCGCGATGCCGGCGGCCGCCAGCGCACGGGCCGCGGCGACGCCGGCCAGTCCGGCGCCGACCACGACGACGGGCGGGCCACCGGCGACGGGAGCGGAGCTCACCCGGCCTCCAACGGGTCCGGCAGCAGGACACCGGCCGCGGTCGCGCTGGAGTCCGCGATCAGCTGGCGGCAGCGCACGGCCTCGTCCTGCTCGTCCAGGCGATCGGCGGCGGCGGCCAGCGCCGCCACGGCGCGCAACCAGCCCCGGTTCGGCGCGTGCTCCCACGGCACCGGCCCGGCACCGCGCCAGCCGGCCCGGCGCAGCTGGTCCAGGCCGCGGTGGTAGCCGGTGCGGGCGAACGCGTAGGCGTCGACCGGGTGGTTCGCGGCCAGCGCCGTCTCGGCCAGCGCGGCCCAGACGGCCGGGGACGCGGGGGAGGCCGCGGCCAGGTCGTCCAGCGCGGCACGCCCGGGCAGGTCCCGGCCCCACGCGAGGGTGTCGGCCGCGGGGTCCGCGGGCAGGAGGGTGTCCGGCGGCCGGGGCCGGTCCTCGGTGTGCGCGTCGGTCGAGCCGATCAGCGGCAGGGGTCGGTCGGTCATGCGACTCATCCTCGACCCGCGTCGTCAGGCGTGCGGAATGGACCGCCCGCGCCGCGGGTTCATGATGCATGCTGGACGCAAGCAACAAGTTGACGTCGTCCAGTTGAGCACCGCCGCTGGTCCGGTCACGGCCGGTCCGACGGCCCGTCCGGAGAGAGGAGTTCCGATGACCGTCGTCGATTCCGCTCCGGACGCCGCGACCGCCGCACACGCCGAGCGGATCAGCGCTGAGCTGACCCGGCTGTTCAGGTTCGGCGCCCGGATGAAGGCGGAGATCGCCACCGACTCCCTCGGTGGCCGCGACCTGCCCACGCTGGTGGTGGTGCACCGGCTGGCCGACGACGGCCCGCTGCGCGCCGGGGCACTCGCCGAGCGCGTGCACATGGACCCCTCCCAGGTGAGCCGGGCGGTCGCCGCACTGGTCCGGGAGGGTGCCGTCGAGCGCCGCGCGGACCCGCACGACGGCCGCGCGACCCTGCTCGTCGCCACCGAGGCCGGCCGGTCGATGGCCGAGCGGTTCGCGCTGGCACGCGCGGCCTACGTCAGGTCGGTCGTCGCCGAGTGGGACCCGGTCGAGTCCGAGGCCCTCGCGGTCGCCCTCGAGCGGTTCGTCGACGGCCTCGAGTTGCTGCTGCTGCCCCGCGACGGGCGCAGCCGCGACGTCCCCGACGGCGCTGCCGCCCCGGGCACCCCGACCAGCACGCCCCGTTCAGCCGGCACCCCCCGTTCAGCCGGCACCCCCCGTTCAGCCAGTACCCCCCGTTCAGCCAGTGCGTCCCGTTCGCCGAGTACGCCAGGAGAAGCAGTGAAGCCAGGAGAAGCAGTGAAGCCAGTGACGCCGGGAACCGCGCAGTGACCGCCACGACAGCACCACCAGCCGCGGCGGGACATCCCGCTCCCGCCGAGGGGGGTCTGACCCACCGGCAGATCCTGACGATCCTCGGCGGGCTGATGGCCGGGATGTTCCTGGCCGCACTCGACCAGACGATCGTGGCCTCGGCCATCCGGACCATCGGTGACGACCTGAACGGGCTGTCCGCCCAGGCCTGGGTGACCACCGCCTACCTGATCACCTCGACCATCGCGACCCCGCTGTACGGGAAGCTGTCGGACATGTACGGCCGCCGGCCGTTCTTCCTCATCGCCATCAGCATCTTCGTCGTCGGCTCGTTCCTGTGCGCCTTCTCGACGTCGATGTACATGCTGGCCGCGTTCCGCGCTTTCCAGGGACTCGGCGCCGGCGGCCTGTTCTCGCTGGCGCTGACGATCCTGGGCGACATCGTCCCGCCGCGGCAGCGTGCCAAGTACCAGGGCTACTTCCTGGCCGTCTTCGGCACCTCCAGCGTCCTCGGCCCGGTCATCGGCGGCTTCTTCGCCGGGCAGGAGTCGATCCTCGGCTTCGCCGGCTGGAAGTACGTCTTCCTGGTCAACGTCCCCATCGGGATCGCCGCGCTCGCGGTCGTGTGGAAGGTGCTGCACATCCCGCACACGTCGCGGCCGCACAAGGTGGACTGGCTCGGCGCCGTCGCGCTCGTCGTGATGCTGGTCCCGCTGCTCACCGTCGCCGAACAGGGCCGGGTCTGGGGCTGGGGCAGTGGCCGGTCCATCGCCGGCTACGTCATCGGCCTGCTCGGACTGGTCGGCTTCCTGGTGGCCGAGCACCGCGCCGGCGAGGACGCGCTCATCCCGCTGCGCTTCTTCCGCAACAGCACGTTCCGTGTCGTCACCGCCGTCAACGCGCTCGTCGGGGCCGGCATGTTCGGTGGGCTCGCGTTGCTGCCGCTGTACCTGCAGATCGTCAAGGGCAAGAGCCCGACCGAGTCCGGACTGCTGCTGCTGCCGCTGACCGCCGGCATCATGGTCGCCTCGATCCTGTCCGGCCAGATCACCTCGCGCACCGGCCGGTACAAGGTGTTCCCGATCATCGGGACCGCGCTGATGACGGTCGCCTTCGTCCTCATGTGGCTGGTCATCGGCCCCGACACCTCGCTGGTCGGCCTGAGCTTCCTGATGGCGCTGTTCGGCCTCGGGCTCGGCAACATCATGCAGTCGACGGTGCTGGCCATCCAGAACGCCTCGGCGCCCACCGAGATCGGCGTGGCCACCAGCTCGGTGACCTTCTCCCGCCAGATCGGCGCGACGCTGGGGACCGCGGTCTTCCTGTCGATCCTCTACTCGACGGTGACCGACAACATCGTGGGGCAGTACCAGACGGTGTCCGGCAGCCTCGCTGCCGTCGCCGCCGACCCGGCCGTGACCGGCAACCCGAGCAACCGCCCGCTGCTGGGCATCCTGCAGCTCGCCACCTCGCCCGGGTCCGTCCCGGCCGGCTCGTCGAGCGGTGCGCTGGACGACACGGCCTTCCTCTCCACCGCCGACCAGACGCTGGCCCACCCGTTCTACGCGGGGTTCGCGCAGTCGATGACGACGGTGTTCCTGGTGGGCGCGTTCGTGCTCGCCGCCGCCTTCCTGCTGGTGGTGTTCCTCAAGGAGCTGCCGCTGCGCACCCAGTCCGGCCTCGAGGCCAAGGCCAGCGAGGAGGCGGCGGCGCAGGCCTCGTCCGCTCCGGCATCTGTCACGGGCCCGGCCGCGGCGCCGGCGACGGTGCCGACGCCCGCCGAGCAGGAGGACGGCGCCCCCGGCGACGGCACGTCAGGTGCGGACGCACCGGGCGACGGCCAGCAGCCCCGGCATCGCCGTGCGGTGCGGGGCGACCTCGACGACCGGGGCTCGCCCGACCCGACCGCCTCGCCCGTGGACGAGCGGATGCCCGCCGGTCGCTGACCCGGCGCGGACGACGGAACGGCCCCCCGACCAGCAGGTCGGGGGGCCGTTCTGTCATGCGGTCGA
>CAXTBU010000008.1:57746-68366 GCA_964242885.1 uncultured Actinomycetales bacterium
GAGACGATCAGGCCGGCAGGGCGAGCTTCTCGCCGACGAAGATCAGGTTGGGGTCCTCGACGACGGTGGTGTTCGCCGCGTACAGCGAGCTCCAGCCACCGGTGACGCCCTGGGCCGCCGCGATCTTGTTCAGGGTGTCGCCGGCCTTGACGACGTACACCGAGCCGGACACCGGGGTGGCGCGACGGACGCGGGTGGGCTGGGCCTTGCGCGCAGCCGGCTCCGACGTGGTGGCCGTCCGCTTGGTGCTCTTGGCCCGGGTCGACGTGGACTTGGCCGACGTGGACCTGGTCGACGTGGACCTGGTCGACGACTTCTCGGCCTTGGCCTCGGAACGCTTCTCGCTCACCGGGGCCTCGGTCGAGCCGCCGGTGGTGGGCAGGCCGCGGAGGCCGAGCTTGGACGAGCAGGCGGGCCATGCACCCCAGCCCTGACCGGCGAGAACGCGGTTGGCGACAGCGATCTGCTGGCTGCGGGAGGCGAGGTCGGCGCGGGAGGCGTACGTGCCGCCGCCGTAGCCCAGCCACGTGCTGCGGGTGAACTGCAGCCCGCCGTAGAAGCTGTTACCGGTGTTGATGGACCAGTTGCCGCCGGACTCGCAGGAGGCGAGGCGGTCCCAGGTCGAGTCGGACGCCGCGTGGGCGGGCGAGGCGGTGGCGACGACGGGAACGACCAGACCGGCACCGGCGGCGGCCGCGAGAACTGCCTTGCCCCGCCACGGACGGGCGGCGGGTGCGGGACTGAGGTGTCGTCCCTGGTAGCGCTGCGACATGGATGTCCTCTCCACACGCCTGCGAGGTGAGCTGTCGGGTTGGGGCCGGAGACTGGCCCTGCCGCGATGCGCGGCTTCACCCCAAGTGCCCGGGGGCACGCGTTCTCGGGTCCCCCACTCCTGCCTCTGGAAACTCAGAGGTCACCACACCCGGTGGCAGGACTCGGCGTGCCGGGGGGCGGCCGCGCCTTGGGGCGCGGACGGAGCCGAACATAGGTCAGATCACGGAATGGTGAAAACTGGGCGCGTCGGCTGTTCAGCCGACCGGCCGCCCGGAACAATGTTGCGGCGCGCCAACGCCGCGTGCGAGGCGCCCTGTCATCACTGCAGGTAGCGACCCAATCACGTGGCGTAAGTGGAACCCGGCTGGGATTGCTACTGTTCGTTACTCCAACGTGATGAAGGTCTCACCGCGCGTCCGACCGGATCCGCCGTAGGCCGGTCTCCCCCCGGATGGTGAGTCGCTCGCGGTCCAGCCGCTCCAGCAGCGGCACCGCGACCCGCCTGGACGTCCCCAGCGCCTGCCGGGCGGCAGACACGGTGAACGGTTGGTCGAGCCCGGCCAGCACGTCCGCCGCCCGGGTTGCGGCGTCCGGCAACAGCACGACGCTGCCGGGCAGGTGCAGCACGGCCCCGGCCGCGGCGAGCACCGCCAGGTCCCGCTCGGACAGCCCGAGCGCGGCGAGCGTCTCCGTGTCCGGGGCGGCGAACGGGTCGGCGGCCAGCCGGCCGGCCAGCGTGCGCAGCGGCTCCCGGAGGCGCTCGGGCACGGTCGGTCCGGCGTCTCCCGCCGGGACCAGCCGCCCGGCCCGGCGGGAGACGCCGGCAGCGGCGGCCAGCGGGGCCAGCAGCGCCGGGTCGGGCAGCCCGGCGAGATCCGCGGCGGCCGGTTCCGGGACGCCGGCGGACGCCGGGTCCGCAGCCCGGTCCGCCTGGACCGCCGCCGCCAGCCGGACGGCGGCGGCGGCCCACCCCGGCGCGTCGACGACCCACTCCCCCACCGCGAGCGCTTCCGGGGGCAGCGGCGTGGGCACCCGGACCCCGGTCCGGTCCAGCTCCAACCGGGTGACCATCCCCCGGGAGCGCAGCCGGGACGCCAGGTCCCCGGGCCCGGCGGCCGCGAGCTCGGCCGACAGCGCCCGCGCCGCTCCCCGGACCGCCAGCGGGCGGGGGGCGACGTCGCGCACGGTGAGCCCCGCGGCCACCGCGTGCCGGCCGGGGTCCCGCAGGACGCCGACGTCCCCGGGCTCCAGCGGGAGCGGCTCGGCGAACCCCAGCCGGGCGAAGCGACCGTCGGAGCCGGCCAGCACCCGGACGCGCACCGGGCGCGAGGCCGACCCGACGTGCAGCACCAGGTCGGCGGGCAACGCCGGCTGTGCGCGCTCGGCGCCGGCGCCCGGCGCACGCTCCGCGCGTACCGGGTGCAGCTCGACGTCGACCTCCGTGGTCAGGTGCCACGCACCCGGGGTCAGCAGCGGGTCGCCGCGGCGGAGCCCACCCCGGTCCACCCCGCGCAGGTTCAGCGCCACCCGGGCGACGGCGCCGACCCGGTCGAGTCGCTCGGAACACGACTGCAGTTCCCGGACGGTGGCCCGCCGCCCGGTCGCCCCGAGTTCGAGTTCGTTCCCGACGGCCAGCGACCCGGCCGCCAGCGTTGCGGTGACGACGGTTCCGGAGCCGCGGACGCTGAACACCCGGTCGACGAACACCCGCAACCGGCGGGCCGGCGCCGGTGCGGGCAGCGAGCGCACGAGCTCCACCAGCGCCGCCCGCAGCTGCGGCAGGCCCTGGCCGGTGGTGCCGGAGACCGCGACGGCGGGGATGCCGGCCAGGGTCGTGTCCGCCAGCCGATCCGCGGTGTCTGCCGTGGCCGCCGCCGGGTCGGCCAGGTCGGCGCGGGTGACGGCCACCAGTCCGTGCCGGACCCCGAGTGCGTCCAGGGCCGCGACGTGCTCGCCGGTCTGGCGGCGCCACCCCTCGTCGGCCGCGACGACCAGCAGGACGGCGGGCACCGGCCCGACCCCGGCGAGCATCGTGGCGAGGAACCGCTCGTGCCCGGGCACGTCGACGAACGCGACCCGCCCCGCCCCGGGCAGATCGGTCCAGGCGTAGCCCAGCTCGATGGTCAGCCCGCGACGCCGCTCCTCGGCCAGCCGGTCCGGGTCGGTCCCGGTCAGGGCCCGCACCAGCGTCGACTTGCCGTGGTCGACGTGGCCGGCGGTGGCGACGACGGCCACTCAGGCGCTCCCGACGCCGGCTGCGGAGAGCACCGCTCCGGCGAGTGCGGAGTCCGCGGCCGGCTCGACCGCGCGCAGGTCCAGCAGCAGGCGGTCCCCGGCCACCCGCCCGACCACCGGGACCTGCCCGGTGCGCAACGGCCGGGCGAGGCCGGCGGGCAGGCCGACCGCCCAGCCGGGCAGCTCGACCCCGGG
Source organism: uncultured Actinomycetales bacterium (assembly GCA_964242885.1). GTDB lineage: Bacteria > Actinomycetota > Actinomycetes > CAXTBU01 > CAXTBU01 > CAXTBU01. The sequence goes on from CAXTBU010000008.1 coordinate 60,951, forward strand.
CGCGCCCCCGCCGCCGACGACCCCGGGCGAGGCCACGACCTCGGCGTCGACGCCGGCCGCGTGCAGCCGCGCGGTGACGGCCTCGCAGCGCCGGAACAGCTCGTCGGCTCCGGCGTGCAGCGCTCTCCCCGTCGGCGGGACCGGTCCGGCCACGGTCGCCTCGAGCGCAGCCAGCGTCAGCTTGTCCACCCGGACCGCCCGCGCCATCGGATGCCGGCGCAGACGCTCGACGAGGTCCGCCCGGCCGAACACCAGTCCCGCCTGGGGTCCGCCGAGCAGCTTGTCCGCGCTGGCGGTCACCAGGGCGGCGCCGTCGGCCAGAGCGGTGCTCACGTCCGGCTCGTCGGGCAGCAGCGGTTCCGGTGTCAGCAGCCCGGAGCCGGTGTCGACGACCAGCGGGACCTCCGGCGGCAGCGCCGCCGCCAGCTCCCGCGTACCCGGCCCCGCGGTGAACCCGGTGACCCGGAAGTTGGACGGGTGCACACGCAGCACGCACCCCGTCCGCGGCCCGACCGCTGCGGTCACATCGGCGACCGTGGTGCGGTTGGTCGTCCCGACCTCGCGGATGCGGGCGCCCCCGGAGGTCACGAGGTCCGGCAGGCGGAAGCCGTCGCCGATCTCGACCAGTTCCCCACGGCTCCAGACCACCTCGCGGCGCGGCCGGGCGCACAGAGCGGTGACCGCCAGCAGCAGGGCGGCCGCGCCGTTGTTGACGACCAGGACGTCGCCGGCGGCCGGGACCGCTGCCCGGAGCGCGGCCAGCGCACCCCGCCCCCGGCGTGCCCGGGTGCCCGTCGCCAGGTCGTACTCCACATCGGTCGGCCCGGCGGCGGCCACCACCGCGGCGACCGCGGCTGTCGAGAGCGCCGCTCTGCCCAGATTCGTGTGCAGCACCGCGCCGGTGGCGTTGAGCACCGGGCGCAGGCTGGCCGGGCCCGCCGGGAGGCGGGCCAGCACCCTGGCCGCGACGTCGGCGGGGGCGACGTCGCCGTCGCGCACCGCCTGCTGGGCGGCGGTCACCTCGGCGCGGACGCGGGTCCGGCCGAGACGGGCGACTGCGGCCTCGACAGCCGGGTCCGCCAGGACGGTGTCGGTCCGTGGCACCCGCCGGCGCGGGTCCTGCGGGCTGCCGGGCACGGTGCCGATCCTAGGAACGGGCGCGCGGCGGAGGCGGACGGGAATCGAACCCGCCAGGCCGGGGATCCCGGCCTCACCGGTTTTGAAGACCGGGCCGCCCACCAGGACGAGTACGCCTCCGGAGCCGAAGCTATACGGTTCCACGCGTGACACCGACGTCACCGATGCCGGGCCGGCTCACCCGGGACGGGTACCGCGCACGCGACCGCGGGTTGAGTCGTGCCCGCGAGCGGGCCCTCGTGCGCGCCCTGGTCGACCTCGCCGACGGGCTGGTGACGACCTACGACGTCGACGACGTCCTGGACCGGCTCACCGGCCACTGCGTCGACCTCGTGGCCGCGACCGCAGCCGGGATCCTGCTGGTGGACGACCGCGGCCGGCTGCGGGTGCGCGCCGCGTCCGCGGACCTGCGGGCCGTGGAGCTGCTGGCCGTCCACGACCAGGAGGGCCCGTGCGTCGAGTGCGTCGAGACCGGTGAGCCGGTGTCCGTCCCGGACCTGGCCGCAGCCCGCGACCGGTGGCCGGCCTGGTCCGAACGGGCCCTGGACGACGGCTTCCGCAACGTCTACGTGATCCCCATGCGGCTGCGCGAGCAGGTCATCGGGGCGCTCACCATCGTGGGGACCACCACCAGCGAGCTGAGCGAGGCCGACCGCGCCGCGGCCCGCGCGTTCGCCGACATCGCGACGATCACCCTGCTGACCCACGACTCCGACCGGCACGCCATCCGCAACGAGCAGCTGCAGGCCGCCCTGACCGCCCGGCTGGTGGTCGAGCAGGCCAAGGGGGTGGTGGCGGTCGTCGGCGGGATGACCATCGAGGAGGCGTCGGTGGTGCTGCACGACGCCGCGCGGCTCACCGACACGCACATCAGCGACCTCGCGTACGCCGTCGCCACCGGCCAGCTGGGCACCGACGCCCTCGTCCGGTCCGCGGGGTGGGCGCCGTGTCCCGGACGCGACGTGCCGGGATCGACGACCGCGATCTGAGGTGTCGGGACACGACGGTGCGCCCTAGCGTCGGCCCATGACGACGACCGCCGCCCCCGCGCCCGTCCGGCTGACCCGGTTCGCCGGCGGCGGCGGGTGCGCGTGCAAGATCCCGCCCGGCGAGCTCGAGCAGATGGTCGCCGGCCTGACGCACCGGCCGTGGCCGCAGCTGCTGGTGGGGCTGGACGACGGCGACGACTGTGCGGCGGTGCGCATCGCCGGTGGCCAGGCGGTGCTGTCGACGGCCGACTTCTTCCCCCCGGTCGTCGACGACCCGGCGACCTTCGGCGCGATCGCCGCCGCGAACGCGCTGTCGGACGTCTACGCCTCGGGCGGGACGCCGGTGGTGGCGATCAACCTGCTCGGCTGGCCGCGCAGCCTGCTGCCGACCGAGCTGGCCGCCGCAGTGCTCGCCGGGAGCCTCGAGGTCACCACCCGCGCCGGCTGCCCGGTCGCCGGCGGGCACAGCATCGACAGCCCGGAGCCGCTGTACGGGATGGCGGTCACCGGCATCGCCGACCCGGACCGGCTGCTGCGCAACGACGCCGCGCGCGCCGGGGACGCGGTGACGCTGACCAAGCCGCTCGGCGTCGGGGTGCTGAACAACCGGCACAAGGCGACGGGCGAGGTCTTCGACCACGCGGTGGCGTCGATGACGGCGCTGAACGCCGACGCCTCCGCGGCCGCACTGGCCGCCGGCATCCGCGCGGCCACCGACGTGACCGGCTTCGGCCTGCTCGGCCACCTGCACAAGATGGCGCGCGCGTCGGGGCTCACCGCGGTCGTCGACGCGGCGTCGGTGCCCTGCCTGGACGGAGCCCGGTCCTCGCTGGCCGAGGGCTTCGTCCCCGGCGGGAGTCGGCGCAACCTGGACTGGGTCCGGCCGCACCTGTCCGCCGGCCCGGGAGTCGACGAGGACGAGCTGGTGCTGCTGGCCGACGCGCAGACCTCCGGCGGCCTGCTGCTGGGCGGGGAGATCCCCGGGTCCCCGGTGGTCGGGCACTTCGAGCCGGCCCACCCCGGCGGCGTCACGCTGGTGGTGCGCTGACCGCGCCCCTCACAGGAAGGCGCTGACCGCGCGGCGCACCAGGTCCGCCGTCTGGTGCGGGTCCTCCAGGTAGGGCAGGTGCGACCGGTCCGGCCAGAGCTCCCACCGGGTGGCCGGCCGGTGCCGGACGAACAACGGCGGGTCCTCCCGTGGCACGTCGGCGTCGAGCTCGCCGTAGACCAGGGTGATCGGCACAGCCACCTGCGGCAGCGCAGCCCACACCTTCACGTCCGCGTCCCCACCGGCGTCCTCCCCTTCGAGGGCGAGCGCGCGGGCGTTCATGGCGAGGAAGCGCTCGCGGGCGGCGCCGCCGACCCGGCCCTCGGCCACCAGCGGGCCGTCCAGCCACAGGTGCGCCTCGACCCGGTTGATCTCGGCGGTGTCCCCCGCCTCGTACGCCTCCCGGTGCGCCTGCACAAGGGCGTCGAGCTCGGGCGGGTTGTCCGCGTACTCGGGCATCCCGGGAACCCCCGGGGCGATCAGCGCGAGCCCGGCGACCCGGTCCGGCGCGGTGACCGCAGCCTCGAGGGCGATCGCACCGCCCATCGAGGACCCCACCAGGAACGCGGGCCGGGCCGGGCTGACCTCGTCGAGCACCGCGAGCAGGTCGGCCAGGTCGGTGTAGGGCGTCGGTGACGCAGGGGTCTCCCCGTAGGCGCGACGGTCGTAGGTGACGAGCCGGCCCGCCCAGCCACCGGTCACCAGGTCGTCCACGACGCCGTCCCACGAGCGACGGTCCGCCACCCCGGCGTGCAGGAAGACGACGGGGGGCGGGCCGCCGTCCACCGGCCCCACCCGCTCGCCGGCCAGCGTTGCGCCCTCGCGCCGGACCTCGAACCGCTGCGTTCCGCTCATCCGTGAATGCTCCCATCGGGCTCCGACAGGTACGGTCCGGAGCTGCGGTCGGCGCGCTCTGCGCGGCCGTCGCAGCACCGGTCAGGCAGACGACGGAGGAACTCGTGGAGTACCGCACACTCGGCCGCAGTGGCTGCTCGGTCTCGAACCTCGCCCTGGGGACGATGACCTTCGGCAAGGAGACCGACGAGGCCGGCGCGCAGGCGCAGCTGGACCTGTTCCTGGAGTCGGGCGGCACCCTGGTCGACACCGCCGACGTCTACAACACCGGCGTCTCCGAGCAGATCATCGGCCGGTGGCTGGCCGTCCGTCCCGCCGACGTCACCGGGCGCGTCGTGCTCGCCACCAAGGGGCGCTTCCCCAGCGGTCCCGGCGGCCCGAACGACGTCGGCCTGTCCCGCCGGCACCTCTCCGTCGCGCTCGACGCGTCGCTGAGCCGCCTCGGCGTCGAGACCATCGACCTGTACCAGCTGCACGCCTTCGACGCGCTGACGCCGCTGGAGGAGACCTACCGGTTCCTCGACGACGCGGTGTCGGCCGGGAAGATCCGCTACGTCGGGCTGAGCAACTACCTCGCCTACCAGCTGCAGCGGGTCGTGGACCTCACCGAGTTCCGCGGCTGGTCGGTCCCGGTCACCCTGCAGCCGCAGTACAGCCTGCTGGTGCGCGGCATCGAGGACGAGATCGTCCCGGCATCGCTGGCCAACGGCATCGGTCTGCTCCCGTGGTCCCCGCTCGGCGGCGGCTGGCTGACCGGGAAGTACAAGCGCGACGAGGCACCGACCGGGGCGAGCCGGCTGGGCGAGGACCCCGAGCGCGGCATGGAGGCCTACGGCCCCCGCAACGCCGAGGAGCGGACCTGGGACGTCGTCAGCGCGGTGCAGAAGGTGGCCGACGGCCGCGGCGTCACCATGGCCCAGGTCGCCCTGGCGTGGGTGACGGACCGCCCGGCCGTGACCTCGACGATCCTCGGCGCCCGCACGATCGAGCAGCTGCAGGACAACCTGGGCGCTGCCGACCTGCACCTGTCCGCCGAGGAGAGCGCCGCTCTCGACGCGGCGAGCGATCCGCAGGTCCCCGACTACCCGTACGGCGCCGCCGGCACCGCCCAGCGGGGCCGCAAGATCGACGGCGGCCGCTGACCCGGCTGTTCCGGGCCCGCGTCCGGGCCGGTGCCGGAACCGGGAGCTGATCCGTGGTCGGTGTCCTGGTGATCGCGGTGTTGCTCGTCGCCGGGCTGTCCGGGTTCGTCGGACCGGGGCGACGTCGGGCCCGTGACCTGGTGACGGAGTTCGTCGAGCTGCCCCGGCCCGCTCGCCGCGCCGCGGTCCGGGCGGTCGACCGCGGAGAGCTTCCGGCGGGTCCGCCCGACGTCCGGGCGGCCGCCCTGGCCCGGGCGCACCGGATCCGCGCCGACTGGTGGACACCGGCCGTGCTGGGCCTGGCGGCGGCCGGTGAGGCCGCACTGGCCGTGGCCACGGACACGCCCGCGTACCGGTGGGTGGCCTGGCCGGCGGCGGCGCTGTTCCTGCTGCTGCTCGGCATGCAGCTGCGGCGGCAGTGGCTGGCCGGTCGCGTCCTCCGGGCTTCCACGCCGGGCCCGGCGGGCCCGTAGCGTCCGATGGGCTCGTAGCGTCCGAGCCGTGCGGGACGAGCCCGACCGCGGCCGGCGCCGTCTCGCCTGCCGTCGGGTGCTCAGGCGTGCGGGTCACCCGGTGGATCGTGCAACCGGCCCGACAGCGCCAGCCCGGTCACGGCGACGACGCCCAGGGTGAGATCCACGGCCGCGAAGCCGGTCCCGCGCGACACGACCCCGGCGACCGCGAGCGCGACCACCACCCCGCCGAACCCGATCCCGAGCGAGGCGCCGACCGCGTCGGCGAGCTGCATGGCCGCGGAGTCGCGGCCGCGATCGGTGTCGGTGGTCCACCGCAGCAGCAGGACCGACTGGGCGGAGATGCCCAGCCATCTCGACCGCGGCGACGGCGACGCACCCGAACCCGGCCCGGACCAGTCGCGCCCGGGCGCGCACCCCCGACCGCGCCCGCGCGACGACCCACGACCCGGCGGCCCACGACAGGGCCGCACCGGTCAGCGGGATGCCCGCGAGCGCGGGGGTCAGACCGTGCCCAGCCGGAGGAGGCGAGCCCGTCGAGGTCGCGGGCCGCCGTCGGTGCAGCGGTGGCGACGGCGAGGGACTCGAAGGCGAACAGCGTGACGGCGATGAGGATGCCGGTGGTCGTCGCGCGGAACGGAGGCGCCAGCAGCCCGTCGCGCGTACCCACCTGGTCAGCTCGTGTGGAGCCACCCCGCGAGGTCGGAGACGAAGCGGTCGAGGTCGCTGAGGTCGGCGAGCCGCTCGATCACGACGCGGTCATCGACGACGGCGTAGTCGTGGACGAGGACGTTGCGGAACCCGACCGCCCGTCGCAGCGCGTCGGCCAGGTCGACCGCGAGCGCCCCGTGCGAACCGAGCAGGCGAACGGCGTCCCCGTTGTCCGCCGGCGGTCCCCAGCCCTCGGACGCACAGATGTGCTGCGCGGTGTCGACGACCGCCTCGATCGCGGTGACGAAGGTGTACTTGATCCCGCGGAGCCAGAGCGGGTCCGCCCGACGGACCTCATCGGCTGCTGCCTCGGACCGCAGCGCGGACAGGTCGTCCGTCACGGCGCGCAGTAGCCGAAGCACCCGGGTCTCATCGACCACGGGCACCGCCGCCTCCAGGAACTCCCGGTGGGCCCGTTCGAAGCGCGCCCGCTCGTCGAACCAGATCGTCCGGGTCGTCGCCTGCCAGTGGACCCGCGCCGGTTCGTCGTCGGAGAACAGCAGGACGCCAGCGGCCGCGATGCGCCCGGCCAGTTCCAGCGGCGCGGTGTCGAGCACCGTCAGGTCGACCCCCGGCGGCAGCAGCACGTCGAACGAGGCCGGCGCGACGGATCCGAACCAGGCGCCCACGTCGGTGTCGGAGTCGGCCCGCGCGCTCCCGGTCGCCCTGCTGCCGTGGCGGAACGCGAACCGGGCGCCCGCCGCGCGCAGCACCTCGACCGCCTCGGCCAACGCCGCCGGCTCGTCGGTTGGAGCGGAGCGGCTCACGGTGGACACACCCCCAGCGCCTCATCGCCACAGCGACTGATCACCGGGACGGCCTCGTCGTCGGGTGCGCAGGCGGCGAGCTCACCCGTCGTCATGGTGACCCGGGTCTCGCTGTGGCGTGGGACGTCGACCGGTGTGCGGCCGACCGTCTCCGTCGTCGCGCGCGGCATCGACCCTCCACCGTCGACGGGCTCGTCCCGTGCAGCGTGCCATCCGGGTGAGCGGGACGGGGAGAGCGCGAGCGGCGTCGACCGTCGGGTCGGTTGCACCTGATCGGCTGGCTCACGGAGCGCA
>CAXTBU010000009.1:0-4914 GCA_964242885.1 uncultured Actinomycetales bacterium
ACGTCGAGGTAGTTGTCCGGCTCGTCGAGCAGCAGCACCTCGTCCGGGCCGCGCAGCAGGGCCTCCAGCACGAGGCGCTTCTGCTCCCCGCCGGACAGCGTGGTGACCGACCGGTACTGCGCCCGGTCGTAGCCGATCCCGAGGGCGGTGGTGCAGCAGGTGTCCCAGAGGACCTCCGCGTCGTAGCCGCCGGCGTCGGCCCAGTCGGCCAGCGCCTGGGCGTAGGCGAGCTGCGTCGGCTCGTCGTCGCGGTCCATCATCGCCAGCTCAGCGGCGTCCACCGCCGCTCCGGCCGCCCGCAGCCGCGGGGCCGCCACCGACAGCAGCAGGTCCCGGACCGTCGAGTCGTCCCGGACGGACCCGACGAGCTGGCGCATCACGCCGACGCCGCCGGACCGGGTCACCGCGCCCGCCGCGGCGGTCAGGTCGCCGGCGACGATGCGCAGCAACGTCGTCTTGCCCGCGCCGTTCGGGCCGACCAGCGCGGTCGTGGTGCCGTCGCCGACCCGGAACGCGACGTCGGTCAGCAGCGGCCGCCCATCCGGCAGCACGACCTCGACCCCGGCCAGTTCGACGTGTCCCACGGACGGAGTGTGGCCGGTCCCCGACGCCGGGGCCCAGCAGATTCGGCCGGTCCACCGCGGCAGGGACCGGCCAGCGGGCTCAGAACCCCCAGGGCGCCCACGGCTGCACGGCGGACTCGAAGCTGCGCGACAGCCGGTCCAGCACGCCAGGGGTGTGCACCGACACCAGCCCGGCGCGGCCGAGGCGGGCCAGCGTCCCGACCGAGCCGAGGTAGGCCGAGCCGAGGACGGCGACGTCGAGGGTCAGGTCGGGGGCGTCGTCGGTCGGGGTCACCGTCGCCTCCCCGCCGGACACCTGCATCCGCCACCGGCCCGCGTTCCACGGGCAGTGCCGGTCGGTGACCTCCAGCACCGCGGTGACATTGCCGGCGTACCCCCGCGCGGTCAGCGCGCGGTCGAGGTCGACCAGCCGGACCCACAGCGCGTCGTGCGGCCGGACGTCCGCGGCGCGGGCGTCGTCCAGCTGGTCCAGCACCGGGTCGTCGACCGGGCGGAGCTCGGACACCACCCGGGCGACCAGGTCCAGCTCGGTGAGCCAGCGGTAGAGCGCGGCGTGCGACCGGGGACCGTCGGAGTAGGCCTCCCGGACCACGACCTCGGTGTCCCTCGTCCCGCTGGGCCCCGGGCGCACCACGTACCGGGCGGCGGCCCGCACCCGGTTGCCGGAGCTGAGCAGGACGCAGCGCAGCGGTCCGGCGCCGTGCCGGCCGGCCGGGTCGTCGGCGACCGAGCCGGGGACCCAGTGCGGCGGCCGGGCGGGCATCCCCGGGCGGACCGACCGGACCTGCGCGGCGAGCCGTTCGACCTCGGCGGTGGCCGACGCCGGTTCGACCAGGCGCGGGGTCAGCGGGTCCGCGAGGTCGGCGCGGACGACGCCGGCCCGCCGGGGCAGGGTGAACCGGACCGCCCGCGTCGACGGGCCGAACCCGAACCGGCCGTAGATCGTCGCCTCACTGGCCCACAGGATGGCCACCGGCTCCTGCCCCCGGTCGTGGACGTCGGTCAGCACCCGCCGCATCAGTTCGGTGGTGATGCCCCGGCGCCGGTGGCTCGGCAGCACGCAGACGAAGCTGATCCCGGCCGTCGCCAGCTCCCGGGTGGGCGGCGCGTCACTGCCGCCGGACCCGCCCGCGAGCCCCGCCGTCGGCACGGCGCCGGGCACCGACGTGGTCAGGGCGTAGACCAGGTTGGACCCGACGACCTGCTCGCCGTCGACGGCGACCAGGCCGCGGCCGGCCTCGAAGCGGGCCGCCTCGACGGCCCAGACCGCGGGCGGCTGGTCCTCGGCGAACGCGTTCTCCGCCAGCTGCCGCACCCCCTCGATCCGGGCGGCGGACCCGTCGTACGTCTCCACCCGGACCCCGTCGGGCAGGGCGGTGCGTGTGGTGGGGCGAGAATCGACAGTCACCGGGCCTGCCTACCAGGCCGGCCAGGCTCGCGCCCGGCGTTGCCCGGGCACTCAGCCCGCCCGGTTCGCCCGCGGCGGCGGAGGCCGTCGGACAGGAGGAAGCCCGTGCGCGTGGTGGTCATCGGTGCGACCGGGCACATCGGGGGGTACCTGGTGCCCCGGCTGGTCCGGGCCGGGCACGAGGTGGTGGCGCTCAGCCGCGGAACCCGGCAGCCGTACCGGGCCGACCCGGCGTGGCAGGGGGTCCGGCGGGTGTCCGTCGACCGCGACGCCCGGGACGAGGACGGCAGCTTCGGCGACCTGGTCGCGGACCTGGCCCCGGACGCGGTGATGGACCTCATGTGCTTCACGCCGGACTCGGCGGCGCTGCTGGTCGAGGCGCTGCGCGGCCGCTGCGGGCACCTGCTGCACTGCGGCACGGTCTGGGTGCACGGGCACCTGACCGAGGTGCCGGTGACCGAGGACGCGCCGCGGCACCCGTTCGGCGACTACGGGATCGGCAAGGCGGCGGTCGAGCGTCTGCTGCTGGCCGAGACCGCCGTCGGGGGCCTGGCGTGCACAGTGCTGCACGCCGGGCACATCAGCGGGCCGGGCTGGTGGGTGGTGAACCCGGCCGGGAACCTGGACCCCCGGGTCTGGTCGGACCTGGCGAGCGGCCGCCCGGTGCTGCTGCCCGACGCGGGGCTGACGACGCTGCACCACGTGCACGCCGACGACGTGGCGTCGGCCTTCGTCGCGGCCCTGCACCGCCGGTCAGCCGCGGCCGGGGAGTCCTTCCACGTCGTGTCGCCGGCCGCGCTGACGATGCGCGGGTTCGCCGAGTCGGCCGCCGGGTGGTTCGGCCGGGACGCCGTGCTGCGGTTCGCCCCGTGGCGGGAGTTCGCCGAGGCCGTGGGCGAGGAGCACGCCGCGGCCAGCTGGGACCACCTGTCGCACAGCCCGTCGGCGTCGGTGGCGAAGGCGGCCGCGCTGCTCGGGTGGGCCCCGCGGTTCAGCTCGCTGCAGGCGACGTTCGAGGCGGTCCGCTGGCAGCTGGACGCCGGTGCGCTCGATCTCGGCCGCGCCCGGATGGCCGGTCCAGGCCTGTGAGGCCGGCTCAGGCGCGGGCGTCCACCCGCAGGACCCGGTAGCCCTTCGCGCTGGCGTACCGGGCGGTCGGGAAGCCCTGCTCCCCCAGCCACCCGGCGAGCGAGTCCGCACCGAGGTTGCGGGCGACCACCAGCCATCCGGTCCCGCCGGGCGCCAGCCGGGGCAGCCAGCGCAGCAGCATCGCGTGCAGCTCGGGCTTGCCGACCCGGATCGGCGGGTTGGACCAGATCGCGTCGAACACCACGTCCACCGACAGGTCGTCGGGCTCGGCCGGGTGCACGCGGTCGCCCACCCCGGCGGCCGCGGCGTTGGCCCGGGTCAGCTCCAGCGCCCGCCGGTTCACGTCGACCGCCCAGACGGTGGCTGCCGGGACCCGCCGGGCCAGGCTCACCGCGACCGGGCCCCAGCCGCAGCCCAGGTCCAGCAGCGTCCCGCCGGACGGCTGTGGTCCGCGGTCGAGCAGCACGGCGGTTCCCGCGTCCAACCGCTCGGCGGAGAACGTGCCGGCTGCGGTCGTGAACCGGTAGTCCTCGCCGGCGATGCGGGCGGCGACCTCGCGCGGTACCGCCTCGACGCGCGGGTCGGCGGTGAAGTAGTGCTCGCTCACGTCGCGGCCTCGACGCCGGCCCCGAGACCGGCCCGCACGGCCCGGGTGGCGGCGACCCGCGCCGCCAGCCCGGCCGCCGGCGGGTAGCCGACCTCCTCCAGCACCAGTCCACGGGCCGGCGCGACGCCGACGGCGGGGTCCCGGACACCAGCGGCCAGGACGGCGGCCGGCCAGGTGTCGGCCCGCCGGCCGTCACCCACCGGCAGCAGGCTGCCGACCAGCGCGCGGACCATCGAGTGGCAGAAGGCGTCGGCGCGTACCTCGACGGCCACGACACCGTCCGCGCCGCGCGCCACCGTGACCCGCTGCAGCTCCCGGATCGTCGTGGCCCCCGGGCGGCTCCTGCAGAACGCCGCGAAGTCGTGGGTGCCGAGCAGCCGGCCACCGGCGACGCCCATCGCCGTCACGTCCAGCTCCCGGTGGTGGGGCGCTGTCCACGTCCGGACCAGCGGGTCCGGCGTCGTGGCCGCGTCGGCGATCCGGTAGACGTACCGGCGCCAGGTGGCTGCGAACCGGGCGTCGAACTCCGCCGGCGCCGGTGCGAGCGCCCGGATCCGCACGTCCGGGGGCAGCATCCGGTTCCACGCGCGGACCACCCGGTCCGGGGACCACGCGGCCTCGTCGGCCGGGTGGGGCACGACGTCGACCGAACAGACCTGGCCGCGCGCGTGGACGCCGGCGTCGGTGCGCCCGGCGACGACCAGGCGGCCCGGTGTCCCGGGCACGGGCGGCCGGCGGCTGATCACGGTGCCGAGTTCCGCCTCGACGGTGCGCTGGCCCGGCTGGGCAGCCCAGCCCGCGAAGTCCGTGCCGTCGTAGGACAGGTCGATGCGGAACCGCCGGACCACGTGATCACTCACCGCAGCCACGAGGAGCGGTCTCCGTGGCGGGCGTTCGGCATCGCGACCGGTCCCCGCGCTACCAAACCGCATCGCATCGGCAACCGAACCCTTCCCGACCGGTCGGCGCGGAGTGCGTCCCGCACCGCACGGTCTCGGCAGTGCACCGTCGTCCGTCGCGCGACCCGTGGTCGGACGACGACGACGCCCGCCACTCCCCGGAGGTCCGGGGGGTGGCGGGCGTCGGCACCCCGGCCATCAGGCGCCACCGGACCCGTCAGGCGTTGTCGGTGCCGCGCTGCTCACGGGCCTGCACCGCAGCCGCGTCCGCCTCGGCGGCCGCCTGCTCCGCCTCGTCGGCCGCCCGCTCCGCACGGTCCGCGGCCA
>CAXTBU010000009.1:5014-50722 GCA_964242885.1 uncultured Actinomycetales bacterium
GTCTCGCCGATCGCAGAGTCGTCGGTAGCGGTCTCGCCGATCACAGAGTCGTCGGCGTCCGCCTCGTCCTGCACCGGGTCGGTCCCGACCTCGTCCGCCGGCTCCGCGGGCGCGGGCGCGGGCACGGTGACCGGGACGTCGACGGCGGGGGCCGACGTCGCTGCCCGGTCCCGGGATGCGCGACGGGTCGCGCCCTCGGCCTCGGACAGGACCTGCTCGGCCAGCGGCTCGACCAGCTCGATGACGGCCATCGGCGCGTTGTCGCCCTTGCGCGGGCCGATCTTGGTGATACGGGTGTAGCCGCCCGGGCGGGTGGCGAACCGCGGGCCGATCTCGGTGAACAGCACGTGGACGACGCTCTTGTCGGTGACGATCTGCATCACCTGGCGACGGGCGTGCAGGTCACCGCGCTTCGCCTTGGTGATCAGCCGCTCGGCGTACGGACGCAGCCGGCGGGCCTTGGCGTGCGTGGTCTTGATCGCGCCGTGCTCGAACAGCGCGGTCGCCAGGTTCGCGAGGATGTGGCGTTCGTGGGCGGGGCTGCCGCCCAGGCGGGCGCCCTTGGTGGGGGTGGGCATTGGTGCTCTCCTCGCTGGTCGTCCGGTCCCGGGCCGGTCAGGTACCCGAGCCGGTCAGGCCCCGGCACACCCGCTCGCGCAGGGGTGTCGGCGGACCCGACTGGTGTGCCGTCCCGGCCGGTCGGCCGGGACGGCTGGGGTTCGGTGCGGTCGCACCTCGCCCCGGGGTCGAACCGTCAGTACTGCTCGGTCTCGACGAAGTTGTCGTCCTCGTCGTAGTAGTCGGCCACCTGCGTCGGGTCGAACCCGGGCGGGCTGTCCTTGAGCTGCAGGCCCATGGTCTGCAGCTTGGCCTTGACCTCGTCGATCGACTTGGCGCCGAAGTTGCGGATGTCGAGCAGGTCCGCCTCGGACCGGCCCAGCAGCTCACCGACCGTGTGGATGCCCTCGCGCTTGAGGCAGTTGTAGGACCGCACCGTCAGCTGCAGCTCCTCGATGGGCAGCGCCAGGTCGGCGGCCATCTGCGCGTCGACCGGGCTCGGGCCGATCTCGATGCCCTCCGCCTCGATGTTGAGCTCGCGGGCCAGGCCGAACAGGCCGACCAGCGTCGTGCCGGCAGACGCGAGGGCGTCCCGCGGACGGATCGACGGCTTGGTCTCCACATCGACGACCAGCCGGTCGAAGTCGGTGCGCTGCTCGACCCGGGTCGCCTCGACCTTGTAGGTCACCTTCAGCACCGGGGAGTAGATCGAGTCGACCGGGATGCGGCCGATCTCCTGGTCGGCGCTGCGGTTCTGCACCGCCGACACGTAGCCGCGGCCACGCTCGACGGTCAGCTCGATCTCGAGGCGGCCGTCGGTGTTCAGCGTCGCGAGCTTGAGGTCGGGGTTGTGCACCTCGACACCGGCGGGCGGCGCGATGTCCGCCGCGGTCACGTCGCCCGGGCCCTGCTTGCGCAGGTACATGGTGACGGGCTCGTCCTCCTCGGAGCTGACGACCAGCTCCTTGAGGTTCAGGACGATCTCGGTGACGTCCTCCTTGACACCGGGGATGGTGCTGAACTCGTGCAGCACGCCCTCGACGCGGATGGACGTGACCGCCGCACCCGGGATGGACGAGAGCAGCGTGCGGCGCAGCGAGTTGCCGATGGTGTAGCCGAAGCCGGGCTCGAGCGGCTCGAGGACGAAGCGGGACCGGTAGGTGTCGACCTGGTCCTCGGTGAGCGTGGGGCGCTGTGCGATGAGCACGGGTACTTCCCTTCAGCGGCGACCTGCATATGACGCCGCGACACAACGGACGGGCCGACGGGTGCGTCGGCCCGGGGGTCGGGCCCGGCCGCGCCCCCGGGGTGGGGGGGGGCGGGCCGGGACGACGACTCACTTGGAGTAGAACTCGACGATCAGCTGCTCCTGGACGGGGGTGTCGATCTGCTCCCGGGTGGGCAGCTGGTGCACGAGGATCTGCATGCTGCTCGGGACGATCTCCAGCCAGGCCGGGGTCGGCCGCTCGCCGAGGGTCTCCTTGGCGATGATGAACGGCGTCGTCTCCAGGGACTTGGCCTTGACGTCGATGACGTCGTGGGCCTTGACCGAGAAGCTGGGGACGTTGACCCGCTGGCCGTTCACCGTGAAGTGGCCGTGCACGACCAGCTGGCGGGCGTGGCGCCGCGTCCGGGCGATGCCAGCGCGGTAGACGACGTTGTCCAGACGTGACTCGAGACGCTGCAGCAGCAGGTCACCGGTCTTCGCGCCCTTGATCTTCTTGGCCTGGTCGTAGTACCGGCGGAACTGCTTGTCCAGCACGCCGTAGGTGAACCGGGCCTTCTGCTTCTCGCGGAGCTGGAGCAGGTACTCCTTCTCCTTGACGCGTCCGCGGCCGTGCTCGCCCGGCGGGTACGGGCGGCGCTCGAACGCCTTGTCGCCCCCGACCAGGTCGATGCCCAGGCGGCGGGACTTCTTGGTGGCGGGTCCTGTGTAACGGGCCATGTCGTCCTCTCCCTCAGACCCGGCGGCGCTTCGGCGGGCGGCAGCCGTTGTGCGGCACCGGCGTGACGTCCTGGATGGTGCCGACCTCGAGGCCGGTCGCGGTCAGCGAGCGGATCGCCGTCTCGCGGCCGGACCCGGGGCCCTTGACGAACACGTCGACCTTGCGCATCCCGTGCTCCATCGCCCGGCGAGCAGCGGCCTCGGCGGCCATCTGGGCGGCGAACGGCGTGGACTTGCGGGAGCCCTTGAAGCCGACCTGGCCGGAGCTGGCCCAGGACACGACGGCGCCCTGCGGGTCGGTGATCGAGATGATCGTGTTGTTGAACGTGCTCTTGATGTGCGCGTGCCCGTGGGCGACGTTCTTGCGTTCCTTGCGGCGGACCTTCTTGACGGCCCCGGAGGCCGTGCGTGTCCTGCTGGGCGGCATGTGTCGGGTGCTCCTGCTTCGTGGTCGAGGGTGGTCGCGCAGTGCCGTTCCGGTCGCACCGGGAACCGACTCGTCGGCGGGTCCGGGCGGACCCGGGCGGCTACTTGCGCGGGGTCTTCTTCTTGCCGGCGACGGCCTTGCGCGGGCCCTTGCGGGTGCGCGCGTTGGTCTGGGTGCGCTGCCCACGGACCGGCAGGTGCCGGCGGTGGCGGAGCCCCTGGTAGCTGCCGATCTCCACCTTGCGGCGGATGTCGGCGGCGACCTCGCGGCGCAGGTCGCCCTCGATCTTGAAGTTGCCCTCGATGTACTCGCGGAGCAGGAGCAGGTCCTCGTCGGACACGTCGCGGACGCGGACGTCCGGACTCACGCCAGTTGCGGCCAGGAGCTCGGTGGCCCTGGTCCGGCCGACGCCGTAGATGTAGGTGAGGGCGATCTCCAGGCGCTTTTCGCGCGGGAGGTCGACCCCGGCAAGGCGTGCCATCAGGTGGCTGTTCCCCTCGGGTTCCCGGAGGTTTACCGACGCGCGACGTCCCGCCGACGGGCGGGCCCCGGCCTCCGGGCCGGGGGTGGACACCGCCCGGCGGACCGGGCGGCGCTGTCAGTGCGTCTTGGGTCGTGCGGTGGACCTGGTGGTTCCCTGGAGCTGTTCCGTGCGGTGGAGCTGTTCCGTGCGGTGGTGCTGGAGCGGTCGGTCAGCCCTGGCGCTGCTTGTGGCGCACGTTCTCGCAGATGACCATGACGCGACCGCTGCGGCGGATCACGCGGCACTTGTCGCAGATCGGCTTGACGCTCGGCTTGACCTTCATCGCGTGAGTCCTCGGTTCGGTGCTGGTTCGGGAGGAGAGCCGAGGTGCCGGCTCACTTGTAGCGGTAGACGATGCGCCCGCGGGTGAGGTCGTACGGCGAGAGCTCGACGACCACACGGTCCTCGGGCAGGATCCGGATGTAGTGCTGGCGCATCTTCCCGCTGATGTGCGCGAGCACCTTGTGGCCGTTGGCCAGCTCGACCCGGAACGTCGCGTTGGGCAGCGACTCCACGACCTGGCCCTCGAGTTCGAGTACGCCTTCCTTCTTCGGCATGTCCTCCGCAATCACTGTGCTCGGTTGATCTGATCCGACCGGCGACGGTCGGGCCCGCCGGTCGAGATCGACCCGCGGACGTCGGACTGTCGCCCAGGACCGGGCAGCCCTGTCACACGATCAACACAGGGCCACGATCAGCACAGGGCCATGAACAGCACTGGGCCGCGACCGGTCAGGCCGACCCCCTACCTTACGTCAAGGCGCAGGCATCGGCCGCCCGTCGGCACCTGTCGGAGCCGGACTCCGACGCGGACCGCATCGCGGTCGGACTCGTTCCAGGCTGCACTCAGCGAGGCAGTTCCGGGCGCCCGTCGCGGCGCGCGGCGGCGGTTCGCCCGGCCAGCCCGATCCCCCACGGGACGAGGACGAACAGCGGCCAGAAGAAGACCAGGCTGCCGCTGCCGATGCACGAGATGAGCCAGACCGCCAGGCAGATGGCGTTCACGCTGGCCCAGCCGGCCCACTGCTGCCGCAGCGGCGCCTCGCTACCGCGCCCGGAGTCGGCGGGGTGCGCTCCGCTGGGCGACCGGACTGCCGGAGCCAGCGGCCGCGGTGGGGGCAGCGGCAGGTCGGCGGTGAACGCCGCCAGGTCACCGCGGGTCTTCGCCTGCAGCACCCGGTCGAGCCGGTCGGCGAACTCGTCGGCGGCCAGCCGGCCCTCGGCGTAGGCGACGCGAAGCCGCTCGGCGACGACGTCGCGCTCGGCATCGGAGGCCCGGATCCCGCTGTCGGTCATGCGGCCAGTCTGCGCCGACCGGCGCCTCGGCGTCGACGGACCCGGCGCCGGGACGCCCTGCTCCCACCGGGGCCACGGCGAACCACCGGCACGGCTCAGGACAGCCCGAGCGCCTCGGCGATCCGGTCGGCGACCTCGTCGGGGCTGCCGTCCCCGTCGATGGACACCAGCAGCCCGGCCGCGGCGTAGAAGCCCACCAGCGGCGCGGTCTGCTCGCGGAAGATCTCCAGCCGGCGGCGGATGGGCTCGGGCCGATCGTCGTCGCGCTGCCCGATGAAACCGGCCTCGATGTCCGCCGCCGGTGGCGGATCGGTCTCGACGTGCCAGACCCGGCCGGTCCGGGTGTCCACCCGACGGCCGGACAGCCGCCGGACGATCTGCTCGTCGCCCAGGGTCAGCTCCACCACGGCGTCCAGACCGGCGCCGAGCCCGGTGAGGATGTCCGCCAGAGCCCGGGCCTGCTCGGGGTTGCGGGGGAAGCCGTCCAGCAGGAAGCCACCGGCGGCGTCGGGCTGGCCGAGCCGGTCGGCGACCATCGCGACCGTCACCTCGTCGGGAACCAGCTCGCCCGCGTCCATGTAGGTCTTCGCGGTCCGCCCGAGCGGGGTGTCTCCCCCGACGTTGGCCCGGAAGATGTCACCGGTCGACACGGCCGGGATGCCGAGCCGCGCGGCCAGCCGAGCGCCCTGGGTGCCCTTGCCGGCGCCCTGGGGACCGAGCACGACCAACCGCCGCGGACCGCCCGCGGGCGGGTCCGCCGTTGCCGGACCGGTCACCGGAGGAAGCCCTCGTAGCTGCGCTGCTGCATCTGGGACTGGATCTGCTTGACCGTGTCCAGGCCGACGCCGACGACGATCAGCAGCGTGGTGCCGCCGAACGGGAAGTTCTGGTCGGCCCCGATCAGCACGTAGGCGATCAGCGGGATCAGCGCGACGATGCCCAGGTAGAGCGAGCCGGGCGCGGTGATCCGGGACAGGACGTAGTCCAGGTACTCCTCGGTCGGTCGGCCGGCGCGCACGCCGGGGACGAATCCGCCGTACTTCTTCATGTTGTCGGCGATCTCCTTCGGGTCGAAGGTGATCGCGACGTAGAAGTAGGTGAAGAAGATGATGAGCAGGAACTGCGCGGCCATGTAGAGCGGGTGGTCCCCGCGGACCAGGTACTCCGAGATCCACGCCGCCCACCGGGACGTCGGGTTGAACTGGGACACCAGGGCCGGGACGTAGAGCAGGCTGGAGGCGAAGATCACCGGAATGACGCCGGCCTGGTTGATCTTCAGCGGGATGTAGGTGGAGCTCCCGCCGTACATCCGGCGCCCGATCATCCGCTTGGCGTAGGTCACCGGAATCCTCCGCTGGGACTGCTCCACGAAGATGACCAGCGCGGTGACGACCAGCCCGACGGCGAGCACCGCGATCAGCAGCAGCCAGCCGTTCGACGTGGCCTGGGTCTTGACCCGCCACAGGCTCTGCGGGAACGTCGCGGCGATCGAGGTGAAGATCAGGATGGACATGCCGTTGCCGATGCCCCGGTCGGTGATGAGCTCACCGAGCCACATGACCAGCGACGTGCCGGCGGTCATCACGACGACCATCGTCACCGTCGCGAACAGGCCGCGGTCGGGGACGATCTGCTCCTGGCAGCCGGGGAAGAGGTTCCCCGTGCGGGCCAGCGCGATGATCCCGGTGGACTGCAGGATTGCCAGGCCGATGGTCAGGTACCGCGTGTACTGGGTGATCTTGGCGGTGCCGGACTGGCCCTCCTTCTTCAGCGTCTCCAGCCGCGGGATCACCACCGTCAGCAGCTGCAGGATGATCGAGGCCGTGATGTACGGCATGATCCCGAGCGCGAAGATGGACAGCTGCAGCAGCGCGCCGCCGGAGAACAGGTTGACCAGCCCGTAGAGGTTGGATCCCTGCACGTCGGCCAGACAGGCCTGCACCGCCGCGGAGTCGACGCCCGGCGTCGGGACGGTCGACCCGACGCGGAACAGGATGATGACCCCCAGCGTGAAGAGGATCTTGTTCCGCAGCTCGCTGTTCGCGAACGTGCGGGCGATGCCGCTGAGCATTCGTCCTCCTCGTCGAGCCCGTCCCGGCCGGGCCGGTGCCGGCCGGATGGGCGTCCGGACGGGAGCCGTCCGGACAGGGCGGTCCGTTCGCACGCAACAGCCGGCCCGCCGACGAGGTTACGTCGGCGGACCGGCTCCGGTGGCTGTCCCGGCACGGACCGGACGCCGGCCGCAGCCGTGTCTCCCGTGCCGGCAGGTCAGACCTGCGTGGCGCTTCCGCCGGCGGCCTCGAGCTTCTCCCGCGCCGAGCCGGAGAACGCCTGGGCGCTCACCTGGAGCGCGACGGCGAGATCCCCGGTGCCGAGGACCTTGACCGGCTTGCCGCTGCGGACCGCGCCCCGGCTGACCAGGTCGGCGACCGCGACGGTCCCGCCCTCCGGGAACAGGGCCGCGAGCGTGGCCAGGTTGACCGGCTGGTACTCGGTGCGGAACGGGTTCTTGAACCCCTTGAGCTTCGGGACCCGCATCTGCAGGGGCAGCTGCCCGCCCTCGAAGCCGGCGTACACCTGGTACCGGGCCTTGGTGCCCTTGGTGCCGCGGCCGGCGGTCTTGCCCTTGGATGCCTCACCGCGCCCGACCCGGGTCTTCTTCATGTGCGCACCCGGCGCGGGGCGGAGGTCGTGGACCTTCAGCACCGAGCGCCCGGCGGTTCCGTCGATGTCCTCAGACATGGGCGTCTGCCTCCTCTGCGGTCGTGATCTCGTCGACCGTCACCAGGTGGGTGACCACGCGGACCATCCCGCGGACCTCCGGGGTGTCCGGACGGACGACCCGCTCACCGATGCGGTGCAGACCGAGCGTGCGCAGCGTCGCGCGCTGGTTGTGCTTGCCGCCGATGGACGACTTGCGCTGGGTGATCGCGAGCGCGGCGGCCATCAGGCGTTCGCCTTCGCGAGCGCCCGGGCGCGCAGCAGCGCCGGCGGCGCGACGTCCTCGATCGGCAGGCCGCGCCGGGCCGCGACCTGCTCCGGCTGCTCCAGCCGGTGCAGCGCCTCGACGGTCGCGTGCACGATGTTGATCGCGTTGGAGCTGCCGAGGCTCTTGGCCAGGACGTCGTGGACGCCCGCCGCCTCGAGCACGGCGCGCACCGGGCCGCCGGCGAGCACACCGGTACCCGGCGCGGCCGGGCGCAGCATGACGACGCCGGCAGACTTCTCGCCGATCACCGGGTGCGGGATCGTGCCGCCGATGCGCGGGACGCGGAAGAAGTGCTTCTTGGCCTCCTCGACGCCCTTGGCGATCGCCGCGGGCACCTCCTTGGCCTTGCCGTAGCCAACGCCGACGAGCCCGTCGCCGTCGCCGACGACGACCAGTGCGGTGAAGCTGAACCGCCGGCCGCCCTTGACGACCTTGGCGACGCGGTTGACGGTGACGAGGCGCTCGACGAAGGCGGTGCGCTCCGCGGCGCGACCACCGTCACGCCGTTCCCGGCGGTCGCCACCGCCGGCGCCGCTGCCGCGACGATCGGGTCCTGCCATCAGATCGACCTCTCCTGGTTGCGTGCGTACGGGTCCACCGAGCGGTGTCCGGCTCCGGATGCGGGCATCAGAACTCGAGCCCGCCCTCGCGGGCACCGTCGGCCACTGCCGCGACCCGCCCGTGGTACTGGTTGCCGCCGCGGTCGAACACGATCGTCCCGACCCCCAGCGCCTTCGCGCGGTCGGCGACGAGCAGGCCGACCTGCTTGGCCTTGGCGGTCTTGTCGCCCTCGGCCGTGCGCAGGTGGCCCTCCAGCGTCGACGCGCTGACCAGGGTGCGACCGACGGTGTCGTCGACCAGCTGCACGCCGATGTGGCGCGAGGAGCGGGTCACGACCAGCCGCGGTCGCTCGGTGGTGCCGGTGACCTTCTTGCGCAGCCGGAGGTGGCGGCGGTTGCGCGCCATCTCCCGACCGGCGCGGCCCGGCTTGGTGAGGTTGCTCAGACGTGAGGACATCGGTTACTTCCCAGCCTTTCCGACCTTGCGCCGCACGACCTCGCCGGCGTACCGCACGCCCTTGCCCTTGTAGGGCTCGGGCTTGCGCAGCTTGCGGATGTTGGCCGCGACCTCGCCGACGACCTGCTTGTCGATCCCGGACACGGTGAACCTGGTCGGCGTCTGCACCGAGAAGCTCACCCCGGCCGGCGGCCGGACCGTGATCGAGTGGCTGTACCCCAGTGCGAACTGGAGGTCCTGGCCCTGGGCGACCACGCGGTAGCCGACGCCCTGGATCTCCAGCTCACGGGTGAAGCCCTGCGTGACGCCGGTGACCATGTTGCTGACCAGCGTCCGGCTCAGCCCGTGCAGGGCCTTGCTGCGTCGCTCGTCGTCGGGGCGCGCCACGGTCAGCGTGCTGCCCGTCTCGTCGCGCTCGATGGTGATGGGGGCGGCCAGGGTGTGCTCCAGCTGCCCCTTGGGGCCCTTGACCGTCACCCGCGGTCCGTCGATGCTCACGTCCACCCCGGTGGGTACCGGGACGGGGAGCCGTCCGATTCGGGACATCTGCTCGTTCTCTCTCTCGTGCTCGGGGTCAGTCGCTGACAGGGACGGGGTGGGTCACCACACCCAGGCGAGGACTTCCCCGCCCACCCGGTGCCTGGCCGCCTGCCGGTCCGTCAGCAGACCGGTCGAGGTCGAGATGATCGCGATGCCCAGTCCCCCGAGCACCCGCGGCAGCGCGGTGTACTTCGCGTAGACCCGCAGGCCCGGCTTGGAGATGCGCCGGACACCGGCCAGCGAGCGCTCACGGTTCGGGCCGTACTTGAGGTTGAGCACGAGCTTCTTGCCCACGACACCGCCGTCGGCCGGCTCCTGCACCGACCAGCCGCCGATGTAGCCCTCCTGGCGCAGGACCTCGGCGACGTTCTCCTTGATCCGCGAGTACGGCATCGACGTGGTGTCGTGGTAGGCGGAGTTGGCGTTGCGCAACCGCGTCAGCATGTCGGCGATCGGGTCGGTCATGGTCATGTCGTGAACTGCCTTCCGCCACGGTTTCCGCCGGCGCGAGCCGCGGACCTGTGGTGATCGATGAGGTGGGGGTTGCTCGGACTACCAGCTGGCTTTGGTGACGCCCGGGAGCTGGCCGGCGTGGGCCATCTCCCGGACGCAGATCCGGCACAGGCCGAACCGGCGGTACACGGCGTGCGGCCGCCCGCAGCGCTGGCAGCGGGTGTAGGCGCGCACGGCGAACTTCGGCTTGGCCTTGCTCTTGTTCACCAGTGCTTTCTTGGCCATTCTCAGTTCTCCCTGAACGGAAAGCCGAGCTGGCGCAGCAGCGCCCGTCCCTCGGCATCGGTCGTCGCGGTGGTGACCACGGTGATGTCCATCCCCCGCGCCTTGTCGATCTTGTCCGGGTCGATCTCGTGGAACATGACCTGCTCGGTCAGCCCGAACGTGTAGTTGCCGTGGCCGTCGAACTGCTTGGGGCTCAGGCCGCGGAAGTCGCGGATCCGCGGCAGCGCGAGGCTGACCAGGCGGTCCAGGAACTCCCACATCCGGTCCCCGCGCAGCGTGACGTGGGCGCCGATCGGCATGCCCTCGCGCAGCTTGAACTGGGCGATCGACTTGCGGGCCTTGGTCACCGAGGGCTTCTGGCCGGTGATCAGCGTGAGGTCCCGCACCGCGTGGTCGATGACCTTGGAGTCACGCGCGGCCTCGCCGACACCGGAGTTCACGACGACCTTGACCAGCCCGGGGACCTGCATCGGGTTCCCGTAGGCGAACTCGGTGCGCAGGGCCGGCGCGATCTGTGCGCGGTAGAGCTGCTTGAGCCGCGGCTGCGTCCCGACCTGCGGGGTCGCGGACTGCGCCAACCCTGTCGACCCTGTCGACTCCGTCGACTCCGTCGAACCTGTCGGTGCGGCAGCGTCCGGCGTCTCGGTCTCGGTGGTCGTCATCAGATCTCCTCCCCGGTCTTGCGGGCGACACGCACGCTGCGGTAACTGGTGACCGTGGCGCCGTCGGCGCGGGTCTTCTCCACCGGCACGCGCTTGTAGCCGACGCGGGTGGTGACCCGCTGGCCCTCGTGCTCGACGACGAGCATCACGTTCGACACGTGCATCGGGGCCTCGGTGACGACGATGCCGCCGGGGCTGCCCCCGCTGGCGTTCTGCGTCGGCTTGGTGTGCTTGGTGATGCGGTTGACGCCCTCGACGACGACCCGCTGGCGCTCCGGGAAGACCTGGATGATCTTTCCCTCGCGGCCGCGGTCCTCACGCTTGCCGGTGATGACGCGGACCAGGTCGCCCTTCTTCAGGTGCAGCGGCTTGACGCGGCCGGTCGAGGTGTAGCTGCTCTTCAGGGTCTTCGCCATGCTCACAGCACCTCCGGGGCGAGGCTGATGATCCGCATGAACTTGCGGTCGCGCAGCTCACGGCCCACCGGACCGAAGATGCGGGTGCCGCGCGGCTCGCCGTCGGTGCGCAGGATGACGGCGGCGTTCTCGTCGAAGCGGATGTACGAGCCGTCCGGGCGCCGCCGCTCCTTGACGGTGCGGACGACGACCGCCTTGACGACGTCGCCCTTCTTGACGTTGCCGCCGGGGATCGCGTCCTTGACGGTCGCGACGATGGTGTCGCCGATGCCGGCGTACCGGCGGCTCGAGCCGCCGAGGACCCGGATGCACAAGATCTCCTTGGCACCGGTGTTGTCGGCGACGCGCAGTCGCGTCTCCTGCTGGATCATCGGTTCAACTCCACGTCGTGTCCGGTCGTGCTCGTCTGTTCGTGCCGGCAGCGGTCCCGGGGTCCGGGCCCGTCACCTGTCGCGGTTGCTCCCGCGACGGTCTGGCTGGGGTGCTACTTGGCCCGCTCGAGGATCTCCACGACACGCCAGCGCTTGGTGGCCGACAGCGGACGGGTCTCCATGATCAGGACGAGGTCGCCCTCGTTGGCCCCGTTGGCCTCGTCGTGCGCCTTCACCCGCGTGCTGCGCCGGATGATCTTGGCGTACTTGGGGTGCCGCACGCGGTCCTCGACGGACACGACCACGGTCTTGTCCATCTTGTCGCTGACCACGTAGCCGCGTCGCACCTTGCGGTACCCGCGGGTACCGGTCGTCGCCTCGTCCGTCCCCGGAGTCGGGGTCTCGGCCGGAGCCTGGGTCTCGGTCTGTTCCGCCGTCATGCCGTCTCCTCCGTCGCCGGCTCCTCGGTGGGCTCGTCGCCCGCCGGGGCCGGGGAGATGCCGAGTTCGCGCTCACGCATCACCGTGTAGATCCGTGCGATGTCCCGGCGGACCGAACGCAGCCCGCCGAAGCTGTCCAGCTGCCCGGTCGCCGACTGGAAGCGAAGGTTGAACAGCTCCTCCTTCGCCTCCCGCAGCTTGGTCAGCAGCTCGTCGCCGCCCAGGGTGCGGAGATCGTGCGCCTTCGACAGCGTCGCCATCTCAGGTCTCCTCCCGGACGATGAACTTGCACTTCATGGGCAGCTTGTGGATCGCCCGGGTCATGGCCTCCTTGGCCAGGGGCTCACCGACACCGGCCAGCTCGAACATCACCCGGCCGGTCTTCACGTTCGCAACCCAGAACTCCGGGCTGCCCTTCCCGGAACCCATCCGGGTCTCGGCGGGCTTCTTGGTCAGCGGGCGGTCGGGGTAGATGTTGATCCACACCTTTCCGCCACGCTTGATGTGCCGGGTCATCGCGATACGCGCGGACTCGATCTGCCGGTTGGTGACGTAGGAACCCTCCAGCGCCTGGATGCCGAAGTCGCCGAAGGCGAGCGAGGTGCCACCGGAAGCGGCGCCGGTGCGCTGCGGGCGGTGCTGCTTGCGGTGCTTGACGCGGCGCGGGATCAGCACGGGTCAGCCCTCCACAGGGGTGGTAGCGGGGGTGCCGGCGGACGCGCTCGCGTCCTGCCCGGCGCCCTGGACGGGTGTGGTCGGGGCGACGGCCGCCTGGACAGCGTCGACCGAGATCCCGGCGGCCTCGGCCACCGGCGCCTGCTCGCTCGCCGGTGCGCCGTCGGCGGCGACCGGGTCGACCCGGCCAGTGGTCGGGCGGCGGGCGGGCCGGGTCGGACGTGCCCGGCCGTTGGCCACGGCCTGCGCCTTCTGCGCCTCCCGCTCGGCCCGGTTGGTGGAGACCTCGCCCTTGTAGACCCAGACCTTCACGCCGATGCGGCCGAAGGTGGTGCGGGCCTCGAAGAACCCGTAGTCGATGTCCGCGCGCAGCGTGTGCAGCGGCACCCGGCCCTCGCGGTAGAACTCCGAACGGCTCATCTCCGCACCGCCCAGGCGGCCGGACACCTGCACCCGGATGCCCTTGGCCACACCGGAGCGCATCGCCGACTGGATCGACTTGCGCATGGCGCGGCGGAACGAGACGCGGGCCGACAGCTGCTCGGCGACGCCCTGGGCGACGAGCTGGGCGTTGGTCTCGGCGTCCTTGACCTCGAGGATGTTGAGCTGGATCTGCTTGCCGGTGAGCTTCTCCAGCTCACCGCGGATCCGCTCGGCCTCGGCGCCGCGGCGGCCGATGACGATGCCCGGGCGCGCGGTGTGGATGTCGACGCGGACCCGGTCCCGGGTGCGCTCGATCTCGACGTTCGCGATGCCCGCGCGCTCCATGCCCTTGCTCATCAGGCGACGGATCGCGACGTCCTCGCCGACGTAGTCGGCGTAGAGCTTGTCCGCGAACCACCGGCTGGAGAAGTCGGTGGTGATGCCGAGCCGGAACCCGTGCGGGTTGATCTTCTGGCCCACTACCGGGTCCCCTCAATCTCGGTGTCCGCCCCGGTCGCCACGGTGGCGACCGGCACGGCAGCTTGGCTCTGGTCGGTCTGGACGGCGGCCGCCGAGGCGCGGCGGCGGGTGTTGCCGGCCGTGCGCCGGGTGGCCCGCGCGGTGGCGGTACCGGCGCGGGCCTGCACCACCACGGTGATGTGGCTCGTCCGCTTGAGGATCGTGAACGCACGACCCTTGCCGCCGGGACGGAAGCGCTTCATCGTCGGGCCCTCGTCGACGTAGGCCTGGCTGACCCAGAGCGAGTCCGGGTCCAGCTGCTTGTTGTTCGCCGCGTTCGCGACGGCGCTCTGGATCAGCTTGCGCACCGGCTCCCCCGCGGCCTGCGGGGCGAACTCCAGCAGCGCGACGACCTCGTCGGCCTTGCGGCCGCGGACCAGGTCCACGACGCGGCGCACCTTCTGCGGGGTCATCCGCACGTAGCGCGCCTGCGCCAGGGCGGCGTCGGCCGGCAGGTGCCGTGCCTTGTTCTCAGCCATCGTTTCCTCTGTCTGCGATCTGGGGTGTTCTGCTGGGCGTCCGGGCGGCGTCGGCGCGTCAGCGCCGGCGGGCCTTCCGGTCTTCCTTGACGTGGCCGCGGAACGTCCGCGTCGGCGAGAACTCGCCGAGCTTGTGCCCGACCATCGACTCGGTCACGAAGACCGGCACGTGCTTGCGCCCGTCGTGCACCGCGATGGTGTGTCCGAGCATGTCCGGGATGATCATCGAGCGGCGCGACCAGGTACGGATCACGTTCTTGGTCCCGGCCGCGTTCTGGACGTCCACCTTCTTCTGCAGGTGGTCGTCGACGAACGGGCCCTTCTTCAGGCTGCGTGGCATGTCCGGTCCCCTCAGCGCTTCTTCCGGCGACGCCGGACGATCAGACGGTCACTGGCCTTGCCCGGCGTGCGGGTCCGGCCCTCGGGCTGGCCCCACGGGCTCACCGGGTGGCGGCCCCCGGAGGTCTTTCCCTCTCCACCGCCGTGCGGGTGGTCGATGGGGTTCATCGCGACACCACGCACCGACGGCCGACGGCCGAGCCAGCGCGCGCGGCCGGCCTTGCCGAGGTTGATGTTCGACTGCTCGGCGTTCCCGACCTCGCCGACGGTCGCGCGGCAGCGCGCGTCGACGTTGCGGATCTCGCTGCTGGGCATCCGGAGCTGCGCGTACGGGCCCTCCTTGGCGACCAGCTGCACGCTGACACCGGCGGACCGGGCGATCTTGGCCCCACCACCCGGCCGCAGCTCGATCGCGTGTACGACGGTGCCGACGGGGATGTTGCGCAGCGGCAGGCAGTTGCCCGGCTTGATGTCGGCGTCCGGCCCGTTCTCCACGGTCGCGCCCTGGGTCAGCCGGTTCGGCGCCAGGATGTAGCGCTTCTCGCCGTCCACGTAGTGGAGCAGCGCGATGCGCGCGGTGCGGTTCGGGTCGTACTCGATGTGCGCGACCTTCGCCGGCACGCCGTCCTTGTCGGCCCGGCGGAAGTCGATCACCCGGTAGGCGCGCTTGTGGCCACCGCCCTGGTGGCGGGTGGTGATCCGGCCGGTGTTGTTGCGGCCACCCTTGCGCGGCAGCGGGCGCAGCAGCGACTTCTCCGGGGTCGACCGGGTCAGCTCGACGAAGTCGGCGACGGATGCGCCGCGGCGCCCCGGCGTCGTCGGCTTGTACTTGCGGATGCCCATGAGGTGTCTTCCCTGTCGCTCAGGCCGTGCGGTCGGTCAGGTGGTCTGCGGTGCCCGGTGCAGTGCGGCTCACGAGCCGGCCTGCCCGAAGATGTCGATCCGGTCGCCCTCGGCGAGGGTGACGATCGCGCGCTTGGTGTCCTTGCGCCGGCCGATGCCGAACTTCGTGCGCTTGGCCTTGCCCTGCCGGTTCAGCGTGTTCACGCCGATGACCTTGACCTTGAACGCGGCCTCGACGGCCGCCTTGATCTCGGTCTTGTCCGCACCGGGCTGGACGATGAACGTGTAGGTGTTCTGGTCCAGCAGCGCGTAGCTCTTCTCCGACACGACCGGGCGCAGCAGCACGTCGTAGGGGTTCGTGCGGGACAGTGCCCGCTCCGGCAGCGTGCTCATGCCTGGGCCTCCGTCGTCTCGGGTGCCGTCGTCTCGGGTGCCGTCGTCTCGGGTGCCGTCGTCTCGGGTGCCGTCGCCGTGCGCGCGCTGCGGGCGACGAACTCGTCGATCGCGGCGCGGGTGAACAGGACGTCGTCGGAGCACATGACGTCGTAGGCGTTGACCTGGTCCGACATCAGCACGTGCGCCCGGGCCACGTTGCGCAGGCTCAACGCCGCGGCGGACTCGGTGCGGCTGAGCACCACCAGCGGCCGGCGGACGGTGCTCACGGCCTCGAGGACGGCCAGCGCGGCCTTCGTCGAGGGCTCGGCGCCGACGGGCACGAACGCGTCGACGACCTTGACCCGGTCGGCACTCGCGCGGTCCGACAGCGCCCCGCGGGTGGCGGCCGCGATCATCTTCTTCGGGGTCCGCTGGGCGTACCCGTGCGGCGTCGGCCCGTGCACGACCCCGCCGCCGGTGAACTGCGGAGCGCGGATCGAGCCCTGGCGCGCGCGGCCGGTGCCCTTCTGCTTGTACGGCTTCTTGCCACCGCCGCGGACCTCGCCGCGCGTCTTCGTCGAGTGGCTGCCCTGGCGCGCCGCCGCCAGCTGGGCGACGACGACCTGGTGGATCAGCGGCACGTTGACGGGGACGTCGAACAGGCCCGACGGCGCCTCGAAGGTCCCGGCGGCAGCGCCGTCGGACCCGAGGACGGTCAGCACGGTCGGCTCGGTCATGCTCCGGCTCCCTTCGGGGCCTTGCTCGCCGAGCGCAGCACGATCAGTGCGCCACGCGGGCCCGGGACGGCGCCCTTGACGAGGACCAGCCCGCGGTCGGCGTCGACGGCCTGCACGGTGAGGTTCTGGGTGGTGGTCGTCACGTTGCCCATCCGGCCGGCCATCCGCATGCCCTTGAACACCCGGCCCGGCGTCGAGCAGCCGCCGATCGAGCCCGGGGACCGCTGCTTGCGCTGGGTGCCGTGGGTGGACTCCAGGCCCTTGAACCCGTGGCGCTTCATGACGCCGGCGGTGCCCTTGCCCTTGCTACGGCCGACGGCGTCGACGTACTCGCCGGCGGCGAAGGTCTCGGCCGTTACCTCCTGGCCGAGGCTGTACTGACCGGCGTCGGCCGTGCGGATCTCGACCAGGTGGCGGCGCGGGGTGACCCCGGCGCGGGCGAAGTGGCCGGTGCGCGGCTTGTTCACCTTGCGGGGGTCGATCGCGCCGAAGCCGAGCTGGACGGCTGAGTAGCCGTCGGACTCGGACGTGCGCACCTGGGTGACGACGCACGGGCCGGCCTGGACCACGGTGACGGGGACGAGCCGGTTGTCGCCGTCCCACACCTGGGTCATCCCCAGCTTCTGGCCGAGGACGCCCTTCACCACTGGTCCGGCTGCTGCCGGCACGGAGGGGGAGCTCATGGTGGACAGACCTTCCTCTACAGCTTGATCTCGATGTCGACGCCCGCCGGCAGGTCGAGCCGCATCAGGGAGTCGACGGTCTTCGGCGTCGGGTCGACGATGTCGATCAGCCGCTTGTGCGTGCGCATCTCGAAGTGCTCGCGCGAGTCCTTGTACTTGTGCGGGCTGCGGATGACGCAGAACACGTTGCGCTCGGTCGGCAGCGGCACGGGGCCGGTCACGCGTGCACCGGTCCGGGTCACGGTGTCGACGATCTTCCGCGCGGAGGAGTCGATGACCTCGTGGTCGTACGCCTTCAACCGGATGCGGATCTTCTGTCCCGCCATGGCTCGCTCGTCCTAACGCTCGTCGACCGTCGTGTCGTGCCTGTCCTGCACCGTGCTGTCCTGCAGCAGGCACCGCCGTCTCGCCCGCAGGAGAGGGGAACTGCCTGGTGGCGCCCACACCCGATGTCGGGTGTGTCGCGCCGCCGCACCGTACTGCGGCGGTTGATCCGCCCCGGGGGTCCGCCTGATGGCAGCTGACCGCCCACCGGGCAACTCCACGAGTATGCCAGGTGGCACGCCGCGCGACCAAACGCGTCAGGCGGTACCCGACCCGGCACAGACCGACGCCCCAGCCGCCCACGTGCGCGGCCGGGGCGTCGACCCCAGCGGAGTGCTACTTGACGATCTTGCCGACCCGGCCGGCGCCGACGGTCCGGCCACCCTCGCGGATGGCGAACTGCAGGCCCTCCTCCATGGCGATCGGCTGGATCAGCTTCACGTTCATCGAGGTGTTGTCCCCCGGCATGACCATCTCGGTGCCGGCCGGCAGGTCGATCACGCCGGTGACGTCGGTGGTGCGGAAGTAGAACTGCGGCCGGTAGTTGTTGAAGAACGGCTTGTGCCGGCCACCCTCGTCCTTGGACAGGATGTAGACCTGCGCCTCGAAGTCGGTGTGCGGCTGGATCGAGCCGGGCTTGGCGATGACCTGGCCGCGCTGGACCTCGTCACGCTTGACGCCACGCAGGAGCAGGGCGGCGTTGTCGCCGGCCTGGCCCTCGTCCAGCAGCTTCTTGAACATCTCGATGCTGGTGACCGTGGTGGTCGTCTTCTGCGGGGCGATACCGATGATCTCGACGGTCTCGTTGATCTTCAGCACGCCGGACTCGATGCGGCCGGTGACGACCGTGCCGCGCCCGGTGATGGTGAAGACGTCCTCGACGGGCATCAGGAACGGCTTGTCCACGTCGCGCTCCGGCTGCGGGATGGACGCGTCGACCGCGTTCATCAGCTCGAGCACCTTCTCGCCCCACTCGGCGTCGCCCTCGAGCGCCTTGAGCGCCGAGACGCGCACGACCGGCAGGTCGTCGCCCGGGAAGTCGTAGGAGCTGAGCAGCTCCCGGACCTCGAGCTCGACGAGCTCGAGGATCTCCTCGTCGTCGACCATGTCGGCCTTGTTGAGCGCCACGACGATGTAGGGCACGCCGACCTGACGGGCCAGGAGCACGTGCTCCTTGGTCTGCGGCATCGGGCCGTCGGTGGCGGCGACCACGAGGATCGCGCCGTCCATCTGGGCCGCGCCGGTGATCATGTTCTTGATGTAGTCGGCGTGCCCGGGGCAGTCGACGTGGGCGTAGTGCCGCGCCTCGGTCTGGTACTCCACGTGCGTGATGGAGATGGTGATCCCCCGCGCACGCTCCTCCGGGGCCTTGTCGATCTGGTCGAAGGCGTAGCCCTGGTTGACCGTCGGGAACTTGTCGTGCAGCACCTTGGTGATCGCCGCGGTGAGCGTCGTCTTCCCGTGGTCGATGTGACCGATCGTGCCGATGTTGCAGTGGGGCTTGTTCCGCTCGAACTTCGCCTTGGCCACTGTTCTCTCCTCAAGCTTGATCTGATTGGTCGTGCCGTGCTGCGCGGGGCGGGCCCGCCGACGTCGTGCGCGGGCTCGATCACCCGGGATGTGCAGGGAGCGCGGACTGCCGGCCGGCGGACCGCGCCGCCGAGGCGACGATCCGTCAGCCTACCGGCTCACTCGCCACGGACCTTCTTGATGATCTCGTCAGCGACGTTGCGCGGGACCTCGGCGTAGGAGTCGAACTGCATCGTGTAGTTCGCCCGGCCCTGGGTCCGGCTGCGCAGGTCGCCCACGTAGCCGAACATCTCCGAGAGCGGGACCAGCGCACGCACGATCCGCGCACCGGACCGCTCGCCCATCTCCTGGATGTGGCCGCGCCGGGAGTTCAGGTCGCCGATGACCTCGCCCATGAAGTCGTCGGGGGTGGTGACCTCGACGTCCATCATCGGCTCGAGCAGGACGGGGCTCGCCTGGTTGGCGGCCTTCTTGAACGCCATCGACCCGGCGATCTTGAACGCCAGCTCGGAAGAGTCGACGTCGTGGTAGGCGCCGTCGGTCAGCGTGACCTTGAGCCCGACCATCGGGTAGCCGGCGAGGATGCCGACCTCCTTGGCCTCCTGCGCGCCCTCGTCAACCGACGGGATGTACTCGCGCGGGATCCGGCCGCCGCTGACGGCGTTGACGAACTCGTACCCGCCGGCGTTCTCGGCGTCGGCCGCGATCGGCTCCAGGTCGATCAGCACCTTCGCGAACTGGCCGGAGCCACCGGTCTGCTTCTTGTGCGTGTACTCGACCTTGGCGACCTTGCGCCGGATCGTCTCGCGGTAGGCCACCTGCGGCTTGCCGACGTTGGCCTCGACGCGGAACTCGCGCCGCATCCGGTCGACGAACACGTCCAGGTGCAGCTCGCCCATCCCGGCGATGATCGTCTGGCCGGTCTCGGCGTCGCTGCGGACCTGGAAGGTCGGGTCCTCCTCGGCCAGGCGCTGGATGGCCGTGCCGAGCTTCTCCTGGTCGTTCTTCGTCTTCGGCTCGATCGCCACCGAGATGACCGGGTCGGGGAAGTTCATCGACTCCAGCACGACGGGCGCGTCCGGAGTGGACAGCGTGTCGCCGGTGGTCGTGTTCTTCAGGCCCATCACCGCGACGATCTGGCCGGCCGACGCGCGCTCGATCTCCTCGCGCCGGTTCGCGTGCATCCGGTAGATCTTGCCGATCCGCTCCTTGTTGCCCTTGGTGCTGTTCAGCACGAAGGACCCGGAGTTCAGGGTGCCGGAGTAGATGCGAAGGTAGATCAGCCGGCCCAGGTGCGGGTCGGAGGCGATCTTGAAGGCCAGCGTCGACAGCGGCGCGTTCTCGTCGGGCTCGCGCTCGATCGGGGTGTCCTCGTCGCCCACCTTGTGGCCGGTGATCGCGCCGACGTCGATCGGGCTCGGCAGGTAGTCCACGACCGCGTCGAGCATGGGCTGGACGCCCTTGTTCTTGTAGGCCGAGCCACACAGCACCGGCACGATCTTGCTGGCCAGGGTGCCGCGGCGCAGGGCCGCCTTGAGCAGCTCCTCGCTGGGCTTCTGACCGTCGAGGTACAGCTCCATGACCTCGTCGTCGGCGTCGGCAACGGCCTCGACCAGCTTCTCGTGCCACTCCTCGGCGGCGTCGGCCAGCTCGGCCGGGATGTCCTCGATCGCGTACTTCTCGCCCTTGGAGACCTCGCCGCGCCAGGTCAGCGCCTTCATCGTGATCAGGTCGACGACGCCCTCGAAGTCGGCCTCGGAACCGATCGGCAGCTGCACGACCGCGGGCAGCGCCTTGAGGCGGTCCACGATCATGTCGACACACCGGAAGAAGTCCGCGCCCGTGCGGTCCAGCTTGTTGACGAAGCAGATCCGCGGCACGGCGTAGCGGTCGGCCTGTCGCCAGACGGTCTCGCTCTGCGGCTCCACGCCGGCGACCCCGTCGAAGACGGCCACCGCACCGTCGAGCACGCGCAGGCTGCGCTCGACCTCGACGGTGAAGTCCACGTGGCCGGGGGTGTCGATGATGTTGATGGTGTTGCCGTGCCACTCACAGGTCGTCGCGGCGGACGTGATCGTGATGCCGCGCTCCTGCTCCTGCTCCATCCAGTCCATCGTGGCCGAGCCGTCGTGGACCTCACCGATCTTGTGGGTGATGCCGGTGTAGTAGAGGATCCGCTCGGTGGTCGTGGTCTTGCCGGCGTCGATGTGCGCCATGATCCCGATGTTGCGGACCTTGGTCAGGTCGACGGCGCGCAGGTCGGTCGCCATGTGCTCGGTGCTTCTCTCTGTCAGGTACGTCGGGGCGGACATGCGTCCGGTGGGGCGTCGGTCAGCCCCGGTGTGGGAGGTCCCCCCGCGGTGCGCGGGGCAACCGTCACCACCTGTAGTGCGCGAAGGCCTTGTTCGATTCCGCCATCTTGTGCGTGTCCTCGCGCCGCTTGACGCTGGCGCCGAGGCCGTTGGAGGCGTCGAGCAGCTCGTTCATCAGCCGCTGCGTCATCTCCTTCTCGCGCCGGCTGCGGGAATAGCTGACGAGCCAGCGCAGCGCGAGCTGCGTGGAGCGCGACGGCCGGACCTCGACGGGCACCTGGTAGGTCTGCCCGCCGACGCGGCGGCTGCGGACCTCCAGCGTCGGCTTGACGTTGTCCAGCGCCCGCTTCAGCGTGACGACAGGGTCGGTGCCGTTCTTGTCCCGGCACCCCTCGAGGGCGGCGTAGACGATGCGCTCGGCGATCGACTTCTTGCCGTCGACGAGGATCTTGTTGACCAGCTGGGAGACCAGCGGCGAGGCGTACACCGGGTCGACGATCAGAGGTCGCTTGGGGACGGGTCCCTTGCGCGGCATGTCAGCAGGCTCCTTCAGCGGGTGCGGGGGTGGGACGGGTCGTGCCGGGGTGGTCGGTCATCGCTGTCAGCTCTTCTTCGCGCCGTAGCGGCTGCGGGCCTGCTTGCGGCCCTTGACGCCCTGCGTGTCCAGCGAGCCGCGGATGACCTTGTAGCGGACCCCGGGCAGGTCGCGGACGCGACCGCCGCGGACGAGCACGATGGAGTGCTCCTGCAGGTTGTGGCCGACACCGGGGATGTAGGCGGTGACCTCGACGCCACTGGTCAGCCGCACGCGGGCGACCTTGCGCAGGGCGGAGTTCGGCTTCTTCGGGGTGGTGGTGAACACCCGCGTGCAGACGCCGCGCCGCTGGGGCGAGCCCTTCAGGGCCGCCGTCTTGTTCTTGGCGACCTTGTCGTGTCGGCCCTTGCGCACGAGCTGCTGGATGGTGGGCACCGCCTAGCGCCTTCTTCCTCGTTGTCGCACCGCACGGCGGTGTCATGGTCCTGATCGATGTCGTGATGTCGTGATGTCGTGGTGGCCTGACCGACGCACCCGCGCTCGGGCGTGTCGGGCCGGTGGCCGCCGCCGAGGCCCGCCTGCGACCGGCCCCACGACGTGCGGGCCGTGCTGAGCTGCGGGCACAACTGAACGGCGTCCGCATGGCGGAACCAGTCGAGACTACCTGCGAGCGCCGGGGACGGTCAAAGCAGCCGGCGCCTCGCCGCCGCCACCTCCCCCGGGCGCACGCCGATCGCGGGAGCCGGCCGGAGCCGGCTCCCGCGACGTGGCGGTCAGCGCTGGAAGTCGCCGAGGTCGTACTGCTCCAGCGGAACGGCCTCGCCGGTCCCGGCCGGAGCGGCGGGGGCGCCCTGGGCGCCGAAGCCGTAGTCCTGGCCGTAGGCGTCGAACTCGTTGCCGTAGCCGCCGTAGCCGCCGTAGGCGTCGGAGTAGGCGTCCATCTGGTACAGCGCCTGCTGCGCCTCCTCGGTCGGCTCCACCCGGATGTTGCGGTAGCGGGCCAGGCCCGTTCCCGCCGGGATCAGCTTGCCGATGATGACGTTCTCCTTCAGGCCCAGCAGCGAGTCGGACTTGGCGTTGATCGCCGCGTCCGTCAGCACCCGGGTCGTGTCCTGGAACGAGGCCGCGGACAGCCAGGAGTCGGTGGCCAGCGAGGACTTGGTGATCCCCATCAGCACCGGCCGCCCGGACGCCGGTGCGCCGCCCTCGGCGACGACCCGGCGGTTCTCGGTCTCGAACCGCGTGCGCTCGACGAGCTCACCCGGCAGCAGGTCGGAGTCACCGGACTCGATGACCGTGACCCGGCGCAGCATCTGCCGCACGATGATCTCGATGTGCTTGTCGTGGATGCCCACGCCCTGGCTGCGGTAGACCTCCTGCACCTCGTCGATCAGGTGCCGCTCCACCGCCCGCTGGCCCAGGATCCGCAGCACGTCGTGCGGGCTGACCGCGCCGTGCACCAGCTGGGTGCCGACCTCGACGTGCGCGCCGTCCTCGACGAGCAGCCGGGCCCGCTTGGACACCGTGTAGGGCATCTCCTCGCTGCCGTCGTCGGGGACGACGACGACCTTGCGGGTGCGGTCGGCGTCCTCGACGCGGATCCGGCCGGCCGTCTCCGAGATCGGCGCCATGCCCTTGGGCTGGCGGGCCTCGAACAGCTCGACCACGCGCGGCAGGCCGTGGGTGATGTCCTCACCCGCGACGCCACCGGAGTGGAAGGTCCGCATCGTCAGCTGGGTACCGGGCTCACCGATCGACTGCGCCGCGATGATGCCCACCGCCTCGCCGATGTCGACCAGCTGACCGGTGGCCAGCGACGCCCCGTAGGACTTCGCCGAGCAGCCGACCAGCGACTCGTCGGTGAGGACCGAGCGGACCCGGACGTCCTGCACGCCGGCGGCGATGAACGTCTCGACCTCGCGCGGACCGATCAGGTCCCCGGCCGCGGCCAGCTCGTTCCCGTCGGCGTCGGTGACGGCCGAGGCCAGGCACCGGCTGTAGACGCTGGTGTCCAGGTGGTCGACCGGCACCAGGGTGCCCTCGGCGTTCGGCCTGGCCAGCGGCAGCTTCAGCCCGCGGGTGGACCCGTCGTCCTCCTCGCGGACGATGATGTCCTGGCTCACGTCGACCAGCCGGCGGGTCAGGTACCCGGAGTCGGCCGTGCGCAGAGCGGTGTCCGCCAGGCCCTTGCGCGTCCCGTGCGTGGAGATGAAGAACTCCAGCACCGACAGGCCCTCGCGGAAGTTGCTCTTGATCGGCCGCGGGATGATCTCCCCGCGCGGGTTGGAGACCAGCCCGCGCATCCCGGCGATCTGCCGCATCTG
This sequence comes from uncultured Actinomycetales bacterium, assembly GCA_964242885.1. Lineage (GTDB taxonomy): Bacteria > Actinomycetota > Actinomycetes > CAXTBU01 > CAXTBU01 > CAXTBU01. Next base: position 29,035 of record CAXTBU010000009.1, read on the forward strand.
CATCATGTTGCCCGTCGCGCCCGACCCGACGATCAGGTTGATCGGGTTGAACTTCGGCAGGCTGTTCTCGACCTCGCGCCCGACATCGGCGGTCGCCCGGTTCCACACGTCGATGAGCTCCTGGCGGCGCTCGTCGTCGGTGATCAGGCCCCGCTCGTACTGGACCTGGATCCGGTCGGCCTTGTTCTCCGCGACGCGCAGGATCTCCTCGCGGGCGGCCGGCTGGATGATGTCGGACATCGACACCGTGACACCGGACCGGGTGGCCCAGTCGAAGCCCAGGTCCTTGAGCCGGTCCAGGGTGTTGGCGACCGGGCCCTTCTGGTAGCGCTCGGCCAGGTCGAACACGATCGAGCCGAGACCCTTGTTGTTGACCTCGCGGTTCACGAAGCCGTAGTCGTCGGGAAGTGCCCGGTTGAACAGCGCCCGGCCGAAGGTGGTCTCCAGCGTCAGCGGCTCACCGGGGACGTAGCTGCCGTCGGTGTCGGTCCCGGTCGGCGGCACGACGTCGCGGAACCGGATCCGGACCATGGCCTGGACCGCCAGCTCGCCGGCGTCGTAGGCCATCTGCGCCTCGGCCACCGAGCTGAACGCCCGGCCCTCGCCGGCCGCCCCCTCCCGGGCCGCCGTCAGGTAGAAGATGCCCAGGACCATGTCCTTGGTGGGCAGCGTCACCGGGCGCCCGTCGGCGGGCTTGAGGATGTTGTTGCTGGACAGCATCAGGACGCGGGCCTCGGCCTGGGCCTCGGCCGACAGCGGCACGTGCACCGCCATCTGGTCGCCGTCGAAGTCGGCGTTGAACGGGGTGCAGACCAGCGGGTGGATCTGGATGGCCTTGCCCTCGATCAGGTGCGGCTCGAAGGCCTGGATCCCCAGGCGGTGCAGCGTCGGTGCGCGGTTGAGCAGCACCGGGTGCTCGGTGATGACCTCTTCCAGCACGTCCCACACGACCGGACGCGCGCGCTCGACCATCCGCTTGGCGGACTTGATGTTCTGCGCGTGGTTGAGGTCGACCAGCCGCTTCATGACGAACGGCTTGAACAGCTCGAGCGCCATCTGCTTGGGCAGGCCGCACTGGTGCAGCTTCAGCTGCGGGCCGACGACGATGACCGAGCGGCCGGAGTAGTCGACGCGCTTGCCGAGCAGGTTCTGGCGGAACCGGCCCTGCTTGCCCTTGAGCATGTCCGACAGCGACTTCAGGGCCCGGTTGCCCGGACCGGTGACCGGACGGCCGCGGCGGCCGTTGTCGAACAGCGCGTCGACGGACTCCTGGAGCATCCGGCGCTCGTTGTTGACGATGATCTCCGGCGCCCCGAGGTCGAGCAGGCGCTTGAGCCGGTTGTTCCGGTTGATGACCCGGCGGTACAGGTCGTTCAGGTCACTGGTCGCGAAGCGGCCGCCGTCGAGCTGCACCATCGGGCGCAGGTCCGGCGGGATGACCGGGACGGCGTCGAGCACCATCGCCATCGGCGAGTTGCGGGTGGTCAGGAAGGCCATGACGACCTTCAGCCGCTTGAGCGCCCGGGTCTTGCGGGCGCCCTTGCCGGTCTGGATGACCTCGCGCAGGTGCTCGGACTCGGCCTGCAGGTCGAAGGTCTCCAGCCGGCGACGGATCGCCGCGGCCCCCATCGCACCGGCGAAGTAGTCCCCGAACCGCTCCTGCAGCTCGCGGAACAGCATCTCGTCGCCCTCGAGGTCCTGGACCTTGAGGTTCTTGAACCGGTCCCAGACCGCGGCGAGCCGGTCCAGCTCGCGCTGGGTGCGGTCCCGGGTCTGGCGCAGCTCGCGCTCCCCGCCCTCGCGGACCTTGCGCCGGACGTCGGACTTGGCGCCCTCGGCCTCGAGCTGGGACAGGTCGGTCTCCAGCTTCTTGGCGCGGGTGTCCAGGTCGGCGTCGCGTCGCGACTCGATCTGACGGCGCTCGACGTCGATCCGCGCCTCCAGGCTCGGCAGGTCGCGGTGCCGCTTCTCGTCGTCGACGTCGGTGATCATGTACGCGGCGAAGTAGATGACCTTCTCGAGGTCCTTCGGCGCGAGGTCCAGCAGGTAGCCCAGCCGGCTCGGCACACCCTTGAAGTACCAGATGTGCGTGACCGGGGCGGCCAGCTCGATGTGGCCCATCCGCTCACGGCGGACCTTGGCCCGCGTCACCTCGACGCCGCAGCGCTCGCAGATGATCCCCTTGAACCGGACGCGCTTGTACTTGCCGCAGTAGCACTCCCAGTCACGGCTGGGGCCGAAGATGCGCTCGCAGAAGAGCCCGTCCTTCTCCGGCCGCAGCGTGCGGTAGTTGATGGTCTCGGGCTTCTTCACCTCGCCGTGGGACCACTGACGGATGTCGTCGGCGGTGGCGAGGCCGATGCGCAGCTCGTCGAAGAAGTTGACGTCGAGCACCTGGTTCCTTCTCTCTTTGTCGACCTCCACCGCCGGTGTACCGGCGGTGGGGGGTTGAAAAGCCTGGTGGGGTCGGCCGGCGCCGGCCACCCCCTCGCGGGGGCGGCCGGCGCGCGGTCAGACCTCTTCGACGCTGCTGGGCTCCCGGCGCGACAGGTCGATGCCGAGCTCCTCGGCGGCCCGGAACACCTCGTCGTCGGTGTCGCGCAGCTCGACCGTCGAGCCGTCGCTGGACAGCACCTCGACGTTCAGCCCGAGGGACTGCATCTCCTTGACCAGCACCTTGAACGACTCCGGGATGCCGGGCTCGGGGATGTTCTCGCCCTTGACGATGGCCTCGTAGACCTTCACGCGGCCGAGCACGTCGTCGGACTTGATCGTCAGCAGCTCCTGCAGCGCGTAGGAGGCGCCGTAGGCCTCCAGGGCCCAGACCTCCATCTCGCCGAACCGCTGACCACCGAACTGCGCCTTACCACCCAGCGGCTGCTGCGTGATCATCGAGTACGGGCCGGTCGAGCGGGCGTGGATCTTGTCGTCCACCAGGTGGTGCAGCTTCAGCATGTAGATGTAGCCGACCGCGACCGGCTCGGGGAACGGCTCCCCCGTGCGGCCGTCGAGCAGCGTCGCCTTGCCGTCCAGACCGACCATCCGGTCGCCGTCCCGGTTGGGGCGGGCGGCACCGAGCAGCCCGGCCACCTCGTCGTCGCGGGCGCCGTCGAAGACGGGCGTCGCCACGTTGGTGTCCGGTGCGACGTCGGCCGCGTCGATCTCGGCCAGGCGCTGGGCCCAGGCCTCGTTGACCGCGTCGCCGTCGATCTTCCAGCCGGACTTGGCGATCCACCCGAGGTGGGTCTCCAGGACCTGGCCGACGTTCATCCGCTTCGGCACCCCGACCGGGTTGAGGATGATGTCGACCGGGGTCCCGTCGGACATGAACGGCATGTCCTCCACCGGGAGGATCGCGGCGATGACGCCCTTGTTCCCGTGTCGGCCGGCGAGCTTGTCGCCGTCCTGGATCTTCCGCTTCTGCGCCACGTAGACCCGCACCAGCTGGTTGACGCCCGGGGGGAGCTCGTCGCCCTCCTCGCGGTCGAACAGCCGCACCCCGATGACCTTGCCGTTCTCGCCGTGCGGCACCTTCAGCGAGGTGTCGCGGACCTCCCGCGCCTTCTCCCCGAAGATCGCGCGCAGCAGGCGCTCCTCCGGCGTGAGCTCGGTCTCGCCCTTGGGGGTGACCTTGCCGACCAGCACGTCACCGGGCACCACGTCGGCGCCGATGCGGATGATCCCGCGGTCGTCGAGGTCGGCGAGGACCTCCTCGGAGACGTTCGGGATGTCCCGGGTGATCTCCTCGGGCCCGAGCTTGGTGTCGCGGGCGTCGACCTCGTGCTCCTCGATGTGGATCGAGGTGAGGGTGTCGTCCTGCACCAGCCGCTGGCTGATGATGATCGCGTCCTCGAAGTTGTGCCCGCGCCAGCTCATGAACGCCACGAGCAGGTTGCGCCCGAGTGCCATCTCGCCCTGGTCGGTGCACGGGCCGTCGGCCAGCACCGCGCCGAGCTCGACCCGCTCGCCGTCCGAGATCACCGGGCGCTGGTTCACGCAGGTGCCCTGGTTGGAACGGCGGAACTTGCTCAGCCGGTAGCTCTGCGTGGTGCCGTCGTCGGCCGCGACCTCGATGAGGTCGGCGGACACGCTGCGGACCACACCGGGCTTGGTGGCGGTGACCACGTCGCCGGCGTCGACGGCCGAGCGCAGCTCCATCCCGGTCCCGACCAGCGGGGACTCGGCGCGGACCAGCGGGACGGCCTGGCGCTGCATGCCGGCACCCATCAGCGCGCGCCCGGCCTCGTCGTGCTCGAGGAACGGGATCAGCGAGGTGGAGACCGACACCATCTGGCGCGGCGAGACATCCATGTAGTCGACCTGTGCGGCCGGGACGTACTCGACCTCGCCGCCGCGGGAGCGGACGAGCACCCGGGCCTCGACGAACCGGCTCTCCGCGTCCAGCGTCTGGTTGGCCTGGGCGAGGATGAACCGGTCCTCCTCGTCGGCGGTCAGGTAGTCGACGTCGTCGGTGACGGCGCCGTCCACCACGCGGCGGTACGGCGTCTCGACGAAGCCGAACGCGTTGATCCGCCCGTAGGTGGACAGGTACCCGATCAGCCCGATGTTCGGGCCCTCCGGGGTCTCGATCGGGCACATCCGGCCGTAGTGGCTGGGGTGCACGTCGCGGACCTCGAAGCCGGCCCGGTCCCGGGACAGACCGCCCGGGCCCAGCGCGGACAGGCGCCGCTTGTGCGCCAGGCTGGACAGCGGGTTGGTCTGGTCCATGAACTGCGAGAGCTGGCTGGTCCCGAAGAACTCCCGGATCGCGGCCACGACCGGCCGGATGTTGATCAGGGTCTGCGGGGTGATCGCCTCGACGTCCTGGGTGGTCATCCGCTCGCGGACGACGCGCTCCATCCGGGCCAGGCCGGTGCGGACCTGGTTCTGGATCAGCTCGCCGACCGTGCGCAGCCGCCGGTTGCCGAAGTGGTCGATGTCGTCGACCTCGACCCGCAGCGCCGGCTTGTCCGGGGTCAGCACGACCTCGGTCTCCCCCGCGTGCAGGCGGACCAGGTACTTCAGCGCCGAGACGATGTCCTCGACCGTCAGCGTGCCCTGGTCGAACGGCGAGTCCAGGCCGAGCTTGCGGTTGACCTTGTAGCGGCCCACGCGGGCCAGGTCGTAGCGCTTGGCGTTGAAGTAGTAGTTGTCCAGCAGCGACTGCGCGGCCTCGCGCGTCGGCGGCTCGCCCGGGCGCAGCTTGCGGTAGATGTCGAGCAGCGCCTCGTCCTGGGTCGCGACGTGGTCCTTCTCCAGGGTGGTGCGGATCGCCTCGTAGTCGCCGAACTCGTCGAGGATCTGCGCCTCGGACCAGCCGAGCGCCTTCAGCAGCACGGTGACGCTCTGCTTGCGCTTGCGGTCCAGCCGCACGCCCACCAGGTCGCGCTTGTCGATCTCGAACTCCAGCCACGCACCGCGGGCCGGGATCATCTTGACCGAGTAGGTGTCCTTGTCGCTCGCCTTGTCGATGCTGCGCTCGAAGTACACGCCCGGGGACCGGACCAGCTGGCTCACCACGACGCGCTCGGTGCCGTTGATGTAGAACGTGCCCTTGTCGGTCATCAGCGGGAAGTCGCCCATGAAGACCGTCTGGCTCTTGATCTCGCCGGTCTCGTGGTTCATGAACTCGGCCGTGACGAACATCGGGGCCGAGTAGGTGAGGTCCTTCTCCTTGCACTCGTCGATCGAGTACTTGGGCGGCTCGAACCGGTGGTCGCGGAAGCTCAGCGACATGGTCCCGGAGAAGTCCTCGATCGGGGAGATCTCCTCGAAGATCTCCTCCAGGCCGGACCGGGTCCGGACCAGCGCACCCGCCTCGTCGGCGCGGGACGCCTCGGCGGTGCGCCAGCTGTCGTTGCCGATCAGCCAGTCGAAGCTGTCTGTCTGGAGCTGGAGGAGGTTCGGGACGGGCAGCGGCTCACGGAGCTTCGCGAACGACACCCGCTTGGGGGCGTTCGGGACGGCGCGGGTGTCGATGACTGAACCGGCGGGGATGTTGCTCGCGGAGTTGGCGGACTTCGACGAGCGGGTGGCGGTGCGCGAGGCGGCCAAGACGGATCCTTCCCGGATGCCTGGGGGCGAGCTTGGCTGGTCGGCGACTGGCGACCAGAGGACGGACGGAGCTGACAGGCGACGGAATCGACGGTGAACAGGGGGCGTGACGGTCTGTCGGAGACGGGAACGTGCTGACGGCGCGGCAGCTTCCCGGGCGGTTGGGCCCGGTCAGTCAGGAGGAGGGCAGCGCAAAGAGACACACTAGTGCCTTGGCCGGGCAGGTGTCGACCCCGGCCTCCGGGGCGGGCCGCGTGGACCGGGCGACCCGGGACCGGCGCCTGGCCGGTCGGTGCGGGTGGGTCCGGCGACCCCGGGAACCGGGGCTGCCGGGGAGGTGTTCACCACCGACGACGAGGAGGCTGCCACCCACCCGACCCGTCGTCAAGGGGGGGCGCGCCCCGGTGTCCGGGAGCCTGCGCCCGCCCCGGTGTCCGGGAGCCTGCGCCCGCCCCGCTGTGCCGGCCTGCTCGACGATCCCGGGAACGACCGACCGCCGGGCCCGTGTCCGGGCCCGGCGGTCGGGGTGGTGTCGATCAGACCGCGGGGCACCCGTCGGGTGCCGGCGGTCAGCGGGTCACTTGAGGGTGACGCTCGCCCCGGCGCCCTCGAGGGCAGCCTTGGCCTTCTCGGCGGTGGCCTTGTCGACGTGCTCCAGGACGGCCTTGGGTGCGGCCTCGACGAGGTCCTTGGCCTCCTTCAGGCCGAGGCTCGTCAGCGTCCGCACCTCCTTGATGACCTGGATCTTCTTGTCGCCGGCCGCGTCGAGGACGACGTCGAACTCGTCCTGCTCCTCGGCGGCGGGGGCCTCGGCGCCGGCAGCGCCACCAGCGGCGGCGACCGCGACAGGGGCGGCGGCGGTGACGCCGAAGGTGTCCTCGAACTGGTGCACGAACTCCGACAGCTCGAGCAGGGTCATGCCCTTGAAGGCGTCGAGCAGCTCGTCGGTGGTCAGCGTTGCCATGGTGGTTCCTCTCGCGGGGGTGGAGTCGGGAGACGGGGGGTGACGCGGTCGGTCAGGCGGTCTGCGCCGGGGCGTCGGCGGACGCCAGCACCTCGGCGGTCTCGGCGGCGACCGGCTCGGCGGTCGCCTCAGCGCCCTCGGCCGGGGTGTCCGCCGGGCTGTCGGACGCGGTGACCAGAACGGTCTCGGAGTCGGCTGGGCTGTTCTCGGCGACCTGCGCCCGGAGGGCGTCGAGCAGTCGGACGGCCTGGGACAGCGGCGCGGCCAGCAGCGACACGGTCTTCTGGGGCAGCGCCTGGAACGCGCCGGCCAGCTTGCCCAGCAGGACCTCGCGGCTGTCCAGGTCGGCGAGCCTGGACAGCTCGTCGGTGGTCATCGTGCGGCCGTCGAGCAGGCCGCCCTTGATGATCAGCGCCGGGTTGGCGCGGGAGAACTCCCGCAGCCCCTTGGCGACCACCACCGGGTCACCGGTGACGAACACCGCCGCCGACGGCCCCGTGAGCAGGTCGTCGAAGGCCGTGACGCCCGCGTTGGCCGCGGCGATCTTGGTGAGGGTGTTCTTGACGACCGCGTAGGTCGCGTTGCCGTCCAGCTCGGTGCGGAGCTGGCCCAGCTGCTTGACGGTCAGACCGCGGTACTCGGTCAGGACGACCGCGGACGAGGCGCGGAACTGATCGGTCAGCTCCGCGACGGCCGCGGCCTTGTCGGGACGCACCATGGCGACTCCTCGGGTTCTCCTGCCGACCGCGGACAGGACTGCGGACGGCGCGGGCAGGGCGGTGCCTCGGTGCCCGGGAACGAGGAGAGCCCCGGCGCAGATGCGCTCGGGGCTCGCGGTCCGCGTGCGGACCAGCTTCCGATCACACCTGCGCGGGCCCCCGGGTCTCCCGGGGCTTCGGACCGCCACCCGGACAGGGCGGCGACCACCAGCGGTCTTCGGCTGTCGTCAGTCTAGGTCAGGTCCGCGGGGAGCATCACCATCCGGTTCCGGCGTCCGGGCGACGACGGTCGCGCCGGCGGGTCGGTTCCGGGTCAGCTGGTCGGCAGCGCGCTCGGCCGGGCCGCGGAACGACCGGCGGCCCCGAGCGCGGCAGCGTCCAGCCTGGTGACGTCGGCGGCGGCCGGAGCCGTCACCCGGACCGGGGCGCCCCACCCGCTGAAGGTGGCGGTGAGCCGGACCGACGGGACGCCGCCGGCCAGCGCCGGGGTCGTGGTGGCCAGCTGCAGCGGACGGTCGCTGCCGTCGAGCGTCACGTCCGCGGACAGCACGGTCACGCCCTGTGCGGCGAGGGCGTCGACGCCCCGGCGCAGCTGGGTCCGCTGCTCGGCACTCACCGGCAGCCCCGGGGTCGACGCGAGCTCGGCCACCGCGGCCACCGGCAGGCTCACCCGGTAGGCGTGCCCGGCCGTGCCGGAAACCGTTGCGGCCCCGAGGTCGCGCACCGAGACCGCCCTGGCGACCACGGCCGCGAGCTCCCGGGGCTGCGGCAGCGCCGAGGGGCTCGCCGACGGGCTCGCCGGGGGCGTCCCCTTGCGCGCGGCGAGTCCGGCCAGCGTCGCGCGGTCGATCTCGGCCCAGGTCTTGCCGCGGGTCAGCGGCGCCAGCTCGGGACCGGAGACGTAGAGCGCCCCGTCGACGGCGCGGAACTGGTAGCGCTGCCCGTCCACGGTCGCCGTGGCCTGCGCGGTCTGCGCCGACGCGTCGCCGGACACCGTCGCCGAGCCGAGCACCGCACCACCGCTGGCAACGGTCAGCGCGGCGGTGCCGCTGCGGACGTCCGCCAGGGCGGCACCGACCCGCCCGGCCAGCGCCGCCGGGGTCACCGGCGAGGCGGTCGCCGCGGCCGGCTGCGCCTGACCGGCCGAGCCGCTGGCGGCGGACGGGGTGCTCGCGGAGCGGGCGTCCGACGTGGTCGCCGTCTGACCGCAGCCGGCGACCAGCAGCACGCCCAGCGCGGCGCCGGGCAGGGCGCGGGCGGCCCAACGGGAACGGGTCGTACGCGTCCGGTACAGGGTGCTGGCGTTCATCGTCGGGCCTCCGCGATCAGAAGCCGACTGGGTCGCCGGCTCGGATGTCGTCCTGTCAACGGAACAGAGAAGCCCGCCGTTCCCCATCCTCTCGCGAGGCGGGGAGCGGCGGGCGGCAGGGTGTGCGCGGCGGTCAGGCCTCGGCCGGCACGACCTTGGTCACTGCCGGGTCGACCTCGATGCCCGGGCCCATCGTCGTGGAGACGGTGGCCTTGCGGACGTAGCGGCCCTTGGCCGCGGCCGGCTTCAGGCGGAGGACCTCGTCCAGTGCCGCGCCGTAGTTCTCGGCCAGCTGCTGGGTGGTGAACGAGGTCTTGCCCACGATCAGGTGCAGGTTCGAGTTCTTGTCGACGCGGAACTCCACACGCCCGCCCTTGATCTCGGTGACGGCGCGGACGACGTCGGGGGTGACGGTCCCGGTCTTCGGGTTCGGCATCAGGCCGCGGGGCCCGAGGACCCGGCCCAGCCGCCCGACCTTGCCCATCAGGTCCGGGGTGGCGACGACGGCGTCGAAGTCCAGGCGGCCGCCCGCGACCTCGGCGATGAGCTCGTCCGAGCCGACGATGTCGGCACCGGCGGCCTTCGCGGCCTCGGCCCGGTCACCGGTGGCGAAGACCAGCACCCGGGCGACCTTGCCGGTGCCGTGCGGGAGGTTGACCGTCCCGCGGACCATCTGGTCGGCCTTGCGGGGGTCCACGCCCAGGCGCATGGCGACCTCGACGGTGGCGTCGTACTTCGTGACCGAGGTGTCGCGGGCCAGGTGCACGGCATCGAACGGGGTGTACAGCCGGTCGGCGTCGATCTTGGCCGCGGCGGCGGTGTAGGCCTTGCTGCGCTTCACGGAGTTGCTCCTCGCAGTGGTGGTGAGGTCGTGGTCGGCGGGCTCCGGGAGCCCTCCCACGTCGTGCTGGTCAGCCGGCCGGCGGCCGGGCAGGGCCCGGGGTCAACCGGTGATCGTGATGCCCATCGACCGCGCCTGGCCGGCGATGGTCCGCTCGGCGGCGTCGATGTCGCTGACGTTCAGGTCGGGCATCTTCGTCTGCGCGATCTCGTGGATCTGCGCCTGGGACAGCGTCCCGACCTTGTCCTTGTTCGGAGCGGACGACCCCTTGGCGACACCCGCCGCCTTCTTGATCAACTGACCGGTCGGCGGCGTCTTGGTCCGGAACGTGAACGTCCGGTCCTCGAGGATCGTGATCTCGACCGGCACGATGCTGCCCCGCTGGGACTCGGTCGCGGCGTTGTAGGCCTTGACGAACTCCATGAGGTTGACGCCGTGCGGACCGAGAGCGGTACCCACCGGCGGCGCCGGCGTCGCGGCGCCGGCCTGCAGCTGCACCTTGACGATGGCAGCGACCTTCTTCTTCGACGGCATCCGACCGTTCCCCGATCTGTGTGTGCGTGGTCGTGCAGTACGTGTGCTCGAGATGTCGGCCCGGCGACGGGCCGACCATCCAGTGTGCCAGCCCCAGCCGGGAACCGGCGCCGCCCGGGCGGGGGCGCCGGCGGTCCCGGTGCGGGCCGGGGACTACTCGAGGCGCTGGATCTGGTCGAAGCTGAGCTCGACCGGGGTCTCCCGGCCGAAGATCTCCACCAGGCCGCGGATGCGCTGGGCGTCGCCGTTGATCTCGCTGATCGTCGCGTGCAGGCTCGCGAACGGGCCGTCGACGACCATCACCGAGTCGCCGACGGAGAAGTCGACGACCGACACGGCCAGCTTGGGAGCCCCGCCGGCGGCCGCCTTCTCCACGGCGGGAGCGAGCATCTTCTCCACCTCGGCGTAGGACAGCGGCAGCGGCTGGTGGCTCTGCCCGACGAAGCCGGTGACCTGCGGGGTGTTGCGGACCGCGGCCCAGGAGGAGTCGGTCAGCTCCATCCGGACGAGCAGGTAGCCGGGGAGCACGTTGCGCCGGACCTTCTTGCGCTGCCCGTTGCGGATCTCGTAGACCTCCTCCTCGGGCACCTGCACCTCGAAGATGTAGTCCTCCATGTTCAGGGAGCCGATCCGGTTCTCCAGGTTCGCCCGGACCCGGTTCTCCATCCCCGAGTAGGTGTGCACCACGTACCAGTCCCCGGGCTTGGCGCGCAGCACCCGGCGGAACTCCTCCAGCGGGTCCTCGTCCGCTCCGGCCGCCTCCACGGCCTCGGCGACCGAGCCCTCCGCGGGACCGTCGTCGGCCAGCTCGCGGCCGCCGCCCCGGGAGCTGTCGAGGTCCGCCGCATCGCTGCCGGCGGCGTCGTAGCCGGTGTCGATCGCGTCGGCGGGCACCTCGCCGAGCAGGCCGGTGTCGGCGTCGCCCTCGTTCAGCGCGGTCACCGAGCCGGCCTCGTCCACGCTGCTGACCTGCTCCAGGCGGCCGGCGGGAGCCTCCTCGCCCTGGCCGAAGGGGTCGCTGAACGCCTGGTCGTCCGGGATCCCGGAGACCTCGGCGTCGCGGGACTCCTCGACCTCGGCGCGGAGCTCGTCGTCGCTGAACGGGCTGTCGTTCGCGTCCGGTGCGTCGGGGGGCGTCAGGCGGTCGTCGGGCTGGCTCACGGGTTCCTCACGGGGTCGGGGTCGCCCCCGTGCGGGGGCGCTTGCACCTTCCCGACCTGCGGCCGGGAACGGGGAGAGGTCGCTCAGGTGAAGACGCGCAGTACCAGCGCCCGCAACCCGTAGTCCACCAGCGACACGTACGCGATGACGATCACCACGAACGCGATGACCACCCCGGTGTAGCGGATCAGCTCGTCCCGCGTCGGGTAGACGACCTTGCGGAGCTCCGCGACGACCTGGCGGTAGAACAGCGCGAGGCGCCGGGCGGGTCCGCGCGGCGCCGGCGAGGCCCCGCCCGCAACGGCGAGCTCGTCGCCTGCCTGGCTGGTCACGGTCGGACTCCCTGCTGATCGGTAGGGCTGATCGGTCGGGCTGCCCGATCGGGCCGCTCGGGTCGTGCGCACGGGTGCGTGCCGAACTGCTCGAGCTGGCACGGCAGGAGGGACTTGAACCCCCAACCACCGGTTTTGGAGACCGGGGCTCTACCAATTGAGCTACTGCCGTCTGTCCGGGACCGCTGTTGTGATCCCGGCTGGTTGCGATCCCGCCTGGTTCAGGTTCCGCCCGCCGGCCCGACCGGTCGGGCCGCGTCCCGGCGAACCGTTGCAGTGTACGCACGCGCCGTTCCGGCACCCGGGTCGCGCAGGCCCCGGTGCCAGGATGAGGCCATGACTGCGACAGCTCCGTCCGCGACCCGACCGACCGGCCCGCTGACCCGGGTCAGCACCCGCGTGGCGGCGATCGGCGAGTCCGCGACGCTTGCGGTCGACGCCAAGGCCAAGGCCCTCAAGGCCGCGGGCCGGCCGGTCATCGGCTTCGGCGCCGGCGAGCCGGACTTCCCGACGCCGCCGGAGATCGTCGAGGCCGCGGTCGCCGCCGCGCGCGACCCGCGCAACCACCGCTACACCCCGGTCGCGGGGCTGCCGGAGCTGCGCGAGGCGATCGCGGCCAAGACGATGCGCGACTCCGGGTACGCGGTCCGGCCCGACCAGGTGCTGGTCACCAACGGCGGCAAGCAGGCCGTGTTCGAGGCGTTCGCGACGCTGCTGGACCCGGGCGACGAGGTGATCATGCCGACGCCGTACTGGACCACCTACCCGGAGTCGATCCGGCTGGCCGGCGGGGTGCCGGTCGAGGTCTTCGCCGGCGTCGAGGAGGGCTACACGGTCACGGTCGACCAGCTCGAGGCCGCGCTGACCCCGCGGAGCAAGGTCCTGCTGTTCGTGTCCCCGTCCAACCCGACCGGCGCGGTCTACCCGCGGGAGCAGGTGGTCGAGATCGGCCGCTGGGCCGCCGACCGGGGCCTGTTCGTCGTCACCGACGAGATCTACGAGCACCTGGTCTACGACGGCGCCGAGGCGGTCTCGCTGCCGGTCGCGGTGCCGGAGCTGGCCGACCGGTGCCTGGTGCTCAACGGGGTCGCGAAGACCTACGCGATGACCGGCTGGCGGGTGGGTTGGCTGGTCGGGCCGACCGACCTGGTCAAGGCCGCGACGAACCTGCACAGCCACTCCACCGCCAACGTGAACAACGTCGCCCAGCGGGCCGCACTGGCCGCCGTCTCGGGCCCGCTGGACGCCGCCGCGGCGATGCGGACGGCGTTCGACCGCCGCCGGCACACGATCGTCGACATGCTCGCCGGCATCGACGGGGTCCGCTGCCCGCTGCCGGACGGGGCGTTCTACGCCTACCCCGACGTCCGCGGGGTGCTCGGCCGGACCATCCGCGGCCGGACGCCCACGACGTCGGCCGAGCTGGCGGCGCTGCTGCTGGAGGAGGTCGAGGTCGCCGCGGTCCCGGGTGAGGCGTTCGGGCCGTCGGGCTACCTGCGGTTCTCCTACGCCCTGGGTGACGACGACCTGGTCGAGGGCGTGACCCGGGTCCGCGACCTGCTCGCCGAGGCGGTCTGACCCCGGTCGTGGCGGGCGGTTCCCCGCCGCGGGCGGGCCGGCCGCCGGCCGCCGGGGCCAGGTCCCTGGCCGGTCTGCCGAAGGCGCACCTGCACCTGCACTTCACCGGGTCGATGCGGCACTCGACCCTGGTGCAGCTCGCCGACGCCCACGGGGTGCGGCTGCCGACCTCGCTGGTGGAGGGGTGGCCGCCGCAGCTGCGGGCCACCGACGAACGCGGGTGGTTCCGGTTCCAGCGGCTCTACGACCTGGCGCGGTCGGTGCTGCAGGCCCCGGCCGACATCGTCCGGGTGGTGGCCGAGGCCGCCGCCGACGACGCCGCCGAGGGCTCGGGCTGGCTGGAGCTGCAGGTCGACCCGTCGGGCTTCGCCGGCCTGTTCGGCGGGGTCACCGCGTTCACCGAGCTGGTGCTGGACGCGTGCGAGCGGGCGGCCCGGGACACCGGCGTCGGCATCGGCCTGGTGGTCGCCGCCAACCGGGTCCGCCACCCGCTGGACGCGCGGACGCTCGCCCGCCTCGCCGCCCGCTACGTCGACGGGGCCGGGACGGACGGCGCCGGCGTGCGCGTCGTCGGCTTCGGCCTGTCCAACGACGAGCGCCGGGGAGTGCCCGAGCAGTTCGCGCCCGCCTTCCGCATCGCCCGGGCGGCGGGCCTGCTGGCGGTGCCGCACGCCGGGGAGCTGCGTGGGCCGGACTCGGTCGCGGCCAGCCTCGACCTGCTCGGCGCGGACCGGCTCGGCCACGGTGTGCGCGCCGTCGAGGACCTCGCCGTGCTGGAGCGGGTGGCCGCCGCCGGGGTGACGCTGGAGGTCTGCCCGGCGTCCAACGTGGCGCTCGGGGTGTACCCGGACCGGGCGGCGGTCCCGCTGCGGACACTGCTCGCGGCAGGGGCGCGGGTCGCGCTCGGCGCCGACGACCCGCTGCTGTTCGGCTCCCGGCTGGTCGCGCAGTACACCGACGCCCGCCTGGTCGACGGGCTGTCCGACGCCGAGCTGGCCGAGCTGGCGCGCGGCTCGGTCGACGGGTCCGCCGCGCCGACGGACGTGCGCGCCCGGCTGCTGGCCGGGATCGACGCGTGGCTGGCCGCTCCCCCGCCAGCCGCGACCCCGGACTGAGCCGGCGCCGCGACCGGGCCGGCGTCAGGAAGGCGTCCGGATCGGGGCCGTGGCCGTCAGGAACCCGTCAAGACGGCGGGACGACGGCGCACGCCGGCCGAGCGTGGGGTCTGCCGACCCGGTTGGGTCGACCGGGTCGACGGGCGGTGGGCCGCCGGCGCCCGTCGCACGTCGCTGGAGTGTCGCCGTGGCCGACCTGGCCTTCCTCGCCCTGACCCTCGCGGTCTTCGCCCTCCTCGCCCTGGTCGTCCGGGCGCTGGAGAAGCTGTGAGCGCCGCGGACGCCGTCGCCCTGGCAGTGGCCGTGGTCGTGGCCGGCCTGATGCTCGCCGCGCTGCTGTTCCCGGAGAGGTTCTGATGCCGGACTGGTTGGCCGGGCTGACGCAGGCCGTCGTCCTCGTCGCGGCCCTCGCCCTCTGCTGGAAGCCCGTCGGGGACTCCATGGCCCGCGTCTACACCTCCGAGCGCGACTCGCGGGTCGAGCGCGGGCTCTACCGGGTGATGGGCGTGGACCCGGCCGCGGACCAGCGGTGGCCGACGTACCTGCGCAGCGTGCTGGCCCTCTCCGCGGTCGGTGTGCTGGTCCTCTACGGGATCCAGCGGCTCCAGTCGCACCTGGTGCTGGCCGGCGGGTTCGACGACGTCGTGCCGTCGGTGGCGTGGAACACGGCCGCCTCCTTCGTCACCAACACGAACTGGCAGTCCTACTCCGGTGAGGCGACCATGAGCGTCCTCACCCAGATGGCCGGCCTGACCGTGCAGAACTTCGTCTCCGCCGCCGTCGGCATGTCCGTGGCCGTCGCGCTGATCCGCGGCTTCGTCCGCGCGCGCACCGACCGCCTGGGCAACTTCTGGGTGGACCTCACGCGCAGCGTCCTGCGGATCCTGCTGCCGCTCGCGCTGGTCTCCGCGGTCGCCCTGCTGCTGATGGGAGTCGTGCAGAACTTCGACGCGTTCACCGACGTGGCCACGCTGACCGGCGGGCAGCAGTCGCTTCCCGGCGGCGCGATCGCCAGCCAGGAGGCCATCAAGGAGCTCGGCACCAACGGCGGCGGCCCGTTCAACGCCAACTCCGCGCACCCGTTCGAGAACCCGACCCCGCTGACCAACCTGCTGCAGGTCTTCCTGCTGCTGGTGATCCCGGTCGGCCTTACCCGGACCTTCGGCACGCTGGTCGGCGACCGCCGCCAGGGCGTCGCGATCCTCGCCACGATGACCACCCTGTGGGTCGCCCTGACCGGCCTGCTGACCTGGGCCGAGAGCAGTGCGCGCGGGGCGGTCCCGCAGGCGGTCGGTGCGGCGCTGGAGGGCAAGGAGCTCCGGTTCGGGATCCCCGGCAGCACCCTGTTCGCGTCCTCGACGACGCTGACCTCGACCGGGGCCGTGAACAGCTTCCACGACAGCTACACCGCGCTCGGCGGTGGCGTCACGGTGTTCAACATGCTCACCGGCGAGATCGCGCCCGGCGGCGTCGGGTCGGGGCTCTACGGGATCCTGGTGCTCTCGATCGTCGCGGTGTTCGTCGCCGGCCTGATGGTCGGGCGGACACCGGAGTACCTGGGGAAGAAGCTCGCCCCCCGCGAGATCAAGCTCGCCAGCCTCTACATCCTGACGACGCCGTTCTTCGTGCTCGCCGGGGCCGCCACCACGATCGCGCAGCAGGGCAGGCTGTCGGCGCTGCTCAACGACGGCCCGCACGGGTTGTCGGAGATCCTCTACGCCTACGCCTCGGCCGGCAACAACAACGGGTCCGCCTTCGCCGGGCTGACCGTGACCACCGACTGGTACCAGGTCACCCTCGGTCTCAGCATGCTGCTGGCCCGGTTCCTGCCCATCGTGCTGGTGCTGACCCTCGCCGGCTCGCTGGCCCGGCAGCGGGTCGTCCCCACCAGCTCGGGGACGCTGCCCACCTCCGGGCCGCTGTTCGTCGGCCTGCTGCTCGGGGTCGTCGTCGTCCTGGTCGCCCTGACCTACGTCCCCGCCCTGTTCCTCGGTCCGCTCGCGGAAGGTCTGTCATGAGCACGTCCACCCTCCCGGCACCGTCCGGGAGCACCGCTCCGGACTCCCCGCCGCCGCCCGAACCGCACCGCGTCGGCGGCGGGCTGCTCGACCCGGCTCAGCTGGTCCGCTCGCTGCCGACCGCGCTGCGCAAGCTCGACCCGCGCACGATGATCCACAACCCCGTCATGGCGATCGTCGAGATCGGTGCTCTCTACACGACCGTCTACGCGGTCATCGACCCGTCGGTGTTCACCGTGCTCATCGCCGGCTGGCTCTGGCTCACGGTGGTGTTCGCCAACCTCGCCGAGGCGGTCGCGGAAGGCCGCGGCAGGGCCCAGGCGCAGGCCCTGCGCCGGACCCGGACCGAGACCGTCGCGCGCCGGCTCGACGGGTGGTCGCCCGGTACCGCTCCCGCCGCAGCGCGAGAGAGCGGTGTTGCCGCGAACGACCTGGCGGTCGGCGACGTCGTCGTCGTCGAGGCCGGCCAGACCATCCCCGGGGACGGGGACGTCGTGGAGGGGGTGGCCAGTGTCGACGAGTCCGCCATCACCGGGGAGTCGGCGCCGGTCATCCGGGAGTCCGGCGGGGACCGCAGTTCGGTCACCGGCGGCACCCGGGTGCTCTCGGACAGGATCGTCGTGCGGATCACCAGCAGACCCGGGGAGACCTTCGTCGACCGGATGATCGCCCTCGTCGAGGGCGCGACCCGGCAGAAGACGCCCAACGAGATCGCGCTGAACATCCTGCTGGCCAGCCTGACGCTCGTGTTCGTGCTCGCGGTGGTCACCCTGCAGCCGTTCGCCGTCTACTCCGGCGCGCGCCAGAGCATCCCGGTGCTCATCGCGCTGCTGGTGTGCCTCATCCCGACCACCATCGGAGCGCTGCTCTCTGCGATCGGGATCGCCGGGATGGACAGGCTCGTGCAGCGCAACGTGCTCGCCATGTCCGGCCGCGCCGTCGAGGCCGCGGGCGACGTGGACACGCTGCTGCTGGACAAGACCGGCACCATCACGTTCGGGAACCGGCGGGCGACTGCCCTCACCGCGGTCGGCACCATCGACACCGCCGAGCTCGCCCGGGCCGCGCAGCTGTCCAGCCTGGCCGACGAGACGCCGGAGGGCCGGTCGGTCGTCGACCTGACCACCGGGACCTACGGCCAGCCGCCCGTGTCCGCCCGGGAGCTGCGCGCGGCCGCGGTGGTCCCGTTCACCGCCCAGACCCGGATGAGCGGTGTCGACCACGACGTCGCCGGCACCCGGACCGCGATCCGCAAGGGTGCTGCCGGCTCGGTCGCCGCATGGGTGCAGGCCCATGGCGGCACCGTGCCGGTCGAGGTCGGTGACCTGGTCGACCGGGTGTCGGCCGCCGGCGGGACACCGCTGGTCGTCGCCGACGGCGAGCTGCTGCCCGGAACCGAGGAGCCCGTGCGGGCTCGGGTGCTCGGTGTCATCGAGCTCAAGGACGTGGTCAAGCCCGGGATGCGGCAGCGGTTCGACGAGCTGCGGGCGATGGGCATCCGCACCGTGATGGTCACCGGGGACAACCCGCGGACGGCCGCGGCGATCGCCGCCGAGGCCGGCGTCGACGACCACCTGGCCGAGGCGACGCCGGAGGACAAGATCGCGCTGATCCGCCGGGAGCAGGAGGGCGGGCGCCTGGTCGCGATGACCGGCGACGGCACCAACGACGCACCCGCCCTCGCCCAGGCCGACGTCGGGGTGGCCATGAACACCGGGACGTCGGCCGCCAAGGAGGCCGGCAACATGGTCGACCTGGACTCGGACCCGACCAAGCTCATCGAGATCGTCGAGATCGGCAAGCAGCTGCTCATCACCCGCGGCTCACTCACCACGTTCTCCATCGCCAACGACGTCGCGAAGTACTTCGCGATCCTGCCGGCGATGTTCGCCGCCACCTTCCCCGGGCTGGACGTCCTGAACGTGATGCGGCTGTCCACGCCGAACTCCGCGATCCTGTCGGCGGTGGTCTTCAACGCCCTCGTCATCGTCGCGCTGATCCCGCTGGCGCTGCGCGGCGTCCGGTACCGCCCGGCGTCGGCCGGCCGGCTGCTCCGCCGCAACCTCGCGATCTACGGGCTCGGCGGCCTCGTGCTGCCCTTCGTCGGGATCAAGATCATCGACCTGCTCGTCAGCCTCCTCCCCGGGATCGGATGACCACGATGTCCACCTCCGCCGCCACCCACCCCGCACCCGTCTCCCCCACCGGAACTGCCGGCCTCGGCGGGGCGGTCCGCCGGTACGGCGCCGCCCTGCGCACCCTGATCGTGCTCACCCTCGTCACCGGACTGGCCTACCCACTGCTCGTCGCCGGGATCGGCGCGGTGGCGGTGCCGGGCCGCGCCGCCGGATCACTGCTCTCCTCCGGTGGTCAGACCGTCGGGTCGTCGCTGATCGGCCAGTCCTTCACCGACGCCCGGGGCGTCGCGCTGCCGCAGTGGTTCCAGACCCGGCCCACCGCCTACCCCGACTCCCCCTACGACGGCGCGGCCAGCGCCGCCTCGAACCTGGGACCGGAGAGCACCGATCTGCTCAAGACGGTCCAGGACCGGCGGGCCGCGGTCGCCGCCGAGAACGGGGTGTCACCGGCCCAGGTCCCGCCGGACGCGCTGACCGCCTCGGGGTCGGGGCTGGAACCGTTCATCTCCCCCGCCTACGCGGAGCTCCAGGTGGCGCGGGTGGCGCGCGCCCGCGGCCTGCCGGCCGAGCGCGTCCGGCAGCTCGTCGCCGACAACACGCAGGGCCGCCAGCTCGGCTTCCTGGGCGAGCCGCGGGTCAACGTGGTCACCCTGAACGCCGCACTGGCCCAGACCGGCTGACCCGCGGATGACAGCGCGACCGGACAATGGGCCCATGGCCGGGTCGCGGGGCGTGCTGCGCGTCTTCCTCGGCGCCGCGCCCGGCGTCGGGAAGACCTACGCGATGCTCGAGGAGGCTCACCGGCGCGCGGAACGGGGCACCGACCTGGTCGTCGGCGTCGTGGAGGACCACGGCCGACCGCAGACCAGGGCCCGGCTGGCCGGTCTGGAGGTGGTGGCCCGCCGGATCGTCGACCACCGCGGCACGACGCTGACCGAGCTCGACGTCGACGCCGTGCTGGCCCGGCGCCCCGAGGCGGTGCTGGTCGACGAGCTCGCCCACACCAACGCCCCGGGCGGCCGGCACGACAAGCGGTGGCAGGACGTCGAGGAGCTGCTGGACGCCGGCATCGACGTGGTCACGACGGTGAACGTCCAGCACCTGGAGTCGCTCAACGACGTCGTGCGGGCCATCACCGGGGTCGAGCAGCGGGAGACCGTGCCCGACGGGGTGGTCCGGGCCGCCGAGGCCATCGAGCTGGTCGACATGAGCCCGGACGCGCTGCGACGCCGGATCGCCCACGGCAACGTGTACGCCGCGGACAAGGTCGACGCCGCCCTGTCCCGCTACTTCCGGACCGGGAACCTGACCGCGCTGCGCGAGCTGGCGCTGCTGTGGGTGGCCGACCGGGTCGACGACGCACTGCAGCGCTACCGCGCCGAGAACGACATCGCCTCGGCCTGGCCGGCCCGCGAGCGGGTGGTCGTCGCCCTCACCGGCGGGCGCGAGGGCGAGACGCTGATCCGCAGCGCCGCGCGCATCGCCGGCCGGGCCGTCGGCGGTGAGCTGGTCGCCGTCTACGTCGCGCGCGGCGACGGCATCGCCGGCAGCTCGCCGGCCGACCTGGTCCGCCAGCGGCACCTCGTGGAGTCGCTCGGCGGGACCTTCTCGACGGTGACCGGCGAGGACGTCGCAGCCGCGATCCTCACCTTCGCCCGCGGGGTCAACGCGACCCAGGTCGTGATCGGCATCTCCCGCCGCTCCCGGCTGGCCGCCCTGCTCACCCGGGGCGTCGGCGAGGCCGTCATCGACGGGTCCGGCGACATCGACGTGCACGTGGTCACCCACGTCGACAGCAGGTCCGTCCGCCCCTGGCCGGGGCGCCGCACCCGCCGGAGCTCGCCGCTGGGCACCCGCCGGCGAACCGTCGCCTGGATCGCGGCGCTGGCCCTGCCGGCCGCGCTGACCGCGGCCCTGGGGTCGGGGGCCGCCCCGGTCGACCTGTCGCTGCACCTGATGCTGTACCTGGCCGCGACGGTCGTGGTCGCCCTCGTCGGCGGGTTCCTGCCGGCGCTGCTGTGCGCGGTCGCCGGCGGGGTGCTGGTCGACGTGTTCTTCACCGAGCCCCGCGGCAGCCTGGCCGTGAGCAGCTGGCCGGTCGGCGTCGCGGTGCTGGTGTCGGTGGGCCTCGGCGCGGCCGTCGCCTGGGTCGTGGACGCCGCGGCCCGCCGCAGCCAGGAGGCCGCGGACAGCGAGGCGGAGGCGCGCGCGCTGGCGGTGATGACCTCGACGATGATCCGCAGCCGCGACGCCCTCGACGCGCTGCTGCACCAGGTCGCGGACACCTTCGGGACCACGTCGGTGACCGTGCTGGAGCGCGGCACCGGCAGCGGGACGACGGCCGGGGACACCGGGCACGGCGGGCGCGAGGAGGACTGGTCGGTCCGGGCCTCGGTCGGCGACCGGCCGTGCGAGCGGCCCGACGACGGCGACATCCGCGTCCCGGTCGGCGACGACATGGCCCTGGTGGCGCGGTCGGCGCCGGACCGTCCGCTGCGGGCCCGCGACCGGCGGCTGCTGGAGGCGTTCGCCGCGCAGGCGTCCACGGTGCTGGAGGCGCGGCGGCTGCAGCGCGAGGCGGGACGGGCGCGCCGGGCCGCCGACAGCAACGCGCTGCGGACCGCCCTGCTGGCGGGGGTGAGCCACGACCTGCGCACCCCGCTGGCCGCGATCAAGGCGGCCGTGTCCAGCCTCCGCCAGCCCGACGTCGTGTTCGACGCGGCCGACACCGCCGAGCTGCTCGCCGGCATCGAGTCCGGCACCGACCGGCTCGACGGGGTCGTCGGCAACCTGCTGGACATGACCCGGCTGCAGACCGGCGATCTCACCGTCCACCGGGAGCGGGTCGACCTCGGCGAGGTCGTCGACCGGGCGCTGCTGTCCACCGGCGCGCCGTCGGTCCCGCCCAGCCGGCCCGGCGCGACC
>CAXTBU010000009.1:50822-53064 GCA_964242885.1 uncultured Actinomycetales bacterium
GCGACCGACACGGGCGCGACCCACGTCGGCGCGACCGACACGGGCGGGGTCGAGCACGGCGGGATCGACACCAGCGGGGTCGGCGAGAACGCCCCGCGGGCGGTGGGCGACCGCGGCCTGCTGGAGCGGGTGGTCGCCAACCTGCTGGAGAACGCGCGCCTGCACGCACCCGGCGCCCCGGTGACCGTCCGGGCCAGCGCCGCCGCCGGCCGCGTCGAGCTGCGGGTCGCCGACCGGGGCCCCGGACTGCCCGCCGCACGTCAGCAGGAGATGTTCGCCCCGTTCACCCGCCTCGGCGACCAGCCGCCCGCGGGCGGTGTCGGCCTGGGGCTGGCGGTGGCCCGCGGCCTGGTCGAGGCGATGGGCGGGACGCTGACGACCGAGGACACCCCCGGCGGCGGCCTCACCCTGGTCGTCGACCTGCCCGCGGCCGACGACTCGGCGCCCGCTCGTCCGGCGGCGGACCGGGCCCGTTCGGTGGCCCTGCGGTGAGCCGCGTCCTGGTGGTCGACGACGACCCGGTGCTGCTGCGCACGATGTCGATCAACCTGCGGGCCCACGGCTACGAGGTGGTGCTCGCCGAGACCGGGGCCGAGGCGCTGCGGGCAGCGGCGGCCGCCCACCCGGACGCGGTGCTGCTCGACCTCGGGCTGCCGGACATGGACGGCCAGCAGGTGATCGAGGGGATCCGCGGGTGGTCGCCGGTCCCGGTGATCGTGCTCAGCGCCCGGCGGGTGTCCGACGACAAGGTGGACGCGCTCGACGCCGGCGCCGACGACTACGTGACCAAGCCGTTCGGGATGGACGAGCTGCTGGCCCGGCTGCGCGCCGCCGTCCGACGCGGCCGCCCCGGCGGCGCGGAGCCTGCACCGGTGCTGGACGCCGGCGCGTTCGTGGTCGACCTGGCAACCCGACGGGTGCGGCGCGGCGGCGTCGACGTCCGGCTGACGCCGACGGAGTGGTCGCTGCTGGAGGCCCTGGCCCGGCACCCCGGCGCGGTCGTCGGCCAGCGCGACCTGCTGCGGGAGGTGTGGGGGCCGGCCTACGAGAAGGAGTCGCACTACCTGCGGGTGTACATGGCACAGCTGCGCCGCAAGCTCGAGCCCGAGCCCGGCCGGCCCCGGCACCTGCTGACCGAACCGGGCCGGGGCTACCGCCTGGAACTCGCGCCCGCCACCGAGGCGCCACCGGACCTTGGTTGACTGCCCGGATGGCGGATCGGGACAGCGCGACGGCCCTGGTGGTGTCCGTCCGGGGCGAGGCGCGTGCGGTGGTCGACCCGGACTCCGCCGTGCTGTCGGCGGCGATCTCGGTGACTGCGGCGTCGAGGCCCGATGCGCTGAGCCGGGCCGGCGACCGGTTGCGGAGCCTCGAAGCCGACCTCGCGACACTCGGCGGGGCCCCGCTGCGAGTCGACACCACCCGGGCACCACTGACGTGGTCGGCGCAGTCGATGTCGACCCACGACGAGCACGGCCAGGACGAGCGGACCGGGCAGTGGGGGCCGACCGGCCGGATCAGCGCCGTGGTCGGCATCAGGATCACCGTCCGGGCCTTCGACCTGCTCGACGACCTCGGGGCGCTGCTGGCCCGGCAGGTCAGCCTGGACGTGAACCACGTCGGCTGGCGGGTCGACGAGGACAACCCCGGCTGGCCGCGGGTCCGGGCTGACGCCGTCCGCGCCGCCGCCGTCCGGGCAGCGGACTACGCGGCGGCACTCGGGGGCGTGCTGGACAGCGTCGAGCACCTGGCCGATGCCGGACTGATGGGGCACGGTGAGCCCGGCGGGTTCGGCCCGCAGGAGCTCAGCCTGATGCGCGCCGGCGCGGGACCCGGGCCCGCCGCCCCGTCGCTGGACCCCGTGCCCCAGGAGCTCGTCGCGGTCGTCGAGGCACGGTTCACCGCCACCGGCGTCGCGCTGCCCTCCTGACCGTCGACCCGAGGAGACGCCCGTGCACGTCGTCATCGCCGGAGCGCACGGCCAGGTCGCCCGGCGGCTGAGCCGGCTGCTCGCCGCCCGGGGTGACCGGGTCACCGGGATCGTCCGCAACCCCGGCCACGCCGCCGACGTCACCGCCGACGGGGCGTCCCCGGTACGAATCGACCTGGAGGGGACCGATCCGGCGGTGGTCGCGGCCGAGCTGGCCGGTGCCGACGCCGTCGTGTTCAGCGCCGGCGCCGGCGCCGGCAGTGGCGACGCGCGCAAGCAGACCGTGGACCACGGCGCCGCCGTGCTGCTCGG
>CAXTBU010000009.1:53164-59802 GCA_964242885.1 uncultured Actinomycetales bacterium
ACCTGACCGTGCTGCGTCCCGGCGGTCTGACCGATGGTCCGGGGACGGGGCGGGTGACGCTCGCGCCGTCGGTTCCCGGCGGCCGGGTGCCGCGCGACGACGTCGCCGCGGTCCTGCTCACCCTGCTCGACACCCCGTCGACGACGGGGCTGGTCCTGGAACTGGTCGACGGGGACGTGCCGGTGGGCGATGCGGTCGCCGCCGCGGTCGCCGCGGCTGCCGGGACCAACGGGACGCGATGAGCACCGCGGCACCCGGCGGCGACCGACCCGGCCTCCGCCGGGAACTGGGCCTCGGGGACGCGGTCCTGGTCGGGCTGGGAGCGATGCTCGGCGCGGGCGTCTTCGCGGCGTTCGCACCGGCCGCCGCGGCCGCCGGCGCCGGTCTGCTGATCGCGCTGGGCGTCGCCGCGGTCGTGGCGTACTGCAACGCCACCTCCAGCGCCCGGCTCGCCGCCGTGTACCCGCAGGCCGGCGGCACCTACGTGTACGGGCGGCGCCAGCTCGGCCCGGGATGGGGGTTCCTGGCCGGGTGGGGGTTCGTCGTCGGCAAGACGGCCAGCTGCGCGGCGATGGCGCTGACCGCCGGCGCCTACGCCTGGCCGGCGCACCCCCGCCCGGGGGCGGTGGTGGCGGCTGTGCTGCTCACCGCCGTCAACCTCCGCGGCATCACCAGGACCGCCCGGCTGACCCGGGTGCTGGTCGCGGTGACGCTGCTCGCCCTCGTGCTGGTCGTCGTCGCCAGCCTGGCGGGCGGCTCGACCGACACCACCCGGTTGACCCCGGTGGGCGGCTCCGGGGTCGGCGGGGTGCTGCAGGCAGCCGGTCTGCTGTTCTTCGCCTTCGCCGGCTACGCCCGGCTCGCCACGCTCGGCGAGGAGGTCCGCGACCCGGCCCGCACCATCCCCCGCGCGATCCCGCTGGCACTCGGCCTCGTCGTCGGGATCTACGCCGTGGTCGGCGTGTGCGCGCTGCTGACCCTCGGCGCCGACGGGCTGGCCGTGAGCACGGCCCCGCTGCAGGACGCGGTGCGCGCCGGCGCACTGGCCGAGCTGGCCCCCGCCGTGCGGGTCGGCGCGGTGGCCGCCAGCCTCGGGGTGCTGCTCAGCCTGATGGCCGGCGTCGGGCGCACCACCCTGGCCATGGCCCGCGACGGCGAGCTGCCCCGGGCGCTGGCCGCCGTGTCCCCCCGCCACGGCGTTCCGCACCGCGCCGAGCTCGTCCTCGGCCTGGTCGTCGTCGCGGTGGTCCTGGTCGCGGACGTCCGCGCCGCGATCGGGTTCTCCAGCGTCGGGGTGCTCGTCTACTACGCGGTCGCGAACGCGAGCGCCTGGACGCTGCCCGGCCCGGTACGCCGCTGGCTGCGCCCGGTCGCCGCCCTCGGCCTGCTCGGCTGTGTCGTGCTGACGGTGACGCTGCCGCGGGGCGCCGTGGGAACGGGGCTGGGCGTCCTGGCCGTCGGGGTGCTCGGCCGGGCGGTCCGGAACAGGCGCGTGCTCAGTCGGGCAGCCGGGTCATCGTCACGGTGACGTCGAGGCGCTGGGTGCCGTCACCGCAGTAGACGCCGCGCAGCGGGGCCACGTCGGCGTAGTCCCGGCCGCGAGCGACGAGCACGTGGCGCGGGCCGGTGTCGAGTGAGTTGGTCGGGTCCGTTCCCCACCAGCGACCCGTCCAGGCCTCGACCCAGGCGTGGCTGTCCCCGGTCAGCACCCGGCCGGTCTCCGGGTCCTCGGCCGGCAGCAGGTAGCCCGAGCAGTAGCGGGCCGGCACCCCGGCCGCGCGCAGCACGGCCAGCGTGACGTGCACGAAGTCCTGGCAGACCCCGGCGCCGGCGGCCGCCGCGTCGGCGGCGGAGGTCCGGACGCTGGTGGCGCCCGGCCGGTAGGCCAGCCGGGCTCGGACGTCGGCGACCGCGGCCCGGACGGCGGACACCGGGTCCCGCGCCGCCCGGACGTCGACCGCGGCCGCGGCCAGCCGCTCGTCGGCGGCGGTCGCCTTCGTCGGCTGGAGGAACTCGGCGAGGTCGTCGAGCACCGGGTCCCGGCCCAGTGCCGCCCAGTCGACCGGGTCCGGGCCGGGACCGGCCGGGGACGGGGTGCGGACCACGGACGACCCGCGGACCGTCAGCTCGGTGTGCGGCTCGTGCAGGCCGAACGCGGTCACCGTGTTGCCCCAGTAGTCGGTGTACGTCCAGGCGCGGGTCGGCGGGTCGGTGCGCACCGCGCTGGCGAGCACGGTCTGCCGGTCGTCGGCGCGCGGGGTCAGCCGGGCCTCGTTGAAGGAGGAGGAGACCGGCTGGGAGTACGTGTAGGTCGTCACGTGCTCGACTCCGACCCGCCAGCCGCTCACCGCGCCGCCTCCGGACCGGCGACGGGGATCGTGGCGGGCACGGCGACGGGAGTCGGCGCGGGGACGGGAGTCGGCGCCCCGCCGACGCCGTCCGCCGACCGCCAGGTGATCCACGGCCCGACGTCGAAGTACTCCGCGGTGACCGCCGCACCGAGGTCGGCGACCTGCCGGCGCACCCGGTGCAGGCGTGCGGGCAGCTCGGACAGCAGCGTGGCCGGGTCGCCGTACTCGAGCTGGCTGCGCAGCTGCCCGGCCAGGCGCAGCGTCGCCGACGGCCGGCGGCTGCCCGCCAGCCCCGCCAGGCAGTCCGTGACGCCGGCCAGGGTGTGCAGCAGCGACCGCGGGAAGGTCGCGTCCACGGTGAGGAAGCGGACGACGGCCGCCTCGTCCGACGCCCCGCGGGAGGCCCGCAGGAACGCGTCGTGGCCGCCGACACAGCGCAGGACGCTGGACCGGGACGGCGCGCCGGGCCCACCGGCCGCCCGGGCCAGCAGCAGGCGGGTGAGCACCTCGGCTCGTTCCAGCGCCCGGCCGAGCACCAGGAACCGCCATCCGTCGTCGCGGGCGATCGTGGAGTCCGCCAGTCCCGCGAACATCGCGGCCTGGTTCCGGACCCAGGCCAGGTAGCCGTGCGGTCCGGCGCTGCCGGAGTCGCGCCGCCGGCCCGGCAGCGCGTTCGCCGTGACGTTCAGGCACTCCCACATCGGCACGCTGACCACCTCGCGCGCGCCCCGGGCGTTGTCCCGGGCCCGGTGCACCGACGACGCCACCGACGAGGCGACGGCCGGGTCGAACGTCAGGGCGGTGGCCAGCCGGCGGGGGTCGGGCAGCCGGCCGGCGGCGTCCGGCGCGGCCGCCGGCACGCCCAGCACCGCCAACAGCGAGCGGGCCGGGAGGTCAGCGCCCGAAGCCCCGGCCGAGGACAGCTCGTGCAGCGCCTCGGCGAGGACGGCGGCACTGTCGTCGGCCCGTTCGACGTACCGGCCGACCCAGTAGAGGGCCTCCGCGGTGCGGGCTAGCACGCCGGCCCCCCGGCGGCGGCGCGACGGTGGGGCCGTGCAGTGGCCGGGCCGGCCTGCTGTTGTTGCTGCTGGTCCCGGCGCAGCGTCTGGTCCGCGTCGTGCTGTCGGGAGTGCGGCGGCGCACCGAGGTCGATCCCCGGCGAGGGCACCGGCACGACCTGGTGGGCCAGGGCCGAGTGGGTCAGGGCCGAGTGGGTGGGCGCCGGCTCGGCGGGGACCGGCGCGGGGAGCGCGGTCACCGGGTCGGCCAGCACCCAGGTGTCCTTGCTGCCGCCGCCCTGGGAGGAGTTGACGACCAGGCTGTCCGCCGGCAACGCCACCCGGGTCAGCCCGCCGGGCAGCACCCAGGTCGAGGCGCCGTCGTTGAGCACGAACGGCCGGAAGTCGACGTGGCGCGGGGCCAGCCGGTCGCCCACCAGCGTCGGCACGGTGGACAGGTCCAGCACCGGCTGGGCGATCCAGCCGCGCGGGTCGGCCTCGACCCGGGCACGCAGCGCTGCCAGCTCGCGCTCGTCGGCGTCCGGGCCGAACACGATTCCGTGCCCGCCGTAGCCCTCGACCGGCTTGAACACCAGCTCGTCCATCCGCGAGAGCGCGTCGGCCCGTTCCTCCGGCACCCAGCAGCGCACCGTCTCCACGTTCGGCAGCAGCGGCTCCTCGCCCAGGTAGTAGCGGACCATGTCGGGGACGTAGGTGTAGATGCCCTTGTCGTCCGCGACGCCGTTGCCGACCGCGTTGGCCAGCACGACGTTGCCCGCGCGGACCACGCCCAGCAGGCCGGCCACCCCCAGCACCGAGTCGCCGTCGAAGTGCAGCGGGTCCAGGAACTCGTCGTCGACCCGGCGGTAGACCACGTCGACCCGCTGCTCACCGACGGTCGTCCGCAGGTAGAGCGTCGTGCCGCGGACCACGAGGTCGCGGCCCTCGACCAGTTCGACGCCCATGTGCCGGGCCAGCAGGGAGTGCTCGAAGTAGGCCGCGCTGTACACGCCGGGGGTGAGCACGACGACCGTCGGGTCGACCGCGGAGGCCGGCGCCGCCGCCCGCAGCACCCCCAGCAGCCGGAACCCGTAGTCCTGCACGGGACTGACCGGGTAGCGGTCGAACAGCTCGGGGAACACCGACGCCATCGCGCGGCGGTTCTCCATCACGTACGACACCCCCGACGGGCTGCGCAGGTTGTCCTCCAGCACCCGCAGCGTGCCGGCGCCGTCCCGGATCACGTCGATGCCGGCGACGTGCACCCGCACGCCGGTCGGCGGCACGATCCCGGCGACCTGCCGGCAGAACTGGGAGCAGCTGGTGACGAGCCGCCGCGGGACCACCCGGTCGGCGAGGATCTGCTGCGCGCCGTAGACGTCGCCCAGGAACATCTCGAGTGCGCGGACCCGCTGCACCAGCCCGCGCTCCAGCGTCGACCACTCGGCGGCGTCCAGGATCCGCGGGAACGGGTCGAGCGGGAAGGGGCGGTCCTGCCCGGAGTGGCTGAACGTGATGCCCTGGTCGGTGTACCCCCGCGTCAGGGCCTCGGCCCGGTCCAGCAGGTCCGATCCGGCGACCGGGCCCAGCGCCTGGGCCAGCGGCCGGTAGGCATCGCGCGCCCGGGCCGGCTCCGCACGGTCGACCGCCTCGTCCCAGGCCCCCGCCCGCCGCGGCTGCGGGTAGCCCGCCAGCACCGGCGGGAGGCTGGGAACGGACACCGGTGCATCCTGGCCCGGGCGGCCGGCGCCGTGCCAGGCCGGCCGGTGGGAACACCGCCACCCGACCCGGCGGTTGACATGCCGCGACGGGTCGTGGCTCGCGGCGGGTGCGGGTCGCGGGGGGTCCGGGTCGCGGGGGGAACAGCGGAGAGCGGGAGAGGACTGCGGATGACCGGCGAGCAGCAGGACCGGAGCTGGGGCTTCCGGACGCGGGCGGTGCACGCCGGCGCGGTGCCGGACGCCTCGAGCGGGTCCCGGGCGGTGCCGATCCACCAGACGTCCAGTTTCGTGTTCGACAGCGCGCAGGACGCGGCCAGCCTGTTCGCGCTGCAGAAGTACGGAACGATCTACAGCCGGATCGCCAACCCGACGGTCGCCGCGTTCGAGGAGCGGATCGCCTCCCTGGAGGGCGGCATCGGCGCGGTCGCCACCGCCAGCGGGCAGGCCGCGGAGTTCCTCACCTTCGCCGCGCTGACCGGGACCGGTGACGAGATCGTGGCCGCCGCCAGCCTGTACGGCGGGACGCTGACCCAGCTGGACGTGACGCTGCGCCGGTTCGGGGTGTCCACCACCTTCGTCCGCGGGACCGACCCGGCCGACTATGCCGCCGCGATCACCGACCGCACGAAGCTGGTGTACGCCGAGGTCGTCAGCAACCCCTCCGGTGAGGTCGCCGACCTCGAGGGGCTGGCCGCGGTCGCGCACGACGCCGGGCTGCCGCTGGTGGTCGACGCCACGATGGTCACCCCGTACCTGTGCCGGCCGATGGAGTTCGGCGCCGACATCGTGATCCACTCCGCCACCAAGTTCATCGGCGGGCACGGCACGACGCTGGGCGGGGTGGTCGTGGAGAGCGGCCGCTTCGACTGGGGCAACGGGAGGTTCCCGACGATGACCGAGCCGGTGCCGAGCTACAACGGCCTGTCCTGGTGGGGCAACTTCGGCGAGTACGGCTTCCTCACCAAGCTGCGCAGCGAGCAGTTGCGCGACATCGGAGCATCGCTCTCGCCGCTGTCGGC
Source organism: uncultured Actinomycetales bacterium (assembly GCA_964242885.1). Classification (GTDB taxonomy): domain Bacteria; phylum Actinomycetota; class Actinomycetes; order CAXTBU01; family CAXTBU01; genus CAXTBU01. The sequence goes on from CAXTBU010000009.1 coordinate 59,254, forward strand.
CTTCCTGCTCATCCAGGGCGTGGAGACGCTGCCGCAGCGGATGGACGCCCACATGGCCAACGCACACGGGGTCGCCCGGTGGCTGGCCGCCGACGACCGGGTCTCCTTCGTCCGCTGGGCCGGCCTGCCCGACGACCCGTTCGCCGAGCGCGCCGCCCACTACACCCCCCAGGGCCCGGGAGCGGTGATGTCGTTCGGCGTCCGCGGCGGTCGCGCGGCCGGTGAGGCCTTCATCGGCGCGGTTCAGCTGTGCAGCCACGTCGCGAACGTGGGAGATGCCCGCACGCTGGTCATCCACCCGGGCAGCACCACCCACCAGCAGCTCACGGCGGCCCAGCTCGAGGCGGCCAACGTGCCGGCGGACCTGGTGCGGATCAGCGTCGGCCTGGAGGACCTCGACGACATCCTGTGGGACCTCGACCAGGCGCTGACGGTGGCGACCAAGGTCGCCGACGGGGGTGCCGCGTGAGCGACTCCCCCGCAGCGGCCGCGGGCGTCGCCGACGCCGAGATCGCTGCTCTGATCGGCGCCGGCCAGTCGGTCGGGCAC
>CAXTBU010000009.1:59902-62298 GCA_964242885.1 uncultured Actinomycetales bacterium
CGGCGTCCAGGGATGCCCCGCCGGTCCAGGACTGGGTCGGGCCGAACGCCCGGGAGCGGCTGGCGATCCTGCGCCGGACGCACACGCTGGCGGTGGTCGGCGCATCGGCCAACCCGGCGCGGGCGAGCAACTTCGTCGCGACCTACCTGCTCGCCGAGTCCGACTACGACGTCTACTTCGTCAACCCCACAGCCACCGACATCCTCGGCCGGCCCGCGTACCCGTCGCTGGCCTCGCTGCCCGTGGTGCCGGACCTGGTCGAGGTCTTCCGGCGCAGCTCGGAACTGGGAGCGGTGCTCGACGAGGCGATCGAGGTCGGGGCGAAGACCTACTGGGCCCAGTTGGGGCTGTACGACGCGGAGGTCGCGCGGCGCGGTGAGGCGGCCGGACTGTCGGTGGTGATGAACCGGTGCGTGAAGATCGAGCACGCCCGGTTCTCCGGCGGCCTGCACCTGGCCGGGTTCGACACCGGCGTGGTCAGCGCCCGCCGCGACGGCGGGTCCGGCGGGCGGCGCTGATCGATCGGTGCAGCGCCGCCACCGGCCGGGCCCGGGCGAAGACGAACGGCATCAGCGCCGTGGCGACAGTCCCCGGGACCCACCAGCCGGGGACGCCCTCGTACCAGCGCAACCCCGCGAGGGCGGTGACGGCGTAGCCGAGGCCCCAGCCGATCAGCGGCTCGACCCGGCGCAGGTCGGACAGGTCCCACGTCGGCTCGCGGTCGGACAGCCGCAACCCGACCGCGAGACCGAGCAACGCCCAGGCGGTCGGCGCGAGCACGCGGCCGAACCCGCCGGCGAGGCCCAGGACCGGCAGGGTGATCAGCCCGCCGAGCAGGACGACGGCCGTCAGCAGCGTCGACCACCGCACCCCGGCGGGCCGCGGACCGTCCGGATCCTCCGTCCCCGAGTCGTCCGTCTGCGGGTCGGACAGATCGGGCCCGGGCGCCCGGACCCGGGAGGACGGGTCCCCAGCGGATCCGCCGTCCCAGCCGTGCCGGTCCCACCACGTCGCGTCGTCGGCCGGGTCATCGGGGTCTTTCCGGTCCGCGACGTGTGCCGTCATCCGCGGGTCCTCTCCAGTCGTCCCGTCGCGACTGCCTCGATGGAGTCCGGTCCCCCGATCGTGCGTGCCGGACAGACCCGTACCCGGGAGCCGACCGGCGACGCGCCGCATCGTGACCAAGCGGTTACCGGACCTCCGGGTCAGCCGCGCAGGGTGGCCGGCGCGGGCGTCGCGGGAACGGCCTGGTCGATCCGGGAGCCGCCGGCGTAGACGACCATCGAGTCGCCGCGCACGAAGCCGACCAGCGTCATGCCGACCGCGTCGGCGAGCTCGACGGCCAGCGACGACGGCGCGGACACCGCCACCAGCGCGGGGACCCCGGCCATCAGCGCCTTCTGGGTGAGCTCGAACGACGCCCTGCCGGACACCACCAGCACCCGCCCCCGGGCCGGGACGTCGCCGGCGCGGAACGCCGCACCCAGGACCTTGTCGACCGCGTTGTGCCGCCCGACGTCCTCGCGGACCACGTCGGGCCGCCGGCCGGACGGGTCCACCAGCGCGGCGCCGTGCAGCCCGCCGGTGCTGTCGAACACCCGCTGGGCCGCGCGCAGCCGGTCCGGCAGGCCCAGCACCAGGTCGGCGGTCAGGCGGACCGGGTCCGCGGCGACCTCGAAGCCGGACGTGGTGCGGACCGCGTCGATGCTCGCCTTGCCGCAGACCCCGCACGAGCTGGTGGTGAAGAACGCCCGCTCCAGGGACGGGTCCGGGGCGGCCACGCCCGGGGCGAGGCCGACGTCCAGCACGTTGTAGGTGTTCTGCGCGACGGGTTCGGCGACGCCGGGGACCAGGGTGGCGACCGAGCCCGCGCAGTACCGGATGCCGGCGATCTGCTCCGGGTCGGTGACCACGCCCTCGGTGAGCAGGAACCCCGAGGCCAGGTCCCAGTCGGTCTCCGCGGTGCCCGGCGTCCGCATCGTGACCGCCAGCGGGCGGCCGGCGACCCGGATCTCCAGCGGCTCCTCCGCGGCGAGGGAGTCCGGCCGGGTGACCGGGGGCAGGCCGGCGCGCAGGCGGGTGACGGGGCGGCGGACGACCGATCGGGGCACGCGCCCAGCTTCGCGCAGCCGCGACGATGGTGCCGTGTCCGACCTCGAGCAGCTGCCGGATGCCGTCGTCCTCGCCGGTGGGCGCTCGTCGCGGCTGGGTCGGGACAAGGCGGCCGCCGAGGTCGGCGGACTGCCGCTGCTGGACCGGGTGCTCCGTGCTGCCGCCCCGGTGAGCGGCCGGCTGGTGGTCGTCGGCCCCCCGCGCCCGCTGGCGCACGGCACGGTGGGCGGCCCGCTGGCGCACGGCACGGTGGGCGGCCCGCTGGCGCACGGCACGGTGGGCGG
>CAXTBU010000010.1:0-14082 GCA_964242885.1 uncultured Actinomycetales bacterium
CGGCCTCCGGCGGGAGGGAGACGGGCCGGCGCTCGCGGACGGAGCGGGCGACCGGGCACCGGCCGGCCCGCGAACACCCCGACAGGCGCCGCGGGAGCGCCGCGCCGACCCCGACGGCAGCGTCCGGGCACTTGTCGGGGCGGGCCCGAGCCGGGTCAGCCTGGAAGCGGCGATGCGGGCGCGCGACGTGTCCCGACCGCGGGCAGCCGACCTCGCCGCGGCCGCCGGTGGGCTGCCGGGGACCGGGCGGGTGGCGGCCGCGCGCGACACCGGGACGGTCCGCCGGCCCGGCGCGGCACCCACCCCGGCCGACGCCGACCGCGCCCACCGGCTCCCCCGCTCGCCCGGGTGACCGGTTCCCTCCCGGGTGAGCCACTCCCGCCGCTGCCGGGCGCGGTCCGGCTCCCCGACGGCAGCTGGGTCCGCGGCCGCGGCCTGCGCAACGGCCCGGTCGACGGCCCGGACCCCACGCTCGGCCTCTACCTGGGACGGTGCCCCAGGGCCGGGTCCGGGCCGGACTGGGCGCACCACGTCCTCGCCTGGCCGGACTTATGGCTACCGCGCGACCCCGAGCGCGCCGCCCGGCTGTTGCGCGCGGCCCACGAGCACGCCGTGGGCGGCGGCCGGGTGGAGATCGCGTGCGCCGGCGGCCGGGGCCGCACGGGGACGGCCATCGCCGCCCTGGCGGTGCTCGCCGGGGTGCCGGCGCACGCGGCGACATGGGCCCGGCAGCACTACGACAGGCGCGCGGTCGAGACACCGTGGCAGCGGCGCTGGGTCCGACGGTTCCCGCAGCTGCTGGCGCGCGCCGGCCGCGGCGGCGCCTGAGGGTCCGAGCGGGCTCGTCCGGCAGCGACAGCCGACCAGGTGTTCCGGGCCGCTGGGGTTCGCGTGAGGTCGTCAGCTGTCGGAGCCGGACAGCGGCACGACCCCCGGCGGGCCTACGGCAGGGGCGGCAGCGTGCCGGCGGTCTCGTAGTCGGCGAGCTGGTGGATCCGCCGCGCGTGGCGCTCGTTCCCGCTGAACGCGGTGTGCACGAACGTGTCGACGAAGCCGAGCGCCTCCTGGACCGGGTGCATACGGGCACCGATCGCGACGACGTTCGCGTCGTTGTGCAGCCGCCCGAGCTCGGCGGTCTCGGTGCTCCAGGCCAGCGCCGCCCGGACGCCGGCGACCTTGTTGGCCGCGATCTGCTCGCCGTTGCCGGACCCGCCGATCACGACCCCGAGGCTGCCGGGGTCGGCCACCACGCCGAGCCCTGTCCGCAGGCAGTAGGTCGGGTAGTCGTCGAACTCCTCGTAGACGCTCGGCCCGTGATCCACGACCTCGTGGCCGGCCGCCGCGAGGTGCTCGGCGATCGCCGCCTTCAGCTCGAGTCCGGCGTGGTCGGATCCCAGATGGACGCGCACGCGGGCAGTGTGTCACCGGTGCGGACCGTCCTCGGCGTCGACGGCCGGCGGCGTCGGTGGTTCGGGGCGCTGCTCGCGGCGGACGACCGGGTCGACTACCTGGACCTCGCCGATGCCGACGCCGTCCTCGCCGCCGCGGACGCCGCCGGCGCGGCCGCCATCGGGGTCGACGCGCCGATCGGGCTGCCCGACAGCGGGTTCCGGACCGCGGACCTGGCCGCACGTCGGGCATTGGCCGGCCCGGGCCGGGCGGCGGGGCGGGTGTTCCCGGCCCCGCCCCGCGCGGTCCTGGAGGCCCCGACCCACCCGCAGGCCGTCCTGGTGGCCCGGGCACTGACCGGCCGCGGGATCTCCGTGCAGACGTGGAACCTGCGGTACGCGATCTTCTCCGCCGCGGAGCTCGCAGCCGACCGCCGCGTCGTCGAGGTCCACCCCGAGGTGTCGTTCCGGGTGATGACCGGCGCCGTGCTGCCGCCGACGAAGACCGCGGCGGGCCGCGCCGCCCGGCTGGCCGCCCTCACCGCGCAGCTGCCGGGCCTGGACCCGGCCGCGGTACCGACGCACGACGACGCGGTCGACGCGCTGGCATGCGCGTGGTCGGCCCGCCGCTGGGCGGCCGGCACCGCCGCCGCGCTCGGTGGGGAGCCGGACGGCACCGGCCGACCGATGCGGATCGTCAGCTGAGCCGCCGTCGCGCCGGACCGGTCATTCGAAGACGGGCCCGCGGGTCCGGCTGCGCTTGAGCTCGAAGAAGCCGTCGGTGCCGGCGACCAGGACGCAGCCGTCCCACAGCCGGCCCGCGGCCTCGCCCTTGGGGGCCGGGCTGACGACCGGGCCGAAGAAGGCCTTCCCGTTGACGCTGATGACCGGGGTGCCGACGTCCTCGCCCACCTGGTCCATGCCGCTGTGGTGGCTGGCGGCGAGCTCCTCGTCGTACTCGGTGGTCTCCGCAGCGTCGGCCAGGGACGTCGGCAGGCCGACCTCGGTCAGGGCCGCCTCGAGCGTCTCCCGCGTCTTCGGCGCCTGCTGCAGGTGGTAGCGGTTGCCCAGTGCGGTGTAGAGGGGCAGCAGCACCTCCTGGCCATGGGCCTTGCCGGCGGCGATCACGACCCGGACGGGTCCCCAGGCGGCGTCCATGCCCTTGCGGTAGTCCTCGGGCAGGTCTCGGTCCTTGTTCAGGTAGGCCAGGCTCATCACGTGCCACGCGGTGGTGACCGGGCGGACCTGTTCGACCTCGAGCATCCAGCGCGAGGTCATCCACGCCCACGGACAGATCGGGTCGAACCAGAAGTCGGCCATGTCGCGTGCGCCTGCTGTGGTGCCCGCGGAGGCGGGTGCTGTCGTGGTCATGGGGCCGACGCTAGCCGCGCGCGCCGGCTGTGCGGGCGCGTGAAAGCATCGTCCGATGGCAGGCACCAACCTCACCCGGGACGAGGCAGCGGCCCGTTCGCGGGTGCTGTCCGTCGACGACTACGACGTCACGCTGGACCTGGGTGGCGACGGGCCGACCTTCTCGTCGACGACCGTCCTGCGCTTCGCGTGCACCGAACCGGGCGCCTCGACGTTCGTTGACCTGATCGCACCGGCCGTCCGCGAGGTCACCCTCAACGGCCGGTCACTCGAGGTCGCCGCCGTCGTCGGGGACAGCCGGATCCTGCTCGACGGGCTGGCCGACACCAACGAACTGCGGGTCGTGGCCGACTGCGCGTACATGCGCACCGGGGAGGGACTGCACCGGTTCACCGACCCCGCGGACGGGGAGACCTACCTGTACACGCAGTTCGAGGTCCCCGACGCGCGCCGGGTGTTCGCCACCTTCGAGCAGCCGGACCTCAAGGCCTCGTTCACGCTGCACGTCACCGCGCCCGCCGCGTGGGACGTGGTGTCGAACTCCCCGACGCCGCAACCCACCCCCGCGGACGGCGTCGGCCCCGCTGGAGCAGCCCTGGCCCGCTGGGACTTCGACCCGACCGAGCGCATCTCGACCTACCTGGTCGCGGTCGTCGCGGGGCCTTACGTCAAGGTCACCGACTCCTGGACCGGTGAGTACGGCACCGTCCCGATGGCGCTGTACTGCCGGCCGTCGATCAGGGAGCACCTGGACGCCGACGACCTGTTCACCGTCACCAAGCAGGGGTTGGCCTTCTACGAGGAGCAGTTCGCCTGCGCCTACCCGTTCGGCAAGTACGACCAGCTGTTCGTGCCGGAGTACAACGCCGGCGCGATGGAGAACGCCGGCGCGGTGACCATCCGCGACGAGTACGTCTTCCGCTCCCGGCAGACCGCCAGCGCGTACGAGGGCCGGGCGAACACCGTGCTGCACGAGCTGGCGCACATGTGGTTCGGCGACCTGGTCACGATGCGCTGGTGGGACGACCTGTGGCTGAACGAGAGCTTCGCGGAGTGGGCGTCCCACTGGTCCAGCGTCGCCGCGACGAAGTACACCGGGGCCTGGGTGAACTTCGCCGGTCGCAAGAACTGGGCGTACCGCGCCGACCAGCTGCCGTCCACCCACCCGGTCGCCGCGGACATGGTCGACCTGGAGACGGTCGAGGCCAACTTCGACGGGATCACCTACGCCAAGGGGGCCTCCGCACTGCGACAGCTCGTGGCCTGGGTCGGGGAGAAGGAGTTCGTCGAGGGGCTGCGCGGGTACTTCGCCGAGCACGCGTTCGGCAACGCCACCTTCGCGGACCTGCTGCGGGCACTGGAGGACAGTTCCGGCCGCGAGCTCGGCGACTGGGCCCAGCTGTGGCTCAGGACGACGGGCGTCAACACGCTGCGAGCCGAGTCGGCCGTCGACGCGAACGGCCGGTACACCGCGTTCGCGGTGGTACAGAGCGCTGCTCCGGAGCACCCGACGCTTCGCCCGCACCGGATGGCGGTCGGCACGTTCGACCTGCACGCGGACCGCCTGGTCCGCCGCAGCCGAGTCGAGCTGGACGTGACCGGCGAGCGGACCGAGGTGCCGGCGATGATCGGCGAGGCCGCCGCCGACCTGGTGCTGCTCAACGACGACGACCTGACGTACGCGAAGGTCCGGATGGACGAGCGGTCGTTGGCGACGCTGCTGTCCTCGGTGGGCACCCTGACCGAGCCGCTGGCCCGCTCCCTGTGCTGGACCTCGACCTGGGACATGACCCGCGACGCCGAGTTCCCCGCCAGCGACTACGTCGACCTGGTGCTGCGTGGCCTGCCGGTGGAGACCGAGATCGCGGCCGTGCAGGTCCTCACCTCGCAGGCCGGGTCGGCGATCGAGCAGTACGTGGCTCCGGAGCACCGGTCGCGGGTCCGGGAACAGTGGACCGCAGGTCTGCGAGCGCTGCTCCGCCAGGCGCCCGACGGCAGCGACCTGCAGCTGCAGCTGGTGCGTGCGCTGGCGACCTCGGCTGCGAGCGCCGAGGACCTGGACCTGCTGGCGGGCCTGCTCGACGGCTCGGCGGCCCTGCCCGGGCTCTCCGTGGACGTCGACCTGCGGTGGTCGCTGGTGACGGGCCTGGCCCGCCGGGGCCGGGGCGACGAGTCGATGATCGCCGCCGAACTGGCCGCGGACACGACGATCTCCGGCCAGGAGCGCGCGGCCGCCGCCTCGGCGGTGCGCCCGGACCCCGCGGCCAAGGACAGGGCGTGGACCGATTTCCTGGCCGAGGAGGTGGCCAACGGCACGAAGACCGCGGTCGGCCGCGCCTTCTGGCAGGGCGGGCAGCAGGAGGTCCTCGCCGGCTACGTGGACCGGTACTTCACCGAGGCCGCGACCATCTGGGGCCGGATGACCCCGACGATGGCGACCGACTTCCTGGTGTACCTGTTCCCGCGCACCGCCGACCCGCAGGTCGTCGTCGAGCGGGCGGACCGCTTCCTCGCCGACCCCGCGGTCACCGGGGCCGTCCGGCGGTACGTCGGTGAGGGCCGGGCCGACGCGGTGCGGGCCGCCGCCGCCCAGGAGGCCGACCGGCGCGCCAGCCGCTGACGGTCATCCGCTGGGGATCACCGCTGACGGTCATCCGCCAGGGTTCGTGCCGACCTCGGCGGCCGGCTCCCGGAGTCGGCGCCGGGGCGGCGGGCCGGCGATCTGACCGAGCTGCTGCAGTCCGGTGACCACCCCACGGACGATGCCGCCCTCACCGATCGCCCGGCCGATCGCGGTGCTCACCGTCGCGCACGAGGCGTCGGGGATGCGCCGCCGAGCGCGGTCACCGGTGACGATCTCCAGGCCGCGCACGGCCGGGTCGAGGACGAGCAGCACCGACCGCGGGGGGTCGTCCATCCCTGCGTGCACGCGCTCGGCGTAGGCGCGGAGGGGACCGTCGACCTCCCGGACGACCACCGCGAACTTCAGGCCACTGGCCTCGCCGGCGTACTGCAGCGCGCGCTGCACCTCGCCGCGGCCCCGGGTGCTGAACCCGTCACCAGCGGGCACCCGCACCACCGGATCCGCTGCCGGACACCTGCTGGTCGGCCACCTCGCCGGAGTTGTTCTGTGAACCGTCGCCGGAGTCGGTCGGCTGCGCGACCTCGCGGTGCATCCCGCTGTCCTCACCGGTCTCGGTGACCGGACCGGTGCCCGAGCCACTGCCGGACTGCTGGGCGTCCAGCGACCCCGCGTACGGGCCGCTGAAGACCGCCGTCGTGGCGTCCCCGGAGCCGGTGACCTGGTGGGCGCCGGAGCGCAGCAGCACCAGGGCCCAGATCAGCGCCATCGCGCCGAGCGGGATGCCGACGAACACGCCGAGGGTCTGCAGCAGCGGCCACTTGTCGCCGGTCGGCAGCCCCTGCGGGATGTCGGCGGGCAGGCCTGACAGCAGGAACTGGGCGGACAGCAGGAACTGGGCGGCCCCGGGGATCTGCACGGTCACACGGTAGCGCCGGGCTCCCGGCGTGCCGCCGCCGGTGCGGCCACCGGCGCCGGCGGTGTCACGGCCGTCCCGGCGACCGGTTGGGCCAGCGCGCGGGCGACGGTGTCGAACAACGCGGCCGCCCGGCCGTCGGCGACGACGTCGTCCAGCAGCACCGGGGACCCGTCCGGGCCGGCCAGCGGCAGCCGCCAGTTGGGGTACTCGGTGGAGGTGCCGGGCTGGTTCTGGGTGGCGCGGTCCCCGACCGCGTCGGTCAGCGCGACCGCGACCAGCTGCGAGGGGGTCGCCACGACGTACCGGTGCAGGGCGGCGAGCACGGACTGCTCGTCGCGATCGCCCTCGTCCAGCAGGCCGGCGTCCTCGAGCGCGCGCATCCACCGGTCGCGGTCCGCGCTGTCCTCGGCCGCCTCCTCGGCGACCGGGCGGGTGAGCAGGCCGAGCCGCTCGCGCAGCTCGATGTGCGTCCCGGCGAGGTAGCCCGCGGTCGGCGGCAGGTCGTGCACCGTCACCGACCCCAGTGCCAGCTCCCGCCACCGGTCGGCCGGCTTCGGGTCGCCGTTCCCGGTCCGCTCGAACCAGAGCACCGACGTGCCGAGGATCCCCCGGTCGGCGAGCACGTCGCGGACCCACGGCTCGACGTTGCCCAGGTCCTCCCCGACCACGGCGGCACCCGCGCGCGAGGCCTCCAGCACGAGGATCGCCAGCATCGCCTCGTGGTCGTACCGGACGTAGGTCCCGGCCGCCGGGAGCTTCCCGGCCGGCACCCACCACAGGCGGAACAGGCCCAGCACGTGGTCGATCCGCAGCCCGCCGGCGTGGGCCAGGACGTGCCGCAGCTGCTCGCGGTAGGCCGCGAACCCGGTGGCGGCGAGCCGGTCCGCGCGCAGCGGTGGCGCCGACCAGTCCTGGCCCTGCTGGTTGAACGCGTCCGCCGGCGCCCCGACAGACACCCCGGTGGCCAGCACGTCCTGCAGGGCCCACGCGTCGGCGCCGGTCGGGTGCACCCCGATCGGCAGGTCGTGCACGATCCCCAGCGCCATCCCGGCGCCGGCGGCCCGCCGGGACACCGCGGCCAACTGGGCGTCGGTCTGCCACTGCAGCCAGGCATGGAACCGGACCGCGCCGGCCAGCTCGCGGGCGGCGTCCGCGACCTCGGCCGAGCGGGGGTCGCGCAGCGGCGCCGGCCACGCCGTCCAGTCCGCACCGTGCCGTTCGCACAGTGCGGACCAGACGGTGAAGTCGGTGAGTGCCTGACCGGCGGCCTCGCGGAAGCGGGCGAACTCCAGCTCCCGGGCGGCCGAGCGGGGACGGGCGTACACCAGCTCCAGGGCGGCGCGCTTCGCGGTCCAGGCGGAGTCCCGGTCCAGCAGCCCGTCCGGGCCGGGCGCGGCCGCGGCTGCCTGCAGGCCGGTGAGCTTGCGCCGGTCCCCCGCGGACAGCCCGGCGGCCTCCGGCACGTCCTCGACGCGCAGGTACAGCGGTGAGGTGAACCGCCGGGTCGCGGGCAGGTACGGCGAGTTCTCCAGCGGAAGGGTCGGGGCACCGGCCAGCAGCGGGTTGACCAGGCAGAACCCGGCGCCGTGCCCGGCGGCCGTCCAGACCGCCAGCTCGGCGAGGTCGGCCAGGTCGCCGATGCCCCAGGACCCGCGCGAGCGGACGCTGTACAGCTGGGACTGCACGCCCCACTGGCGGCCGAACGGGGCCGCCGCGAGCCGCGCGGGTGCGACCACCAGCAGCGTCTGCTCCAGTCGGCCGTCGGCGAGCTCCGCCGCCAGCCGGTGGTAGCCGGCCGGGAGCACGTCGGGGAGGGCGAACAGCGCCTCGCCGACGAGCGCGCCGTCGACCTCGTGCGGCTCGACGTCGTGACGCTGCTGCACCGCGGCCAGCCGGTCCCCGGTCTCGGTGTGCACCTGGACGCGTACCGCCGTCCCGTGCGGGACGTGCACCGGCACGGTCGCCGGGACGCCGACCCGGGCGACGACGTAGGGCGGGAGGACGGCACGCCAGCGGGCGTCCAGCCGAGCGGTCAGTGCCGCCGCGGCCCGCTGCTCGTCGGCGGCGTCGACGCCGAGGGCGGCGAGGACCGCGACGACGGTGTCCGCCTCGACCGCGTGCTGCGCGCCCTGCCAGTCCTCGTACACGGTGTCCACGGAGTACAGCGCCGCGAGCTCGGCGAGGGCACCGCTCACGGCGCCGGTCACCGCAGCGCGAACCGACGCCGGCGGCCGCGTGGCGGTCATGCGGCCACTCCCGCCGCCGGGGCTGTCGGCGGGACCCGGGATGCCCACGGACGGGCCCGTTCGAGCCATCCCGCGAGCCGCAGCAGCGCCGCGTCGCCGCCGGGCCGGCCCGCCAGCATCACTCCGATCGGCAGCGGGTCCGGTCCCGCCGTCCAGCCCAGCGGCAGCGACACGGCCGGCACCCCGGTCATGTTCCACAGCGACGTCCACGGCGTGTAGCGGGTCTGGGCGGCGAAGTCACCGGCCGGTTCGGCGTCGTCGCGCAGCTGGCCGACCCGGGCGGGCAGCTGGGCCAGGGTCGGCGTCAGCACCGCGTCGAAACCGGCGAGGGCGGCCGTCGTGTCGTAGGCCGCCTGCCGCGCGGCCTGCTGGGCCCGGGCCACCGCGACGGCGCCCGCCTCGGCAGCCGTGTCCCGCAGCCAGCGGGTCAGCGGACGGAGCAGGTGCTCGGCGCCGGCGGGCACCTCCAGCACCGTGAAGCCGACCCCCCACACGAGGGGGAACCCGGTCAGCACCTCCGGTGGCAGTCCGAGGTCGACGTCGACGACGTCGTGGCCGGCGTCGGCCAGCAGGTCGGCGATCTCGGCAAGTGCCTGCAGGACCTCCGGCGCCACCGGCGCGTCGGCGATCACCGGCCGCGCGCACCGCGCGATCCGCAGCCGGGGCGGGTCCTCGGTGCAGGCGAGAGCGAAGCTCTGGGCACCGTCGAGAGCGGAGCTCTCGCGCGGCGCCGGCGTCCAGATCGCGTCTCCGGCGGCCGGCCCGGCCACGGCGTCGAGGAACGCGGCGGTGTCGGCGACGGTGCGCGACAGGCAGCCGCCGGAGACCATCCCGAGCAGGTCAGGCGGGGCCGGAGCGTTGCTCACCAGACCGCGGGAGGGCTTGAACCCGACGAGGCCGCAGACGCTGGCCGGGATGCGGATCGAGCCGCCCCCGTCGCTTCCGTGCGCGACCGGGACCAGCCCGGCCGCGACGGCGGCTGCCGCCCCGCCGCTGCTCCCGCCGGCCGATCGCTCGGGGTCCCACGGGGTGCGGGCCGGAGGCGCCACGTCCGGCTCGGTGTAACAGGGGGCGCCGAACTCGGGGGTGTTGGTCTTCCCCAGGCTGACCAGCCCGGCCCGCTCCATCCGCAGGACGATCTCCGCCGACCTGGTGGGGACCGTGTCGGCGGTCAGCGCCGAGCCGTAGGTGGTCCGCACGCCGGCGGTCGGCGTCAGGTCCTTCACCGCGCTCGGCACACCCAGCAGCGGCGGGAGCAGGTCGGTCGTCCCGTCACGGCGGGCAGCCACCAGGCGCGCGTCGGCGGCGTCCGCGGCGGCCAGGGCACGGTCCGGGGTCACCGTCACGAACGAGCCGAAGGGGTCGACCTCGATGCGCCGCAGCGCGTCGGCGACCACCTCCCGGGCACCCACCTCGCCGCGGCGCAGGGCGGCCGCCAGCGCCGTCGCCCCGGGGAGGGCGGGAGCGGGAAGGGCGGCAGCGCCCGGCTCGGCTGGCACGGGGCGAGACCCTATCCGGCGGCCCGACCCTCGGCCGGACGAGGCGTTCCGTTGTCGACCCCCGAGCGTTCCGCCGGGTCGGACGGGACGTTCCGCTGGCCGCGGGCCCGCCCCTATCGTCGGCGACATGACCGACTCAACCGCGTCGTTGGCCTATCCGGCCGCCCCCCGCGAGGACACCGTCGACACGCTGCACGGCACGGAGGTGGCGGACCCGTACCGCTGGCTGGAGGACCCGACCGGCGAGGCGACGGTCGCGTGGTCGGCCGCGCAGGCGGAGCTTTTCGCCGCCCACCGGCGGACGTGGACGGCGACCGCCCGGTTCGCCGAGCGGCTCACCGACCTCGCGCGCACGGGCAGCGTCGGGACCCCGGTGGTCCGCGGCTCGACGACCTTCAGCACCCGGCGGGAGCCCGGCCAGGAGCACGCCGTGCTGTACGCGCAGGTCGGCGCCGACGTCCCGCGGGTGCTCGTGGACCCGACGGCGGTCGACCCGACCGGCGCGACGACGCTGGACGCCTGGGAGCCCTCGCTGGAAGGGGACCGGGTGGCCGTCCAGCTGTCGGCGGCCGGCACCGAGGAAGCGGTGCTCTCCGTCCTGGACGTCGCGACGGGCGCGCAGGTGGACGGCCCGCTGGACCGGACGCGCTACTCCCCGGTGGCCTGGTTGCCCGGCGGTCAGGCGTTCTTCCACGTGCGGCGGCTGGACCCGGGGCTCCTGCCGCCCGACGAACGGCAGTACCACCGGCGGGTGTGGCTGCACCGGCTGGGAACCGACCCGGCCGAGGACGTCGAGGTGTTCGGCGCCGGGCTGGAGGTCACCAACTACTACGACGTCCGGCTCAGCCCAGACGGCCGCTGGCTGGTGGTCGCGGCCGCGCAGGGCACCGCCCCGCGCAACGACGTCTGGATCGCCGACCTCGGCGAGGGCTCGGGGTCCGCGGCGGCGCCGGACCTGGTCCCGGTGCACCTCGGCGTGGACGCGCACAGCTCGGTCGAGGTCGCCGACGACGGCCGGATGTACGTGCTGACCGACCTGGACGCACCGCGCGGGCGACTCGCCGTCGCCGACCCGGCGAGCCCGCAGCCGGAGCACTGGACCGACCTCGTCCCCGAGGACCCCGAAGCGGTGCTGGCCGACTGGGTGCTGCTGGACGGCCCGGGCGCCGAGCGGCCACTGGTCGCGGTGAGCACCGCTCGGCACACCGTCGGCGAGGTGACCCTGCGCGACGTCGAGTCCGGTGCCCGCGTCGCCGGTGTCGCGCTGCCCGGGATCGGTACCGTCGGCAGCCTGTCCGCGCGGCCGGACGGCGCGTCGGAGTTCTGGTTCAGCTGGACCGACTTCGTCACCCCGGCGCAGGTGCTGCACGTCGACGTCGGGGCCGGAGTGGGCGAGGAGACGGCCCCGGAGGACCTGACCGTCGAGGCGCGACGGGCCGCAGCCGCTCCCGGGACGCCCGACGTGTCGGGGGTGACCACCGGGGTGCACGTGGTCCGCTCCGCGGACGGCACGCCGATCCGGCTGTTCGTGCTCTCCCCCGCCGGCGGCGCGACGGCCCCCGACCGCCCGCGTCCCACGGTGCTGTACGGCTACGGCGGCTTCGGCATCTCGCTGGCGCCGGCGTTCGACCCGACCGCCGTGGCCTGGGTGCAGGCCGGCGGCGTGTGGGCCGTCGCCTGCATGCGCGGGGGCGGCGAGGAGGGCGAGGACTGGCACCGGGCCGGGCGGCGCGCGAACAAGCAGAACGTGTTCGACGACTTCGCCGCAGCGGCCGACTTCCTCGTCGAGCGCGGCTGGACCACGCGGGACCGCCTCGGGATCATGGGCGGCTCGAACGGCGGCCTGCTGGTCGGGGCGACGCTCACCCAGCGCCCGGACTCGGTCGCGGCGGTCGTCTGCTCCGCGCCGCTGTTGGACATGGTCCGGTACGAGCGGTTCGGGCTCGGTGCTTCGTGGAACGACGAGTACGGCAGCGCCGACGTCGCCGAGGAGTTCGCGTGGGTGCACGCGTACTCCCCGTACCACCACGTACAGCAGGGGACGCGGTACCCGGCGGTGCTGTTCACGCTGTTCGACAGCGACACCCGGGTCGATCCCCTGCACGGCCGCAAGCTGGCCGCCGCGCTCCAGGAGGCGAGCTCGGCGGACCCCGCCGAGCGGCCGGTGGTGGTCCGTACCGAGGGCCAGGTCGGACACGGCGCGCGGTCGGTGTCGCGGTCGGTTGCGCTGGACGCCGACGAGCTCGGCTTCCTCGCCGCCCAGCTCGGCCTCGTCGTCCAGCCCGGGTCGTGAGCGTCGCTCCCGGGCAGGTCGGCGCAGCGACCCGGGGCGTCCCTGCGGTGGCCCGCTGGGTGTCCGACGCCTGGTCGGCGGTGTGGGAGCCGGCGGCGCACGTCGTCGTCATCGTCGTGGGCGCGCTGGTTGTCCGGGCAGTCCTGCACCACGTGATCACCCGGCTCGCCCGGCGCTCGGCCGAACGCCCGCCACCGAAGCGGGTGTTCGGCAGCGAGCGAGCTGCGCAGGCCCTGGTCGAGAGCTCCGCTCTCACCGGTGCGCGACGTCGCCAGCGGGTGGAGACGGTCGCCGCGATCGGCCGCAGCGCCGTGTCGATCCTGGTCTTCTTCGTCGCGGTGCTCATGGTGCTGGCCGAGCTGGGCCTGAACATCGCGCCGATGCTGGCCAGTGCCGGCGTGCTCGGGGTCGCGCTGGGGTTCGGCGCGCAGAACCTGATCAAGGACTTCCTGTCCGGGACGGCGCTGATCCTGGAGGACCAGTTCGGCGTCGGTGACGTGGTCGACGTCGGCCCGGTCGTCGGCGTGGTCGAGGACGTCGGCCTGCGGTGCACCCAGGTCCGCGACGTGACAGGTGCTCTCTGGTACGTCCGCAACGGGGAGATCCTCCGGGTGGCCAACAAGTCGCAGGGGTGGGCGCGGGTCGTGCTCGACGTCGACGTGGCGCCCGACGCGGACCTGGACCTCGCCCGGCAGGTGCTCGTCGACACGGCGGTCGGGATGGACGCCGAGCCGGAGTGGGCCGACGCGATCCTCGAGCCGCCGACCAGCTGGGGTGTGGAGTCGATCTCCGGGGACCGCGCCGTGCTGCGGGTGGTCGTCACCACCGCGCCGGAGAAGAAGGACGACGTCGCCCGGGAGCTCCGCCGGCGGGTGGTCCCGGCGTTGCACGCGGCCGGGGTGGGGGTGCCGGCACCCGGGGCCAGCGCGCTGGCGCGCCTGGTCGCCGGCCCCTGACGCCACGTCGACCCCCGGCGGGACCACCCGGGGCGACTTGCCCGGGTGGTTGCGGTGCGTGCGCAGAGGCGGGAGGCTCGGGCGGTCAACCCGTTGTCCACCGGAAGGGCCTGATCGATGAGTCTCGGCGACAAGATCAAGAACGCTGCGGAAGACGCCCAGGGCAAGGCCAAGGAGAAGATCGGCGACGCCAAGGGCGACGACAGCCTCAAGGCGGAGGGCCAGGCCGACCAGACCTCGGCCAACGTCAAGAAGGCCGGCGAGAACGTGAAGGACGCGTTCACCAAGTGAGCGCTGTCCGTCCGGTGGCTCCGCGCGGAGCCACCGGACGGACGACCCGCTGATTGAACGCTCAAGCCCGCGACGGGCAGGATGGGGCGGGTGAGCACGCCTGCGCCTGAGCCGCGCTCCTTCCACGAAGCCGTCGGCGGGACGCCGGCGTTCACCGCGCTGGTCGAGCGCTTCTACGCCGGGGTCGCCGCGGACCCGGTGCTCCGGCCGCTCTACCCCGACGAGGACCTCGGCGCCGCGGCCGACCGGCTGCGGATGTTCCTCGAGCAGTACTGGGGCGGTCCGACCACCTACTCCGAGCAGCGCGGGCACCCCCGGCTGCGGATGCGGCACGCTCCGTTCGCGGTGACGCCGACCGCCCGGGACCACTGGCTGACGCACATGCGCGACGCCGTGGACTCCCTGCACCTGCGCCCGGACCTGGACCGCCAGCTGTGGGCCTACCTCACCATGGCCGCCGAGTCGCTGGTCAACACCGACGAAGCCGCCCCCGACCGCGGCGACACCGCCGACACCGCGCAGGCCGGCGCCGGCGCCG
>CAXTBU010000010.1:14182-22832 GCA_964242885.1 uncultured Actinomycetales bacterium
AGCGCGGCGACCAGCAGCCGGTCGTCCGGTCGCGGGCTGGTCGCGGACCCCGACTGGTGGCGGACCTCGGTCGTCTACCAGGTCTACATCCGCAGCTTCGCGGACAGCGACGGTGACGGGCTCGGCGACATCGCGGGGCTCCGGAGCCGGCTGCCCTACCTGGCCGCCCTGGGCGTGGACGCCCTCTGGATCAACCCGTGGTACCCGTCGCCGCAGGCCGACGCGGGTTACGACGTGGCGGACTTCCGGGACATCGAGCCCGCTTACGGCACCCTCGCCGAGGCCGAGGCGCTGATCGCCGAGTCCCACCAGGCCGGGATGCGCGTCCTGCTCGACATCGTGCCCAACCACACCTCCTCGGCCCACCGCTGGTTCCGGGCCGCGCTGTCCGGGGACCCGGCGGCCCGCGCCCGCTACGTCTTCCGGCCCGGCCGGGGCGAGCACGGCGAGCTGCCGCCCAACAACTGGCAGTCCAGCTTCGGCGGTCCCGCCTGGACTCGGACGACCGCCCCGACGGGTGACGGGGCGGGTGCGACGGGCGACTGGTACCTGCACCTGTTCGCGCCCGGCCAGCCGGACCTTGACTGGTCGAACACCGAGGTCGTCGAGGAGTTCGAGGGGATCCTGCGGTTCTGGTTCGACCGTGGCGTCGACGGGTTCCGGATCGACGTCGCGCACGGCCTGGTCAAGCAGGACGGCCTGCCCGACGCGCCCGACCCCACCCCGGGGTCCAACCACACCGACGTGCACCCCGCGTGGGACCAGGACGACGTCCACGAGATCTACCGCGGCTGGCGCCGGGTGGCGGACTCCTACGACCCGCCGCGGGTCTTCGTGGCCGAGGCCTGGGTCGCCAGCCCGGAGCGGCTGGCCCGCTACCTGCGCCCGGACGAGCTGCAGACGGCGTTCCAGTTCGACCTGCTCCGGGCGCCGTTCCGGGCGTCGGTGATGCGCCAGGTGATCGACGAGGCCGCGGCGACCGCCGAAGCGGTCGGGGCGCCCAACACCTGGGTGCTGTCCAACCACGACGTCACCAGGCACGTGACCCGGTACGGGCGACCGCAGGCCGACCACCTGCTGGAGAGCGTGTGGGACCGCCAGAACCGGGCCCGGGGGCCGGTGGACCTGGCCGTGGGGCGCTCGCGGGCACGCGCCGCCGCGCTGCTCACGCTGGCGCTGCCGGGGGTCGCGTACGTGTACCAGGGCGACGAGCTGGGGCTGGAGGAGGTCGAGGACATCCCCGACGAGGCCCGTCAGGACCCGACGTGGGTGCAGTCCGGCGGCACCGACCCCGGGCGGGACGGCAGCCGCGTCCCGCTCCCGTGGTCCGGCACCGAGCCGCCGTACGGCTTCTCCCCCGCCGGCGCGACCGCGCAGCCGTGGCTCCCGCAGCCGGCCGGCTGGGGCGACCGGACCGCCGAGGCGGCCGAGCGCGACCCGGACTCGGCGCTGGCCCTGTACCGGGGGGCGCTGGCAGCCCGACGCGAGCACCTGCTCGATGCGGGACCGATGACCTGGATCGAGGGCACCGACCCGGCCGTGCTGGCGTTCCGCCGCGGCCCGGTGTCGTGCTGGGTCAACACCGGCTCGGCCGCCGTCCCGCTGCCCGCCGGGCGGGTGCTGCTCGCCTCGGCACCGGGCGTCGCCGGCTCGCTGCCCGCCGACTCCGCGGTGTGGCTGCTCGAGGAGCCCGCCTGACGGCGACCGCCGCGGGCCCTGCACAGGTTGCGATCCAGTACCGGGCCCTGTTGGTCGGCACGGCGGGTTGAACGTTCGACCACCCATGTGCTGAACTCGACTCCCCGGTCCTCGCACGGCCGGCCTCCGGAATCTGAGCAAAGGAGCTCGCATGCGTCGCAGAACCTTCCTGTCCATGGCCGGTCTCGGAGCCGTGGGGCTGACCGCCGCCGCGTGCGGCTCCGGGGACTCCGAGTCGCCCGCCGCCGCTCCCAGCGCGGCCGCGCTCACGGGGAACGGGCCGTTCACCTACGTGCAGGGCAAGGACAACAACGGCTTCGTCAAGCAGCAGGTGAAGCGCTGGAACGACATGGCGGACAACGCCAACCAGCAGTGCACGCTCATCGAGCTGGACCCGGCCGCGGACGTCCAGCGCCAGACGATGGTGCAGAACTTCCTCGCCAAGTCCGACCAGTTCGGGGTCCTGTCGACCGACGTGGTCTGGACCGCGGAGTTCGGCGCCAACCAGTGGGTCGCGCAGCTGGACAAGGCGGACTTCCCCGAGGCCGACTACCTGGCGGCGACCGCGAGCACCGGGACCTACTTCGACCGGCTGTACGCCGCGCCGACGGTGTCCGACGGCGCGCTGCTCTACTACCGCCAGGACCTGCTCGAGGCGGCCGGGGTGTCCGAGGTGCCGGCCACCTGGGACACGATGGTCGCCGCGATCGAGAAGGTGCGCGCGAAGAACCCGTCCATCGGCGGCTACATCGGGCAGCTGCAGAAGTACGAGGGGCTCACCTGCAACTTCTCCGAGGTGATCAACTCCTCCGGCGGTTCGGTGCTCGACGACAACAACCAGCCGACGGTGGACACCGACGACGCGAAGGCGGGACTCACCTTCCTGGTGGACGGGTTCGCCAAGGGGTACATCCCCAAGGCGGCGATCACCTACAAGGAGGAGGAGAGCCGCAACGCGTTCCAGAGCGGCCAGGCCGTCTTCATGCGGAACTGGCCCTACGCCTACTCCCTGATGGGCGCCACCGACGGGTCCTCCAAGGTCGCCGGCAAGTTCGGCATCGCCCCGCTGCCGGGCCGGACCGGCCCCGGCGTCTCGACCCTCGGCGGGCACAACCTGGCGATCAGCAACTTCACGAAGAACAAGGCGTCGTGCCTGGCCTTCATCAAGTTCCTGTCCAGTGAGGCCGAGCAGCGGTTCACCATCGAGACGTCCAGCAGTGCACCGACCATCGGCAAGCTCTACGACGACCCGGAGCTGGTCAAGAAGTTCCCGTACCTCCCGGTGCTGAAGAAGTCGATCGAGGGGGCCCGCCAGCGCCCGTCCGCCGTCAAGTACAACGACGTGACGACCGCACTGCAGACCGCCGCGTACTCCGCCATGCAGGGCGGCACTCCCGTTGACACCGCACTGTCCGGCCTGCAGTCCCAGCTGGCCACCCTCCTCAAGACCAGCTGAGACCCCGCCCGACGCCGCGGACCGGTGCGGCAGCTGCCGTACCGGTCCGCGGCGTGACGGACGCCCGAGCCCCGGCCGGCAGCCATCGCCTGTCCGGTCCCCACCGACCCCTCGTCGACGAAGACAGGAGACCCGATGGCCAGCATCGCCACGACCCGGCCACCGCAAGGGCGTTCGCGCAGGACGACCTCGATCAACTCCGGCGCCACCAGGCTCGCCGCGATCCTCATCTCCCCGACCCTGCTGGTCCTCGCGCTCACCGTCGGCTACCCGATCGTCAACGCGTTCCGGCTGGCGTTCGTCCAGACCCGCAGCGGGATCGACCCGCAGACCGGGCTGGTGGACAACAGCTCGAGCTACGGGCTCGAGAACTTCACCAACATCTTCAGCGGTGAGGCGACCACCGGGTCGGTGACCTTCCTGCGCGCCTTCGTCAACACCACGACGTTCACCGTGGTCGGGGTGCTCATCGAGACGATCATCGGCACGGCGATGGCCCTGGTGATGGCACGCGCCTTCCGCGGCCGCGCGCTGATCCGGGCTTCGATCCTCATCCCGTGGGCGATCCCGACGGCGATCTCGGCCCTGCTGTGGCAGTGGATCTTCCAGGCCGACGGTGCGGCGAACAAGCTGCTGGGCACGGAGATCCTGTGGACCCAGGACAGCGGGTGGTCCTGGCTGGCGGTGATGATCGCCGACACCTGGAAGACCGCGCCGTTCATCGGCCTGCTCGTCCTCGCGGGCCTGCAGGTCATCCCGGCAGAGGTCTACGAGGCCGCCAAGGTGGACGGGATCTCGGTGTGGAACACCTTCGTCCGGATCACCCTGCCGCTGGTCAAGCCGGCACTCGTCATCGCGGTGCTGTTCCGCCTGCTGGACGTGCTGCGCATGTTCGACCTGCCCTACCTGTTCGGCGGTCTCGGGTTCAAGAACACCGCGACCGTGTCGATGCTCGCGTTCCAGGAAGCGGTGCAGAACAACAGGTTCGGTCCGGCGGCCGCGTACTCGGTGGTGCTGTTCCTCTACCTGACGATCATCGCGTTCGTGTTCGTCAAGGTCCTCGGCGCCGACATCGTCGGTGCCAACACCGGCCGGCGGAAGGCCTGACATGACCACCATCAACCCCGTGGCCCAGGCCGGTACCGGCGCCTTCACCGATGCCGACGAGCGCTCCCGCAGCCAGGCCCGCGCCCGGATCCAGCGCCGCAAGAAGCTGGGTTCGGTCGGGGTCACCCTCGGGATCGTCGCGATCGTCGTCTACTGCCTGGCGCCGTTCTACTGGATGATCGTGTCCAGCCTGCGGCGGGCCAGCGACCTGTTCAGTTCCAGCCCGCTGCCCAACCCGATCTCCTTCCAGAACTACCGGGCCGCCTTCTCCCCGGCCAACGGTTTCCCGCAGGCGATCCTCAACAGCGTGTTCATCGCAGTCGTCGGCACCGTCGTCGGCCTGGTCATCGCCATCATCTGCGCCTACGCGATCGCCCGGCTGGACTTCCGCTTCAAGAACATCATCGTCGCGATCATCATCACCACGTCGATGTTCCCGGGGGTCACGCTCATCGTCCCGCTGTTCCAGCTGTTCTCGAACATCGGCTGGATCAACACCTACCAGGCGATGATCGTGCCGGACCTCTCGTTCGCCCTGCCGCTGGCCGTGTTCAACCTGGTCGCGTTCTTCCGGCAGATGCCGTTCGAGCTCGAGGAGGCCGCGCGCGTCGACGGCTGCACGCCGCTGCAGTCGTTCCGCAAGGTCATCCTGCCGATCGCCGCACCGGGGGTGTTCACGACGGCGATCATCGTGTTCATCGCGGTGTGGAACGAGTTCTTCATCGCGAACACGATGGTGAACGACAAGTCGAAGATGCCCGTCACGGTGATCATCGCGCAGTTCACCGGCGCAACGGCGAGGGAGATCCCGTACGGCGCCAAGATGGCTGCCGGTGTGGTCGTGACCCTTCCGCTCGTGCTGCTCGTCCTCGTCTTCCAGCGCCGGATCGTCTCCGGGCTGACGGCCGGCGGGGTCAAGTGAGGACCGGGCCCGTGCGTCCGGTGCGTCAGCCAGCTGCCGCCCGTTGACCCTGCTGTCCGCCGCCGGCCCCGGGCCGGCGGCGGACGGCGTGACCGGTGCGGAGGTGGGATGCACGCCAACGGGCTCCAGGGCCGCCGGGTCGTCATCGACGACGTCGCGCGGGAGGCCGGCGTCTCCCGGCAGACCGTGTCCAACGTGCTCAACGCGCGGGGCCGGTTCACCGAGGTCACCCGGCAGCGGGTGTTGCGCTCGGTCGCCGAGCTGGGCTACCGGCCGTCGCACGCTGCGCGACTGCTCCGTTCCGGTCGGACCGCGACGCTCGCGCACCCGGTCCTGGAGTCGGAGCTGCTGGCCCGCAACCTCATCGCCGCGCAGTTCCTGCAGGCACTCGTCGGTGCGGCCGGCGCGGTCGGGTACAGCCTGCTGGCCACCCCTGCCGGACCACCGGATACCGTCGAGCAGTTCGTCGCCGAGGGACGTGTCGACGGCGTGATCCTGTCCGACACCGCGCCCGACGACCCCCGGGTCAGGAGGCTGGTCACGGCCGGCACGCCGTTCGCCTCGTTCGGCCGGACCGGCCCGGGCGAACCGCAGTGCTGGGTCGACGTCGACAGCACTGCGTCGGTCCGCGCTGCCACCGAACACCTGCTCGCCCTCGGCCACCGCCGCGTCGGGTTCCTCGGGTACTCCGGGTCGGCCTCGGGGGTGTGGGACGACGACCGTGAGCGCGGCTTCACCGAGGCCATGACGGCGGCCGGGCTGACACCGGTGGGCGTCGAGCGGATCGGCCACGCCGAGGAGGCCGCCGCGGTCGACCGGCTGCTGTCGCGGCCCGATCGCGCCACCGCGATCGTCTGCGGCAGCGACGTCCTGGCTGCCACCGTCTACGCGGTGGCCGGCCCGCTCGGCCTGCGGATCGGCGCCGACGTGTCGGTCACCGGCTTCGACGGCGGGATGTGGATCGCCGGTCTCCGCCCCAGCCTGACGACCCTGCGGATGCCGCTGGCCGGCATCGCGCGGGAGCTGGTCGACAGGGTGCTGCGGGAGATGGACGGCTCCGACGGCTCCCCCGGCCTCCTGGTGGGCGCGCCGCTGGTCGTCGGTGAGAGCACCGTTCCGCTCCGCGCCGACTGCTGAGACCCGAGCCGCTCAGCCGGGCAGGCCGACGCCGGGCTCGGCGATCGTCGCGAACACCGCACGCTCGGCGTCGGAGAACCGGCGCGAGCGGCCGGCGGGCAGGTCGAAGCCGACCACGACGCACGAGCCGCGGGCGTAGGCGACGCTGCGGTGCCCGACGGACCTGGGCGCCGGGCGCCCGTCCGGCGCGGCACCGGCGTCGGGCCCGGGAGCCTGCACCGGCGGTGCCGGCTGCAGCCCGGGCGACTCCCCGGCGGAGTCGACGACCTCGAAGGCGACGGTGGCCGAGGACGCGCCGATCCGGGTGACCCAGATCGGGACGTCCACCGTGCCGGGGCGGTACTGCAGCGGAACGAGGTAGTCGATCTCCTGGCGCGCCACGACGGTCGCCGCCTCCAGCCGTTGCGGGTCCGGCAGCATCGCGTTGGCGAAGTCGATCCGCGCGTCCTGGAACAGCTCGAGGAACCGGACGTTGTTGACGTGCCGGTAGGCGTCGAAGTCGGCCCACCGCAACTGGCAGCGGTAGACGTACCAGGACCCGCCGCCCGCTGTGCCTGCGGGCAGGGCCTGGACTGGCGGAGCACCGCCGGGCGCGGGGTCAGTCACGGGTCAGGCGGCGGTGCGTGAGGCGGTGCGGCCGGGCGGCCTCGACACCGAGACGCTCGACCTTGTTGTCCTCGTAGCTTGCGAAGTTGCCCTCGAACCAGTACCAGTCGGCCGGGGACTCGTCGGTGCCCTCGTACGCCAGGATGTGCGTCGCCACGCGGTCCAGGAACCACCGGTCGTGGGAGACCACGACGGCGCAGCCGGGGAACTCCAGCAACGCGTCCTCGAGGCTGGACAGCGACTCGACGTCCAGGTCGTTGGTCGGTTCGTCCAGCAGCAGCAGGTTCCCGCCCTGCTTGAGGGTGAGCGCGAGGTTCAGCCGGTTGCGCTCGCCGCCGGACAGCACCCGGGTCGGCTTCTGCTGGTCCGGGCCCTTGAACCCGAACGCGGACACGTAGGCCCTGCTGGGCATCTCGACGTTGCCGACCTTGATGTGGTCCAGCCCGTCGGAGACGACCTGCCACAGCGAGCGGTCCCCGTCCAGGCCCTCGCGGTTCTGGTCGACGTAGGAGATCTTCACGGTGTCGCCGATCTTCAGCGTGCCGCCGTCGACCGGCTCCTGGCCAACGATCGTCTTGAACAACGTCGTCTTCCCGACGCCGTTGGGCCCGATGATCCCGACGATCCCGTTGCGGGGCAGGGAGAACGACAGGTGGTCGATCAGCGTCCGGTCGCCGTACCCCTTGCGCAGGCCACCGGCCTCGATGACCTGGCTGCCCAGACGCGGGCCCGGCGGGATCTGGATCTGCTCGAAGTCCAGCTTGCGGGTCCGGTCGGCCTCGGCCGCCATCTCGTCGTAGCGGGCGAGCCGCGCGCGGGACTTGGCCTGGCGCCCCTTCGCGTTGCTGCGCACCCACTCCAGCTCGTCGGCCAGCCGCTTGGCCATCTTGGCGTCCTTCTTGCCCTGCACCTGCAGGCGGGCGCCCTTCTTCTCCAGGTAGGTGGAGTAGTTGCCCTCGTAGGGGTAGGCGCGTCCGCGGTCGAGCTCGAGGATCCACTCGGCGACGTTGTCCAGGAAGTACCGGTCGTGGGTGACCGCGAGCACCGCTCCGGCGTAGGAGGACAGGTGCTGCTCGAGCCACTGCACCGACTCGGCGTCGAGGTGGTTGGTCGGCTCGTCGAGCAGCAGCAGGTCGGGCTTCTCCAGCAGCAGCTTGCACAGCGCGACGCGTCGGCGCTCCCCACCGGAGAGGATGTCGACCGGGCTGTCCGGGGGCGGGCACTGCAGGGCGTCCATGGCCTGCTCGAGCTGGGAGTCGAGGTCCCAGCCGTTCGCGGCGTCGATGGCCTCCTGCAGGGTGCCCATCTCGGTCATCAGCTCGTCGGTGTAGTCGGTCGCCATCTCCTCGGCGATCGCGTTGAACCGGTCCAGCTTGCCCTTGAGCTCGGCGACGCCGTCCTCCACGTTCCCGAGGACCGTCTTCTTCTCGTCCAGGGTCGGCTCCTGGGCGAGCATGCCGACCGAGTACCCGGGCGCGAGCCGGGTGTCGCCGTTGGAGGCGTGCTCCACCCCCGCCATGATCTTGAGGACGGTCGACTTCCCGGCGCCGTTGGGCCCCACGACGCCGATCTTCGCGCCGGGCAGGAACGACAGCGTGACGTCATCGAGGATGACCTTGTCGCCGTGCGCCTTGCGCGCCTTGTACATGGTGTAGATGAATTCGGCCACGCGCCCACCCTAGGTGGGAAGGTGGCGCCGCCGACCGGCGCTCGGCCCGGCGGGC
>CAXTBU010000010.1:22932-31342 GCA_964242885.1 uncultured Actinomycetales bacterium
GCCTGCTCGGGCCGCGCGTGCTCGGTCCCCGCGTGCTCGGGGTGCACGTGCTCGTCGTCGGGTCCGGCCGCCTGCTCGGCCGCTCCGGACCGGGTCGCGCGGTCCCCGGTCGGTCGCAGCACCCGGCGGTAGGTCGCCCGGCCGCGGTTGAGGTCCGGCCCGACGGCCAGCGCCTCGATCTCGAGGGTCTCCCCGGCGCGGCCGTCCCGTTCCCACGCGACCGTCCGCAGCCGGCCGTGCACGAGGACCGGGTCGCCCTTGGTCAGCGACGACGCGACGTTGTCGGCGAGGTTGCGCCAGGCGACGACCGAGTACCAGGTCGTCGTGCCGTCGACCCACTCCCCTGTGTCGCGGTCGGGCGACCGCGGCGTCGAGGCCAGCCGGAAGCTGGTCAGCACCGCCCCCTTCGCGGTCACGACCTGGCGGACGTCGGAGCCGACGTTTCCCAGCACGGTGATCACGGTGTCGTTCATCAGGGCCTCCGGTCCCGGTCTGCTGCGGGTGGGGCGACCGTCCGGGTACCGGTGCCCGGCACAGACGATCCCGGCCGGCGGCGGCCGGGCCACGCGGCGGACCGGTGACTGTGCACCGCGGCCATCCGCGGCGGGGGCTGTGGAGGAGCGGCCCGGCGTGTCGGCTAGCGCCCCGCGGCCGCCAGCCAGGCGTGCACCCCGTCGATGCCGGCGAGCAGGCTGATGTGGCCCTCGCCGGCCAACTCCCGGACCTCCAGGGGCGCGGCGCCCCCGCCGACCCGGCCGGCCAGCCACCGGACGTGGGCCGGCGGGACCATCAGGTCCTCGCTGCCCTGCACGAGCAGGACGGGGCAGCTGACCTCGGCCGGGTCGAAGCCCCACGGCCGGACGAACGCGAGGTCGTCGTCGACCCATCCGTCGACCGAGTCCCGCAGGCCGCCGACCATCCACGCACCGACCGCTGCACCGGTCGGCCCGGTGAGCACGTCGGCGTCCACCGGTGGCAGCACGCTGGCCATCTCCCGGGCGATCCGGGCCGGGTCCGCGACGACCAGCGCGGCCCGCTGGGGCCCCAGGTAGCCGCGCAGCTGGGGCTCCCCGGCCGCGGCGGCCCCGAACTCGTCGAGGTTGTCCTGGCCCATCCCGGCCAGCGGGTCCAGGCCCTCGGCGTCGAACGGGGCGACGCCGGCCAGCACCGCGCAGGCACGCACCCGGTCCGGCAGCAGCGCGGCGCAGGCCAGCGCGTGCGGCCCGCCACCGGAGACCCCCCAGGTGACGAACGAGCCGGCCCCGAGGGCGTCGGCGACCGCGGCGACGTCGCCGGCCGCGTCGGCGACCGACCGCCCCGGCGCCCGGGTCGAGCCGGCGTACCCGGGCCGGCTGACCGAGACCAGCCGCAGGCCGAGCGACGCGGCGGACTCGACCCAGCCGGGCAGCAGGTCGCCCCAGCCCGGCGTCCCGTGGTGGACCACCACGAGGGGACCGTCGTCGGGCCCGCTGACGGTGGCCGCCAGCCGCCGCCCGTCGGGGGTGGGGACGCTGATCGGCTGGATCCCTGTCACGCGCGGATGGTCTCAGCACGGCGCATGCCCGCCGGGTCGCCGCCGGGGGCCGCGAGGTCGGACCGGTTCAGTACCGGGGCAGGACGGCGTGCGCGCGGGGGAACAGCGAGGCGATGCCGGCGAGCAGCAGGCACAGCCCGGCGCCCGCGCCGGCGACCGTGGCCGGCGCCGTCAGGCCGGCCAGCGCCAGGACCAGCGCGAGCACGGCGACGACCACCAGCAGCGCCCCGGCGACGACGAGCAGGCGATCGCCGAGCACCCGGGCCAGCGGCACCAGGTGGACGCCGAGCGCCGCGCACACCCACACCGGCGACCACTCCAGCAGCCCGGTCACCGCGAGCAGGAGGACGCCGGCGACGACCGCGACCGACTCGGCGGCCAGCACCAGCAGGTACCGCCGCCGGACCCCGGGCTCGCGCAGCGCCAGCGCCGACTCGGGGTGCGGTGCGCGGGCGGCGCGGACGAATCCCACGACGGCGAGAGCGAACCCGGCCAGGCTGCCCAGCGTCAGCAGGGTCGACAGCCACGGGTCGGCCGAGACCTGCGCCCAGCCGAACCAGACCACCGCGGCGAAGCCCTCCACGACCGCGGCGAGCGCGTGGCCGCGGGCGCCGCCGTTCCTGTCCGGGACACCGCCGCTGACCGCCCCGGCCAGTCGGTCGACCGTCCCCGGCAGCCCGGAGGCGGGCTCGGGCCGGGACCACTCGGGCGGCTGCGCACCGGACACCACTGGTGGATCGTCGCAGACCACCGGATCGTTCCCGGGCGACGCGCCCCGCCGGCGTCGGACCGCTGTGAGACCGTTGGTCGCTCGGCGCCGCCGCGTAGCGTGCCGCGCGCCCCGCGTGCCGGACGCACAGCAGAGACTTCTAATCTCAGCCGGCCGGGTTCGACTCCCGGGCGGGGCACACAACTGCGGGAGCTCGGAGGGCACCCGGACATACGGTCACCGGGACGGGCCGAGGACGGGCCCTGACCGAAGGAGCACCCGTGCCGCCCGCCCGCCTGGCCCCCAAGCTGCTGTCCTGGGCGAGCGATCTCGAGCCCGCCACCGTCGAGCAGGCCACCCGGACGTCCCGGCTCCCGTTCGTCACCGGCCACGTCGCCCTGATGCCCGACGCCCACCTGGGGTTCGGCTCCACGGTCGGTTCGGTCATCCCGACCGAGGGCGCCGTGATCCCGGCCGCGATCGGCGTCGACATCGGCTGCGGGATGATCGCCACGGAGACCGACCTGGGCGCTGGTGACCTGCCCGACAGCCTCCGGTCGCTGATGGGCCTGATCGAGCGTGCGATCCCCGCCGGCGTCGGCACCGGCCACCGGGCCGAGCCCACCGGCGCGACCCTGGCCGAGATCGCGGCTCTCGGTCGCCCGGCCACCGAGCTCACCGAGCGGCAGCGCGCGACGAGCGCCGCCCAGTTCGGCACCCTCGGCTCGGGCAACCACTTCGTGGAGGTCTGCCTGGACGAGCGGGACCGCGTCTGGCTGGTCCTGCACTCCGGCTCGCGCGGGGTGGGCAACCAGCTGGCCCAGCGGGCGATCACCGACGCGAAGGGGCTGATGGCCCGGTACTTCGTCCGCCTGGAGGAGCCGGACCTCGCCTACCTGGTGCAGGACACCCCGGAGTTCGACACCTACATCGCCGACATGCTCTGGGCGCAGCGGTACGCGAGAGGCTCGCGCACCGCGATGATGGCCGCCGCCGAGGCTGCGCTGTTCCAGGTCGTCGGGCACGGAGCGGTGGTCACCACGATCAACTGCCACCACAACTTCACCCAGCGCGAGCGCCACCGCGGCCGCGACCTGTGGATCACCCGCAAGGGTGCGATCAAGGCCGATGTCGGGGACCTCGGGGTCATCCCCGGGAGCATGGGCACCCGGTCCTACATCGTCGAGGGCCTGGGCAACCCGGCCTCGTTCACCAGCTGCGCCCACGGGGCGGGCCGGCGGATGAGCCGAACCCGGGCCCGGCAGGAACTGACCGTCGAGTCGCTGCGCGAGCGGATGGGCGACCGGGAGTGGAACAGCGACCAGGCCAGGCAGCTGCTCGACGAGCACCCGTCGTCCTACAAGGACATCGACCAGGTGATGGCCGACCAGTCCGACCTGGTGCGGACGCTGCACACCCTGCGCCAGGTGTTCAACTACAAGGGCACCTGACCGGCTCTGCGTCCCAAGGGCGCCCGACCGGCCCTGCGCCACAAGGGCGCCTGACCGGCTCTGCGCTGCACGGCCAGCACGACCAGCGCCGCAGCGCCGAGGTAGCCGTAGAGGTTGCCAACGCCGTTCATCCACCACGTCCAACCCAGTTCCGCGTCGTTCCACTGCGGCAGGAACCAGTGCGCGCCGACCGCGACGACGGCCAGCAGCGCCCAGGCGAAGGCCCGGGCGCCGCGGCTGCGGACCTCCAGCGCGAGCCCGAGGACGAGCGGGACCACCCACACCCAGTGGTGGGACCAGGAGATCGGCGACGCGAGCAGGCCCACGACCCCGCAGCCGGACACCGCGGTCAGCCGCTCCCCGGCCCGCCAGCAGCCGGCGATCGCCAGCGCACCGACGGCGACCACCAGCACCGTCGCGACCACCGTCGCCGGCCCGACCGCGGCGGCGTGGTGCAGCAGGCGTTCTCCGACGCCGCTGACGGACTGGTTCGCGGCGAACCAGGTCTTGCCGGTGGTGTTGGTCCACACCGTGGTGGTCCAGAAGTGCCACGAGCTGCCCGGCAGGACAGCGCCGGCGAACAGGGTCGCCACGGCGGCGGTGACGACCGTGCGCACCGCCGCCCGGCGCTGACCGGTGACGAGGAAGAACAGCAGGAAGATCGCCGGCACGAGCTTCACCGAGGCGGCGATCCCGGTCAGCACGCCGCGCCACCGCGCCGGGACCACCAGGGTGTCCACCAGCACCAGCAGTGCCAGGACCAGGTTGACCTGGCCGTACCCGACGGTGAGCCGGACCGGTTCCAGCCACGCGGCGACGCCGGCCACGCCCAGTGTCAGGGCCGCCAGCTCGCGGGCCGACGGCGCCGGCCAGGGGCTGCGTGGTCCGCGCAGGGCGGCGCCCAGGCTGACGTGGCAGACCGCGAGCAGGGCGGCGATGTTGGCCAGCGCCGTTCCCCGCGCGGCCGTCGGGGGGTCGACGAGCCCGAGCCAGCTCAGCGGCAGGATCGCGAACGGCGGGTAGGTGAACGGCAAGCGGCTCGTCGTGTAGACGAGGTCGTACAAGGGCTGGCCGGACGACCACGCCAGCACCGCCTCCCGGTAGACCGCCACGTCGACCCAGCTGCCGCGCAGGCCGCCCTGATCGACTGCATGCCGGGCGAAGACGAGCAGCGACACCGCACCGGCCACCGCGACGAGGGCGAGCAGCCGGGCCGGGAGGCGCCGGGTCCTGCCCGGTGGGGCATCACCCGGCAAGCGTCCGCCCGCCGGCCTCGCGTCCAGGCTGTCGGGTCGCGTCGTCAGGGCAGCCTCCTGGTGGGTGGCACCGACCGGGTTCGCGGTGCGCCCGCCATCCTCGCCGGTGCGGGGCCATCCTCCCCGCTCGGCCGGACCACGGCAGCGTCCCGATCGATGACCACGAGGGGTGACCGGGTCCGACGCAGCGTGCTGCTCCCCTAGGGTGGCCGCCATGCCTGGTCAGGACGCGATGGTGTGGGTGGACTGCGAGATGACCGGTCTCGACCTCGGCCGCGACGCCCTGATCGAGGTCGCGGCGCTGGTCACCGACAGCGAGCTGACCGTCCTCGGTGCGGGCGTCAACGTCGTCATCAAGCCCCCGGCCGGCGCGGTGGAGCAGATGTCGGAGGTCGTCGTCGCCATG
Organism: uncultured Actinomycetales bacterium; assembly: GCA_964242885.1. Lineage (GTDB taxonomy): Bacteria > Actinomycetota > Actinomycetes > CAXTBU01 > CAXTBU01 > CAXTBU01. The sequence goes on from CAXTBU010000010.1 coordinate 28,289, forward strand.
CACACCGCGTCGGGACTGCTCGACCGGCTCGATGCCGGCACGACGCTGGCCGACGCCCAGGCGCAGGTCCTGGACTACGTCCGCCAGTTCGTGCCGGACCCGCGCCGGGCCCCGCTGGCCGGGAACTCGGTCGGCACCGACCGGACCTTCCTCGAACGTGACATGCCGGAGCTCGTGGACCACCTCCACTACCGGATCGTCGACGTGTCCAGCGTCAAGGAGCTCACCCGCCGGTGGTTCCCGAAGGTGTACTACGCCAGCCCGGAGAAGACCGGCGGGCACCGGGCGCTGGGCGACATCCGGGACAGCATCGACGAGCTGCGCTACTACCGCTCGACGGTGTTCGTGCCCCAGCCCGGCCCGGACACCACCGCCTCCCGTGCGGTCGCCGCCGAGGTGACGGGCAGCCGCACCGGCGTCTGACGGCACACGGCCGGCACCGGCCGGCCGCCTGGGGCGGCGCCCCGCACCGTCGGCCGCCTGGGGCGGCGCCCGGCACCGTCGGCCGCGAGGGGGGCCGAACCCGGTCCTGGAGCTGTTCGGTGCCCGTTAGGCTGTCTGTCGCGCGGCAGCCGGGTCCAGTGCTCTCGGATTCGCTGCCGCCGCGGTGGGTGTAGCTCAGCTGGTAGAGCACCGGGTTGTGGTCTCGGTGGCCGCGGGTTCGAGTCCCGTCACTCACCCCACGCAGGACGGCCGTTCCGCAGCTCCCCGATCACCGAGGCAGGTGCAGACGGGCTGTCGACCTATCTCGTCGAGGTGGGCGAGCCGATCGTCGCCCTCACCGAGTGACCGCACTGCCTCCCGCGTCCCGATGAGCCGGCACGACGACGTCGTCGGGTCCACCGACGCGGTCAGCCTGGGTCAGCGGCGACACGGCAGCGACCGGGTGGCGATGACGGCGTCGGCGGTCAGGACGGTCGGGTGAGCCGCCCCGACGACCGGGCGACCGCCCTCCGCCCGAGCGGAAGTCGCGGCGGCCGACCCGTCCCGGGTCCGTCCGTCCTCAGCGGCGCGGCTGCGGCCCGGCCGGCTGCCCGGCGGGCGAGGCGACCCCGACCGTGACCGGTTCCCGCTGGTCGTCGCCGTCGCGCCCCGGCTCCGGGCCGGCGTCGCCGTCGGCGGGAAGACCGGCCGCGGCCCGGCGACGGTTGCGGGAGATGCTGCTGAGCAGGGCTACGCCGACGAACCCGACGCCGATCAGTCCGCTGATCACCTCGGGCACTGTGCGCTCGATCGAGATCAGCAGGATCGCCGCGAGAGCACCGATCGCCCAGTGCGCGCCGTGGTCGAGGTAGGCGAACTCCGCCAGCGTGCCCTTGCGGACGAGCAGCACGGTGAGCGAGCGGACGTAGAAGGCGCCGACGCCGAGCCCGATGGCGATGAGCACCGGGTCGACGGTGATCGCGAACGCGCCGATGACGCCGTCGAGGCTGAACGAGGCGTCGAGCAGCTGCAGGTAGACGAACAGCGCGAAGGCGGCGGTCCCGGCGACCTTGGCGCCGGCCACCGCCGTCGCCGTGCCGCGCCGCTGTGCCGCCTCCAGCACCGGGCCCAGCCCGTTGACGGCCAGGTGCACGACGATGCCGAGGGTGCCGGCGGTCAGCACGTCGGTCCGGTCCTCCTCGGCGACGAGCTGCGAGGCGACCAGCAGCACGGTCGCGGCCAGCATCGCCGGCGCCGACGGGATCCGGCCGATCAGGACGAGGACCTTCTCGATCGGGCGCAGCCAGAACAGCTTGCGGTCGGTGCACATGAAGTCCAGGAACACCATCAGCAGGAACATCCCGCCGAAGGACCCGATGAGCGGCTCGGCCGCCTCGACGACGTTCGCGTAGGTGCCCGGCGTCTCCGGCGACCCCCCGCGCATCGCGAGCTGGACCGCCTCGATCGGCCCGATGCCGGCGGTCACGCTGACCAGCAGGATCGGGAACAGGATGCGCATCCCGAACACGGCGATCAGCACGCCGACGGTGAGGAACAGGGTGACCCACCGGTCGGTGAGACGGGCCAGGATCCCGGCGTTGACGACAGCGTTGTCGAAGCTCAGGGACACCTCGAGCACGATCAGCAGCGCTGCGGAGACCGCTCCGGCCAGCCCGCCGTACCAGCCGGCGCCGATGAGCCCGACGACGGTGAGGATGACGGACGTCGCAAAGATCCTCGCGGTCGCCACGGACGAACCCTAGGGGCCGGCAACCGGTGCCGCCGGTCGACGGCGTCCCCCCGGCGACCGGTCGGACCGGTCGGACGACCCGCCAGGCGGCCGGGTGCGGCTATTGCGCACCCGACACGACACGATGGGCGGGTGATCGTCCTCGTCCTCGGCGCGTCCGGCCGTACCGGCAGCTACGTCGCCAGCCATCTGTTCGCCGCCGAGCACACCGTGTTCGCCCTCGTCCGGGACCCCGACTCCTCGGCCGGAGTGAAGCGCCTGGGCCGGCTGTCGCACCCGAGTGCCGGTCCCGGGGTGCAGCCGGTCGTCGGTGACCTGCTCGGCGAACCGGAGCGGCTGGGAGAGGTCCTGCGGGGCTGCGACGCCGTGGTCAACGCGGCGGGTGGCACCGACCTGGACCCGGCCGGCCCCTCGGTGGACCGGGAGGGCGCGATCGCCGCGATCGAGGCCGCCGGGAAGGCGGGCGTGCGGCGGTTCGTGCAGATCTCCGCGATGTACGCCGACCGGCCCGACCAGGGCCCCGAGCCGATCCGTGGGCTGCTCGCCGCGAAGAAGGACTCCGACACGGCGCTGATCCGGTCCGGGCTGGAGTGGACGATCATCCGGCCGGGCGGGCTGTCCGACTCGGTGCTGACCGGTCAGGTCCGGATGGCGCGCCGACTCGACGAGACCGGCAGCATCCCGCGCGAGGACGTCGCTGCCATCGCGGCGACCTGCCTGTCCTGGCCGACGTCGATCGGGCTCGCCTTCGACGTCATCGCGGGCTCGACGCCGATCCTCGAGGCGCTGTCGCGGCTGACCCCCGTCACCGACTGAGGCGCGCCGGCGTGGCACCGCGGACGGTCCCCTCCCGCGGCGCCGAGACCTCCCGGGCCGCCGTG
>CAXTBU010000010.1:31442-44476 GCA_964242885.1 uncultured Actinomycetales bacterium
GTCCGTCGCGCCGTCGTCCGTCGCGCCGTCGTCCGTCGCGCCGTCGCGGTAGGCGTCGGCGTCGGCCCACCCCCCGGCGCCCCCGGGAACGGGTGGGCCGAACACCGCCCCGTCGAGGCGGGCCGGCGCGCGGTGCCACGCCGACATCTCCGCGCCGTGGACGTCCCAGCGTGCCGTCCACGACCCCTGCCGCAGCGACTCGGCGAGCTCGAAGCCCAGCTCCGCCGTGCGGGCCGCCGCGGCCTGCTCCCAGGGCACGCCGGGCGGCCCGGTCGCCGGCCCCGCGACCTCGGGGCGGCAGCGCTGGCACGGCCCGTGGGAGCGGGCGATGTCCGTCGCCCGGGCCGGGTCGGCGCCCAGCAGGTGCAGCAGCGCGACCTCCCGGGCCGCTGCCTGGCCGGCGGAGGCGCACACCGGGCAGCTCGTCCGCGGCGTCATCAGCTCGGCGACCGCCCGGGCCCGGTCCCGCGTGTAGCCGCCGGGGCCGGCGGCCGCGGTCTCCGCCGCGGCCGACGCGGCGTCCCGCCAGCGAGCGGCGCAGATGCGGACCACCGAGGCGACCGGCTCGGACAGCCATCCCCCGCCCCCGTCGCCGGCCACCAGGTCGGCGACGTGCACCGGGCACAGCGCGGCCAGCTGCTCCCGCATCCCCGGGTTGGCCGTGCGCAGCCGGGGCGGCCGCTCCCCGCCGCGGTGCAGCGCCGGGACGAGGCGGCGGACAGCGGTCGAGCCGACCCCGTCCGGGTCGTCCTCCACGGGCAGCGCGCGGCCGGACCTGATCCAGTCCAGCAGGCGCCAGGTCGCCGTCTCCCGGGCGGCGCACACCGGGCAGCACGGCCGCTGCAGCAGGGCCGCGATCCGGCGGTCCAGCCCGGCCCGGCGCGCGGCCGCGTCCGCGGCGAGCACCGCCGGTGCGGCCGACGCGCGCAGGCGGGCGCGCGCCGGGGCATCCGGGTCGTCCCCGGTGACCACCTCGACCGCCAGCTCCGGAGTCGTGGCCAGCCGGTCGGCCAGCACGGCGGCGACCACGGCGGACGCGGCAGGTGGTGCGCCGGCGACGAACCGGCGGGCGTGCGGGACGCACAGCCCCGGCCCGGACCGGAAGGCCTGGAGGACGTCGACCGCGCCCGGCTCGTCGACCCCACCGTCCCAGTCCTCGCCCTCGGCGGTCCACCCGTCCCGGGCCGGGCCGCCGGCGACCAGGCCGGCGGCCAGCAACCCGAGCAGGTCCGCCACCTGGCCGTCGACCGCGGTGCAGACCGGGCACGGGCGCCAGGGCCGTTTCGGCGCCCCGTACGGGTGCACCCGCAGGTCCCGGACGATCAGGTCGAACAGGGACCTGGCCAGCCACGAGGCCGCGGGGCCCTGCTCGAGCAGGGAACGGGTGTGTGGTGTGCACAGCCCGCCGGAGGCCAGCAGACGCTCCTTGAGGGACTCGTCGGCGTTGGTCTCGGTCTCGTAGAAGAAGAACCAGCGCCGGGCCTCCTCGTCCGCGACCCGGCACGCGGGGCAGCCCGGCTCGATGCCGTCGGCCCGCCGCCGCAGGAAGGCCACCGAGCCGTGAGCCGGCTCCGGCTGCGGCACCCCCAGTGCGGCGAGCAGGTCCAGCCGGCTGCGCCGGTTCAGCTCCCGGCGCGGCAGCCGGCCGGTCGGGCCAGCCGTCCCGGCGTCGAAGGCGGAGACGGTACGGGGCCCGCGGGGCCGTCGGGTCAGCCGGGCGGCGAGCCCGGAGGCCGTCTCCCACCATCGCCGAGGCACCATCGCCCACTCCGTCCGGTCGAACGACGCCGGCGCGCGTCCGGAGGCGTCCGGACGGCTCGACGTGGCCCCCGCGCGGGCGGGGCCCGACCAGTATCGACGTCCCGGCCCGACCGCGCGGTGTCTGGACCTGTCCGGCAGTTGGTAGGGTCGCTACCGCGCGGACCGGCCGGGGGTTCCTCCGGCCACGACGGGCGCCGCTAGCTCAACTGGCAGAGCAGCTGACTCTTAATCAGCGGGTTCGGGGTTCGAGTCCCTGGCGGCGCACCACCGTTCGGCGCGGACCCGGCTGCGCGTCACTCCGACCGACCTGGACGTCTGAGCAGCACACGCAGAGCTGTACAGACCGGACGGGCACCGCGACCAGGCCTCGTTGCCCGGCGGAACACCTGGCCGGCCTGGCGGGTTCGGTCGCGCGTGACGTGGGACGGTCCCGGCGTGCACCGGGGTCCGCCAGGCGGCCGCCCGCTCGGCGAGCCCGTCGTCGTCACGTGAACGACACCACGTCCCGACGAGGAGCCTGCTGTGCCCAGACCTGACGAGCCCCTGCGGCAGCTGGGCTTCCTGACGATCGGGTCGTTCGAGCCGGACGACCCCCGGTCCGGGCACGAGACCACGCTGGAGGTGATCGAGCTCGGCGAGCGGCTGGGGTTCGACAGCGCCTGGCTGCGCCACCGCCACCTGCAGTACGGCATCTCCTCCCCCGTCGCCGTCCTCGCCGCCGCCAGCCAGCGGACCCGGCGCATCGGGCTCGGCACCGCGGTCACCCCGCTGGGCTGGGAGAACCCGCTGCGGCTGGCCGAGGACCTCGCCACCGTCGACGTGCTGTCCGGCGGCCGGCTCAACCCGGGGTTCAGCGTCGGGCCGCCGATGCAGTACGACCGCGTCAGGACGGCGCTGTACCCGGACAGCGGCGACGTCGAGGACTTCGGCCGCGGGCGGGCCGAGCGGCTGCTGCGGCTGGTGCGCGGCGAGCCGGCCAGCTCGTTCGCCGGCGTCGAGGGCATCGAGGTGTTCTCCGATCGCGTGCAACCCCACTCACCAGGGCTGGCGGCGCGGATGTGGGGTGGTGCCGCCAGCGTGGGGTCGGCCCGGTGGACCGGCGAGCAGGGCCTGAACCTGCTGACCTCCAGCGTGGTCCGCGCCGAGGGCACCGGCGACCGGCCAGGTGCGGAGCCGTCCTGGGACTTCGCGGAGATCCAGGCCTCCCAGGTGCGCGCCTTCCGGGCGGCCTCCCCCGCCGGCGAGGCGGCGCGGGTGTCCCAGGGCCTGGTGGTCATCCCGACCGACAGCGCCACGGCCGACCAGCGCGAGAGGTACGCGGCCTACGTGCACTCGCGCAGCGGCCGGGTCGGCACCCCACAGGGGCCGGGGCGGCTGCTGTTCGAGCGGGACCTGCTCGGCACGTCGGAGCAGATCGCCGAGCAGCTGTACGACCACGCGGGCTTCCGTGAGGTCCGGGAGGTGGCGTTCGCGTTACCGTTCTCCTTCGCCGCGCACGACTACGAGCAGATGCTGACCGACATCGCCACGAAGCTCGGGCCCGCGCTGGGCTGGCACCCCGCCGCCTGATGGCAGCGGCCGTCCGGTCCGGCGGGTCCCGCGTGCGCGGGTGCCGCCGCCCGGCTCCCGGCGTTTCGATGCGCGGGAGCGCCGTCCGACGGGTCACAGTGCAGTCACCTCCCGACGAAGGGCCGTGTCGATGTCCTCGCTGCTCCGTGTGCTGGACCGGGACCGGTCCGTCGCCCCGCCCGGGTTCAGCCGCTGGCTGGTCCCGCCGGCGGCCCTGGCCGTCCACCTCTCGATCGGCCAGGTCTACGCGTTCAGCGTGTTCAAGACCCCGCTGGTCGACCTGTTCGGGGCTTCGCAGACCGCGATCGGCGTCGTGTTCTCCATCGCGATCGCGATGCTCGGCCTGTCCGCGGCGTTCGGCGGCGCGTGGATGGAGCGCAACGGCCCGCGCAAGGCGATGGTGCTCTCGGCGATCTGCTGGTCGCTCGGCTTCGTCGTCGCGGCGCTCGGGCTGTCCACCGGCCAGCTCTGGCTGGTCTACCTCGGGTACGGGGTGCTGGGCGGGATCGGTCTGGGCATCGGGTACATCAGCCCGGTCTCGACGCTGATCAAGTGGTTCCCGGACCGCCCGGGCCTGGCGACCGGCCTGGCGATCATGGGCTTCGGTGGCGGTGCGCTCATCGCCAGCCCGCTGTCCAACCGCTTGATGCAGTCCTTCGGCGGCGACCCGGAGTCGACCGTCCCCACCTTCCTGGTCCTGGGCGCGCTCTACTTCGTCGTGATGCTGACCGGGGCCGCGGTCATCCGGGTCCCACCGCCCGGCTGGGCGCCCGCCGGGTGGACCGCCCCCGCGCCGACCGAGTCCCACGGCATGAAGACGACCGCCGACGTCACCGCCCGCAACGCGATCCGCACCCCGCAGTTCTGGCTGCTGTGGGTCGTCCTGTTCTGCAACGTCACCGCGGGCATCGGGATCCTGGAGGAGGCGTCCCCGATGATCCGGGCCTTCTTCGGCGACCTGTCGGTGACCGAGGCCGCCGGGTACGTCGGGCTCCTGTCACTGGCGAACATGGCGGGCCGGTTCGTCTGGTCCTCCACCTCGGACCTGGTCGGGCGCAAGCCCATCTACATGGTCTACCTGGGCGCCGGCTGCCTGCTCTACCTGCTGCTGGTGGTCGCCGGGACGTCGTCGCTGCTGCTGTTCGTCGGCGTGACCGCGGTCATCCTCAGCTTCTACGGGGGCGGGTTCGCGACCGTCCCGGCCTACCTGAAGGACCTGTTCGGCTCGCTGCAGGTGGGCGCCATCCACGGGCGGCTGCTGACGGCCTGGTCGGCCGCCGGCATCGTCGGCCCGCTGATCGTCAACCGGGTGGTGGACAGCCAGACCGCAGCCGGGCGGTCCGGCTCCGGCCTGTACACGCTGTCGCTGTCGATCATGGTCGGCGTGCTCGCCGTCGGGTTCGTCGCGAACCTGCTCGTGCGCCCGGTGAACCCCCGCTTCCACGAACCCGCGGCCGACGCCCGACCGGCGCGCTCGGTGGCGCCCGCAGGCACCGCCCGGGTCGGACGGACGGAGACCGCATGAGCGACACCGGGTCCACCCGAGCGGGCGCCCAGCCCGGCGGCAGCGCCGAGCTGCAGCCCGTCCCGACCGGGTCGGCCACCGGGGCCCGGGTCGCCGCGGTCGCCCTGTGGGTCGTCGTCGGGCTCGGCCTGGCGTACGGGGTCAGCCAGGCGGTCGTCACCGCGGCCAAGCTGTTCGGCTGAGCCACCGCGGCCGGGCTGTTCGGCCGAGTCCACCGCGGCCGGTGACCGGTCAGCGCCGGGAGCGACGGACGACGCCGAGCATCCGCCGGCCGATCTCGGCGCCCGCGACCGCGGTGAGCACCAGGACGACCACGCCGGTGATCCCCCACGGCGAGGTCGGGTCGTCCAGCGACGCCCCGATCGCGCTGTAGGAGAACGCCCGCGGCAGCGCGCCGACGGCAGTGCCCACCGCGAGCTGCCGCGCCGACAGGCCCAGCGCCCCGAACGCCCAGGACAGCGGCGCGTCGGGGATCCCCGGCGCGAGCCGCTGCCCCAGGACGGTGGCGGTGCCGTACCGCCGGCTCAGCGCGGCCAGCCGGTCCGTCCGGTCGCCCAGCAGGTCCTCGACGCCGGCCTGCCCGGCGCGCCGGCCGCCCTCCCGCGCGATCAGCGCCGACAGCACCGCCGAGCTGATGGTGACCACCGTCCCGAGAACCGGCCCGAACAGCACCCCGGACATCCCGGCCAGCAGCGGACCGGGCACCAGCAGCGCGCCGAGCACCGCCGACACCGGCACGTAGACGACCGGCGCCCATGCCCCGGTCGCGGCGATCCGCTCCCGCAGCGCGTCGGCGTCGACCAGGTCGGTGACGGTCAGCAGCACGAACCCGGCCACCAACGCCACGACGAGGACCGCCAGCCGCCATCTCGCCGCGGTCACGCGCGCGGAGCGGGGTTCTCGGCTCACTGCGGCGCCGGCTGGCAGGACGGGCACCACCACGTCTCCCGGTCCGCGCCGGCCACCGCCCCGGCCGCCGGACGGAAGGCCACCGGGGTGCCGCAGCGCAGGCACGGCCGGCCGGACCGGCCGTAGACCCAGTGGGTCCGCCCCGGCCGGGTGTCCCCGGTGGTGACCATCCCCGGGTGCGCGAGTCCCCAGACGAGCATCTTCCGCGCCAGCCCGACCAGTGGGGCCACGTCCACCTCGCCCACCGGGGTCCACGGCCAGACGCCCCGCAGGAACAGCAGCTCACCGGCCCACAGGTTGCCGATCCCGGCCAGGTTCCGCTGGTCCAGGACCGCCGCGACCACCGCTCGGGACGGGTCCGCGGCCAGTCGCCGCAGCGCCTCCGCCTCGTCCCAGCCGCCCGGCTGGCCGGGCGGGATCAACAGGTCCGGGCCGAGGTGGCCGACGACCTGCTCCTCGTCCGCCGTCCGCAGCAGGTCGACCACCGGCATGTCGAGGGCGACCGCGGTGCGGCCGTCGTCGAGGGACAGCAGCAGCCGTGCGGCGTCCGCGCGGGACCGGGGCAGCCGCCTGCCCGCGGCCAGCACCGTCCAGCTGCCCTGCATCCGGAAGTGGGTGTGCACGGTCCAGCCGGCGTCGGTCCGGAGCAGCATGTGCTTGCCCCGGGCCACGAACCCGGTGGCCCGCTGGCCGGCCAGCGACGCGGTCGCGTGCCGCGGGACCCGGAAGTCCGACGCGACGATCGTCCGGCCGGTCAGCTCCCCGTCCATCCGCCGGGCGGCCCGGTGGACGCTGTCGCCCTCGGGCACCTGCGGTCAGTCCGTCCCGGAGCCGTTCGACCCGCTCCCGTCCGCGCCCGGGCCGGACCCCGGCCCGCGGCCGCCGCGGTTGCGCAGCCAGTCGCCGACGTTGTCCGCGACGCTCCCGGCCACGCCGCCGACGACCCCCCCGGCGTCGCGGACGAACTTGGTCAGCGGGTCCGCCGAGGCGGTGAACGAGTCCCGGTAGGAGCGGGCCGCGGCGCGGACCTCGTCCGACATCGCGGCGTCCCGGTCGTCCTCGCGGCGCGGGTAGTCCCCGCTGAGCACGTCCCGGTACTCCTGGCCCGCCGCCCACCGCTGCAGTTCCGCCGCGCGCAGCGCAGCCAGCGGGTAGGTCCGGCCGTCCAGGTGCAGCAGCTTGAGGAAGCTGTCCCGGATGTCGCCGCCGCGGTCGTACTCCCGGGCCTGGTCCAGGAAGCCGGACACGTCCATCGCGTCCGGGTCGGTCGAGCCGGCCATCGCCGCGTGCACGCGCAGGGCTGCGTCGGCGTCCTGGCCGACCAGCAACGCCGCCCGGTCACACGACAGCTCGGACTTGCGGAACCACTCCTGCAGCGCGGTCACGATGACCCGCAGCGGCAGCGCCCCCAGCGGGATCCAGCTGATGTTCTGACTGATCCGCACCAGGCTCAGCAGCATCGTCCGGTAGACGGCGTGACCGGACAGGACGTGTCCCAGCTCGTGGCCGAGGGTGAACCGCAGCCCGTCCGCGTCGAGCAGCTCCAGCAGACCGGTGTTGATCACGATGAACGGGTGGTCCATCCCGAGGGTCATCGCCTGGGCGACCGGGTCGCGGACCACGTACAGCTCGGGGATCTCCTCGATGTCCAGGGTCGCGCACGCCTCGACGAGCAGCTGGTGCAGGGCCGGGTACTGCCGGTGCGACACCCGGATGGCATCCGCCAGGTGCAGCAGCCGCAGGCTCCGCTCGCCGAACACGCCGGACACCGCGCGCAGCACGCGGTCGAACCCGGGCAGCGCCCGCAGCGCGACCAGCGCGCCGCGGTCGGCGGGGTGCTCGTAGGCGCGCGAGCTGATCCCGGGGAAACGCACCCGGCCGGGGGTCAGGGTCTTGGCACGGGCGATCTCACCGGGAGGCATGTCCCCAGCCTCCCACCGCCGGGTCCCCCGCCCCGGGCGTCTCCCGGGGCAGCTCCCGGCGCGGAGACCCGGCGCGGCTCCCGGCGTGGAGACGCCGGCTCAGCTGGCCTGCGGGGTCCGCGGGTCGAGCATCAGGTGCAGCGCGGCGGTCAGCACCGTGCCGTAGGCCAGGTGCGGCAGGGCGTCGGAGGCCACGGTCTTCGCGTCCCACGACCGCGGGTCGGTGACACCGAGGGCGGTCATCGTGCCGTCGGAGATCGCCATCGCGCCCAGGCCGAGGAGCACCGGAGCCAGCGGCATCGGGATCTTGACGTGGAAGGCGCGCAGGATGCCGGCGATCGCGCCGACGCCCAGGCCGACGCCGATGCCCGCGAGCTCGCCGGCTCCGCTGGCCCGGTTCTGCGCCTGCTCGCCCTCGCCGGGCACGTCGGTCCCGGACTTGTCCGACGCTGCGTCGACGGTGGCCTTCGGGCTGCTGCCCGGCGGCCGGCCCCGCAGGACCATGTCGAGGTAGCTGGTGGCGTTCAGCGCGGTGGCGCCGGCGGCGCCGGCGAGCGCTCCGGCGGCTGCTCCGGCGAGGAGACGGGACATGAGCGGCTGGCTCCCTGGGTCGACGACAGCCCTGGGTGACGGGCTGCAGTGACGTTGCCACAGCCGGCAGTCGAACGCGCGTCGGACCGATCGGATCGCTGTCCAGCCCGCGGCGGGCTCGAGCGGGGAGGGGCGTCAGCCGACGCGGCGGGCGCGGCGGACCGCGAGCTCGTCGCCCGCACGGGGTGCGACGGCTTCACCGGGAGCCGCGGCGGTCGGCTCGGCCGGGAGCTGGGACAGGCTTCCCTCGACCTCGCGCCAGACCCGGCCGACGGCGATCCCGAACACGCCCTGACCGCCCTGGAGCAGGTCGACGACCTCGTCCGGGGACGTGCACTCGTAGACCGTGGCCCCGTCGCTCATCAGCGTCAGCCCCGCGAGGTCGGCGACCCCGGCGCCGCGCAGGTGCTCCACCGCGGTCCGGATCTGCTGGAGGCTGACGCCGGTGTCGAGCAGGCGCTTGACCACCTTGAGCACGATGATGTCGCGGAAGGAGTAGAGGCGCTGGCTGCCCGACCCGGCCGCGGGGCGGACCGACGGCTCGAGCAGACCGGTCCTGGCCCAGTAGTCCAGCTGCCGGTAGGTGATGCCAGCAGCCGTGCAGGCGGTGGGCCCCCGGTACCCGACGTCCTCGCGCACCGTGGGCAGGCCGTCGTCGAACAGCAGACCGCGCGCGGCCGAGCGGACCGGGTCGCGCTGCAGAACGGGGTCGCGACGCAGGGTGCTCTGCGTGGTCTCGTCCCGACCTGACACGACAGCCTCCCGGTCCCGACCCCGGGAGGTCGGACGTTCGCGACCCCGAGACGGGGCCGGACGTTGGTGGACCGCCGGACCACAGCGGCGTGCAACGCCGTCGACGCTACGGCGCCCCGTTCCACGAGGTCAACGCGACACGCGCCCGCCGCCGGACCATCCGGCAGCCGGTGGCCGACAGCCGGTCAGCGGTCGGGGCCGGACTCCCCCGCGGTGAAGTCGTCGGGCGACACCTGGTCGAGGAACTCGCGGAACTTCTCGACCTCGTCGTCAGCGGCCTCGGGCACCTCGATGCCGACCTCGCTGAGGACGTCGTCCGCACCGTAGATCGGCGCCCCCGTGCGCAGGGCCAGCGCGATCGCGTCGGAGGTCCGCGAGTCGACGACCACGCCGCCGTCCAGGGCGAGCTCGGCGTGGAAGATCCCGTTGCGGACCTCGGTGATCCGCACCTGCTCCAACCGGCGCCCGAGGGCGTCGAGCAGGTTCTTGATCAGGTCGTGCGTCAGCGGGCGCGGTGGGATCTGGCCCTGCTGCACCGAGGCGATCGCCGTCGCCTCCACGGCACCGACCCACACCGGGAGGTGCCGACCGGTGCCGACCTCACGGAGCAGGACGATGGGCTGGTTGGACGGCATCTCGACGCGCACACCCACGACGTCCAGTTCGCGCATCTGGTCACCGTAGTGCGCGCCGACCGGCACCGCCCGACTGGGTCCGCGGCCCGGGCGCGGCGCCTGAGGCGCAGCCCCCGGGCGGTCGGGAGAGCAGCCGCCAGGCCGCCCGAGGCAGGCCGCCGGGTGGCCTGAGCCGGGCGCCCACTGCTCAGCGGGACTCGAGCCCGATGTCCCGCAGCGCCCCGCTGACCAGGGCGTCGTGCAGCCGGCGGGTGAGGTCGCGCAGCTCGGCCGCCGTCTCCTCGGCGCGGGCCCGGGCGTCCGGGCGGCGCTGCCGGAGCTGAGGTGCCACGACCTGCTCGAGCAGGCCGACCTCGCGGTCCGCGGCGGAGCGCAGGCCGCGCAGGTGCCGGGGCGCCACCCCGTGGGCCGCCAGCCGGGCGACGGTGTGCGCGACCACGACGTCGTTCGCGTCGTACCAGCCCGACCGGCTGCGGACCAGGCCGAAGCTCTCCATCTCGACCAGGATCTGCGGGGTCAGCCCGGCCGCCTCGAGCAGCTCGTCCCGGTGCAGACGCCGGCTGCGCACCGGCCTGGCCGGCAGCGGGCCGGCCACCGGGCTGGCCGCGGGCGCCGGGCTGGCCGCGGGCGCCGGGCTGGCCACCGGGCTGGCCACAGCGCTGCCCAGAGGGCTGGCCGCGGGCGCGGCTCCGGCGCCGGGCCCGGGAGCCGCCTCGGTGGACGCATCGGACCCGCCCGGCACGGACCCGGTCCCCACGGTGTCGAGGTGGGTGCGGATCACCCGCAGCGGCAGGTACTGGTCGCGCTGGACCCGCAGCACCCAGCGGAGCCGGTCGACGTCGTCCTCGGTGAACCGGCGGTACCCGGACCTGGTCCGAGCCGGGGCGACGAGGCCCTCGGTCTCCAGGAACCGGATCTTCGACACGGTGACGTCGGGGAACTCCCGCTGCAGCACCGCGAGCACCTCACCGATGCCCATCGCCGCCGCGTTCGCCAGCCCCGCGTTCGCCAGCCCCGCGTTCCCCGGCGCCGCGTTCCCCGGCGCTGCGTTCGCCGGCGACCCGTTCCCCGGCGACCCGTTCGCCGGCGCCGCGTTCGCCGGCGCGGGCTCCGCGGGCGGCGGGGGTTGCACGGCGTCCTCAGCCGGTTGGGCCACCGGGCTACTGCCGGGCCGGCCCCGCGGAACCGTGCCGGGCCCCGCCCGGGTCCCGATCGGTGATCGCGTCGCCGGAGACGTACAGCAGGCGGTACTTGCCGATCTGGATCTCGTCGCCGTGCACCAGGTTCACCTCGTCGACCCGGTCCCGGTTGACGTACGTGCCGTTCAGGCTCCCGACGTCGCGGACCAGGTGACCGCCGGCGGGGCGGCGGCGCAGCTCGGCGTGCCGCCGGCTGACGGTGACGTCGTCGAGGAACACGGCGCTGTCCGGGTGGCGGCCGGCGGCGACCACATCGGCGTCGAGCAGGAACTTCGCCCCCGCGTTCGGCCCGCGGCGGACGACGAGCATCGCGGTGCCCGGCCGCAGCTCGATGCCCAGCTCCGCCACCACGTCGTCGACCGCACCCGGGCCCGTCGTCGGCGCGGTGACCGGGATGGACATCGTCTGCTCGGCGGGTACCTCGCCGGCGGTGGCGGGAGTCACGTGGTTGCTCCTGTGCTCAGGTGCTCGAGGTCGTCCGGCGCGCGAGGGCCGGACGGCGGGTCCTCGGACGTTACGGGCGGTGGACAGACAGGGTCAACTGATCACGGCTCCCGGCGAGCGGGTCAGTGCAGGGTCAGTGCAGGGTCGCGGTGTACCCGTCGGCGTCGAGCAGTCCGCCGAGCTGCGCCGGGTCGGCCAGCTCCACCTCGATCAGCCAGCCCTCGCCGTACGGGTCGCTGTTGACGGTCTCCGGGGTGTCGGTCAGCACCGGGTTCTGCGCGACCACGGTGCCGTCCACCGGGCAGTCCAGGTCCGACACGCTCTTGGTCGACTCCAGCTCCCCGCACGCGGTGCCGGCCGACACGGTGGCGCCGACCTCGGGCAGCGACACGTAGACGATGTCGCCCAGCGCGTCCTGCGCGTAGTTGGTGATGCCGACGCGGACACGGCCGCCACCGCTGTCGGCGACCCACTCGTGGGTGGCCGTGTAGCGCAGCTCGGCCGGGGTGTCGGTCGTCATCGGGCACCTTCCGCTGGTGAGGGGAGCTCGGTGGGGGCGGCACCGGGCGGGGCGCCGGGCGGGGCGCCGCGCCCGCTGCCGCGGCCCGACCGTAGTAGGCGCACGCCCTGGCGCAGGTACAGGGCCGCCGCCGTCCAGTACAGGCAGATGCCCCAGCCGAAACAGGCCCAGCCCAGGACGATCGCCGCGTCCGCGATCCAGCCGACCGTGTTGTCGCCGTGGCCCACGAGCAGGAACGGAAAGCTGAACACCAGGGCGAAGGTGGCGATCTTGCCGAGGTAGTTGACCGGCAGGGACCCGAAGCCGCGCAGCCGGAGGACGACCAGCAGCAGGAAGAGCAGGACCTCGCGCACGACGATGAGCAGGGCCAGCGGCCACGGCAGTGCGCCGGCCGCGACGAGGACGACCAGCGTCGTGAACACCACGAGCCGGTCCACCGTCGGGTCCAGCAGCTGCCCGAGCCGGCTGACCTGGTCGTAGTGGCGTGCGATGTAGCCGTCGAGGTTGTCCGACAGCGCCGACACCCCGATCAGCAGGCCGGCCCAGCCGTCCTCGTGCCGGACCAGGGCCAACCAGACGAAGACCGGCAGCACCACCAGGCGCAGCAGGGACAGCACGTTGGGGACGGTGAGGACCCGGTCGGTGGGGGTCACCGCGTCGGTGCTCACCCGTCCTCGGCGGGCACGGCGGGCAGGCTCGCCACCCGGTCGCCGACGAACTCCAGCGTTCCCAGGCCGAGCCCCTCGGCGGCGGCCAGCACCGCCTCCCGGCAGTCCTCGGCGTCGGGGGCCGCGGCCTCACCGGGCTGCCCACCCGGTGCGGGGGCGTCGGCCCAGACCGTGTTGGCGGGCGTTCCGGTCGGGCCGACCGTCGGCGCGAGCAGCGGCACCGGCCCGGGCGGGGCGACGGCGGCGAAGGCGAACGTCGCGAGGTCGATGTCGCTGACCGACAGGGACACCAGCTCTGCGGTCCCGCCGTCGGCGAGCACTCCCGCGAGGGCGTCGCCGAGGCCGACGACCCGCCGGCGGTCGATCCCGTCGGCGAACCGGACGTCGACCTCCCGCAGCTGCATGACCCCGATCCTGCCTGAGACCGCCGGTCCCCCAGGCAGCTGCGCGCCGGTCAACCCAGGCAGCTGCGCGCCGGGTCAGCCCAGGCAGCTGCGCGCCGGGTCAGCCCAGGCAGCTGCGCGCCGGGTCAGCCCAG
>CAXTBU010000010.1:44576-52754 GCA_964242885.1 uncultured Actinomycetales bacterium
CCCAGGCAGCTGCGCGCCGGGTCAGCCCAGGCAGCTGCGCGCCGGGTCAGCCCAGGCAGCTGCGCGCGGGGTCAGCCCAGGCAGCTGCGCGCCGCGGCCATCAGGTCGGCTGCCCGGGTGTCGGCGTCGCCGCCCATCCGGTTCGTCAGGTAGGCGAACCCCGCGCCGAGCCGCAGGTCGCCGAGCGCGAACTGGCCACCGGCGCCGCTGTGCCCGAAGCTGCGCGGGGACAGCAGCGGTTCGCCGGGGCTCGGCACGATGAACCCCGTCCCGCGGGTGGAGCCCACCTCGCTCGGCCCCGCGCCCACCGGCACCCCCCAGGACAGCGGGTGGGTCGCCGCCGTCAGCACGTCGCGGTCCACCAGAGCGGGCCGGCCGGGCGTGCCGACCGCGGCGGCGAACAGGGCGGCGAGGTCGGCGGCGCTGCTGACGCCGTTGGCGCCGGGGATCTCGGCCGCCAGCACGTCGGCGTCGTTCCACGCGTGCCGGCCGCCGCCCGCACCGACCTCATCGGCATCGCCGTCCCCGAGGCCCGGGAACGGGATGGTGCCGTTCATCGTCAGGGCGCGGCGGCCGAGGTCCAGCATCCGCAGCTGGTCCGCGTCCAGCCCGGCCAGCGTCGCGACGGACAGCGGCGGCGGGGCGATCACGGTGGCGACGTCGGCCTGGTCCGCGGCGGGAACCCCGATCTCCGTGCGCAGGCCGAGCGGCGCCGCGAACACCTCCCGCAGGTAGGGGCCCGGGGTCGTGCCGGTCGCCCGGCGCAGCACCTCCCCGGCCAGCCAGCCGAAGGTCACCGGGTGGTAGGCCCACGCGGTCCCGGGCTCCCACAGCGGTCGCTGCTCCGCGAGGGCTGCGACGACCGGGCCCCAGCCGAGGACGTCTGCGCGGGTCAGCGGCGCGTCGACCACGGGCAGGCCCGCCCGGTGGGCGAGCGTCTGCCGGATCGTCACCGCGTCCTTGCCCGCGGCGGCGAACTCGGGCCAGACCTCGGCCACCGGGGCGTCGAGGTCGACCAGCCCGCGGCCTGCCGCGTGCACCAGGCACAGGGTGGTCAGCGCCTTGGTCACCGAGAAGACGACCGCCCGCGTCGACCGCGTCCACGGGCGTTCCCCGTTCCCGGGGACGGCCGTCGAGCCCGCGACCGTCGCCGGCAGCGCCCCCTCCGACCAGCGGTCCGCCGGGCCGTGCGCGTCGGCGCGCCCACCCCACAGGTCGACGACCGTCTCGCCGTCCACCACCAGGGCCACCGCGGCGCCACCGGCCACACCGTCCAGCGTGGCGGCGAACACGTCCAGTACCGCCTCGAAGCCGTCCGCGACTCGCCCGGCCACCGGCTCCACGGCGTCCACCGTCATCGGGCTGCCCCGCTGCGGCGGACGGACGGGACGAGGCGCTGGTCCGGGTGGGGTCGCTGGTTCTCGAGGCGGGGCACGACCGGCGACGCTAGCCCTGCCGACGGTCCGGTCCGCGGCGATGACGACCGGCGGTCCCGGAAGGCGATCTGGTCGGGCTGACAGGATTTGAACCTGCGACCCCCTGACCCCCAGTCAGGTGCGCTACCAAGCTGCGCCACAGCCCGTGGCTGCCGGCTCGCACCGGCGGTCGCTGACGTTACCAGCCCGGTCCGCCCGGCCCCGGTGTACCGGATCCGACCACATGTGACCTCGGGCAGCCGTTCCCGGCCGGCACCGCCGCTTCTGGTCGGGATCGGTACGCCGCGGCGTGGTCGGCCGGGTCCGCGGCGGTCAGCGGCGAGGTCAGTGGCCCTCGGAGCGAGAGCGTCGCTCGCGGACCCGCACGTTCACCCGGACCGGGGACCCGGCGAAGCCGAAGTCCTCCCGCAGCCGCCGCTCGACGAACCTGACGTAGGCGTCGTCCAGGCGGCCGGAGGTGAACAGCACGAACGTCGGCGGGCGGGTGCCCGCCTGCGTCGCGAACAGGATCCGCGACTGCTTGCCGCTGCGGACCGGGTGCGGGTGCGCGGCCACCAGCGCGGAGAAGAAGGCGTTGAGCCGGCCCGTCGGCACCCGGGTCGACCATCCCGCCAGGGCGGTGTCCAGCGCGGGGACCAGACGGTCGACGTGCCAGCCGGTCAGCCCGGACACGTTGACGCGCGGTGCCCACCGGATCTGCACGAAGTCCCGGTCGATCTCCCGGTCCAGCCGCTCGCGGCGGTCCTCGTCCACCAGGTCCCACTTGCTGAACGCGATCACCAGCGCGCGGCCGGCGTCGACCGCGGTGGACACCAGCCGCAGGTCCTGCTCGGTGACCGGCTCGCTGGCGTCGAACAGCACGACGGCGACGTCGGCGCGGTTGACGGCCGCGGTGGTGCGCAGGCTGGCGAAGTACTCGGTGCCGGAGGCCTCCCGGACCCGGCGCCGCAGCCCGGCGGTGTCGATGAACACCCACGGCCGCCCGCGCAGCGTGATGACCTCGTCGACCGGGTCCACGGTGGTGCCGGCCACGCTGTCGACGACGACCCGCTCGGAGCCGGCCAGGGTGTTCAGCAGGCTGGACTTGCCGACGTTGGGCTTGCCCAGCAGCGCCACCGCGGGCGGGCGCTCCTCGTCGTCGCCCGCCTTCTCACCCACCGGCGGCAGCACGGCGAGGACGGCGTCGAGCAGGTCGCCGGTACCCCGCCCGTGCAGCGCGGACACCGGCCACGGCTCGCCGAGGCCGAGGGACCACAGCGAAGCGGCCTCCATCTCCCCGCGCACGTCGTCGACCTTGTTGGCGCACAGCACGACCGGCTTCCCGGCCTGGCGCAGCACCCGGATGACGCCGACGTCCGGCTCGGTCGGCCCGACCATCGCGTCCACGACGAAGATCACCGCGTCGGCGGCGGCCGCGGCGATCTCGGCCTGGGCGGCGATCCGAGCGGCCATGCCGACCGCGTCCGGCTCCCAGCCGCCGGTGTCGAGCAGGACGAAGTCGCGCCCGGCCCAGTCCGCGTCGTAGGCGACCCGGTCCCGGGTGACCCCGGGGACGTCCTCGACGACCGCCTCGCGGCGGCCGAGGATCCGGTTGACCAGGGTCGACTTGCCGACGTTCGGCCGTCCGACGATGGCGACGACCGCTGTCGAGCCACTCATCGGACACGTCCGCTCGCTGGTGTCGAGTTCTCGGGGGGTGGTGCCGGCGGCGGCGCCGCCGGTGCATCCGGGACGGCGGCGGCTGTGCCGGTACCGCCGGCTGCCGCGGCAGCGACGGTCCGGGCCATCGCGGCCTGGATGGCGGCGATCGCCGCGTCGGTGGCCGCGCGCGTGGCGGGGTGCGGCGCGCCGGACTCCCCTGCCGGGGCGGGCGAGCCGTCCGCCGACAGGGTCAGCGGCTCGCCGAACAGCACGTCGACCGACGCGCGGAACCGGGGCATCGACCCGCCGCGGCGGGCGGCGGTGCCCTGCACGGCGACGGGGACGACGGGGGCGCCCGAGCGCAGCGCGAGGTAGCCGACGCCGCGCTGCACGGTCGCCACGTCGCCCGCTCCGCGGGTGCCCTCCGGGAAGATCGCCAGCACCCGGCCGGCCCGCAGCACGTCCAGGGCCGCCGCGATCGCGGACCGGTCCCCGCCGTCGCGGCGCAGCGCGATCTGCCCGAGCCGCACCAGGGCAGCGCCGACGAAGCCGCGGAACATCTCCTGCTTGACCAGGGTGTGCACCGGCCGCGGGGAGAGCCCGATGAGCATCGGTCCGTCGACGATGCCGGTGTGGTTGCACGCCAGGATGACCGGCCCGGTCGCCGGGACCCGCTCGCGGCCGCGGACGCGCAGCCGGAGCCCGGACCGGAACAGCCCGATGCTGATCAGCCGGGCGATGACCGCGCCCGGGGCGGACGGCAGCTGCGCGGGGGTGTGCGTCACCGTTCCACCCCCGTGACCGGGTGGCCGGCCCGCTCGACGAGAGCCAGCACGATCGCCAGCACCTCGGCCACGGTGTGGCCGGAGGAGTCGACGACGGCGACCCCGTCGGCGGCGGTCTCGAACTGCGCGACCGTGGCGTCGCGGGCGTCGCGGGCCACGACCTCGGCGTGGGTGGCGGCGAGTGCGGCCGGGTCGTCACCGCCGCGGACCTCCCGGGCCCGCCGGGCCAGCCGGGTGGCCTCGTCCGCGGTCAGCAGCACGCGGACGTCGGCGTCGGGGGCCACGACGGTGGTGGTGTCCCGGCCCTCCAGCACGACGTTCCCGCGCTGGGCGACAGCTCGCTGGCGGGCCACCAGCTCGGCCCGGACCGCCAGGTTGGTGGCCACCGCGCTCACCACCGCGGACAGCTCCGGGGCCCGGATCGCCTCCGTCACGTCGACGCCGTCGACCCGGACGGCGGAGACGGCAGGGTCGGTCGCCACGTCGATGTCCAGGGTCCGGGCGAGCGCGGCCACCGCCGCGCCGTCGGCCAGGTCCAGCCCCCGGTCGCGGGCGGCCCAGGTGACGGCGCGGTACATCGCGCCGGTGTCGAGGTAGGCGAAACCGGTGCAGCTCGCGACTGCTCGCGCGAGCGTGGACTTGCCCGACCCGGACGGCCCGTCGACGGCGATCAGGAAGCCTCGCCGCGAGCCGGCCCGGCGGTCGGGACGGGCGCCGCCGGGGTCGGCGTCGCCGGCGACGGCGGTGAGGTTCCGGTCGGGCACCGGCCGCAGGTTAGTCGGCACGGTCGTCCCCTCCCGGGTGGACGGTCCAGCCCACGGCGGCCAGCGCGGCGGCGAGCGGCTCGACGGCGGCCGGCTCCACGGACAGCTGGACCTGCCCGGCGGCCTGGCCGGCGCGGTGGTCGAGCCGGAAGTCGGCGACGTTGCCCCCGGCGGCGTCGACCGCGGCGAACAGCCGCGCCAGCTGGCCGGGGCGGTCGTCGACGACGACACCGAGGACGCCGAACCGCTCCGGCTCGGTGCCGTGCCGGCCGGGCAGCCGGGCGGTGCCGTCGACACCGCGCTGGAGCAGCTCCCCGAGCCGGGCGGGTGCGTCCGGTTGCCCGGCGCTCACCCCGTCCAGGGCGTCGAGGAACCGGGCCAGGCCGTCGCGCAGCCCGCGGATGCCGGCGGCGACAGGGCCGGCGTTCGCGGTGAGGATGTCCGTCCACAGCGCCGGGCTGCCGGCGGCGATGCGGGTCACGTCGCGCAGCCCGGGCCCGGTGAGCGCCAGCGTCGCGCCGGGCGCTGCGGCGAGCTGGGCGGCGACCGCGGAGGCCGCGACGTGCGGCAGGTGGGAGACGGCGGCGACGGCCTGGTCGTGGCCGTCGGCGTCCAGGGTCACCGGGACCGCGCCGGTGACCCTGGCCAGCCGGTGCACGGCGGCGACGGCGGACGGCCGGCTCTGCGGGTTCGGCGTGACCGCCCACGGGCGACCGGCGAACAGGTCCCCCCGGGCCGCCGCCGGACCGGACCGCTCCGAGCCGGCCATCGGGTGCCCGCCGACGTAGCGGTCGAGCTCGGCGGGGCCGGACAGCAGGGTCCGCAGGGGCAGCGCCTTGACGCTGCTCACGTCTGTGACGACGGCGGCCGGGTGCCGGGCCAGGCGCTCGAGGACGACGGCTGCGACGGCGGCGGGCGGCACCGCGACGACGACCAGCCCGACGTCGTCGTCGGCGTGCCCCGCGTCGGCGTGCCCCGCGTCGGCGTGGCCGGCCGGGTCGCCGGGGGCCTCGGCGACGCCGGCGCCGCGGGTGACGGCGACCGCGACCGCCGCCGGGTCGGTGTCGGACAGCAGGACCGAGGATCCGGCGGCGGTCAGCGCCAGCGCCACGGAGGTGCCGACCAGCCCGGTGCCGACGACGACCACCGGGCCGGCCGGCAGGCTGCCGCCGGTCGCGTCCGGCTCGCCGGTCGGGTCGGGATCGGGGGTCCCGTCAGGCGGAGCGACCGTCACAGCCCGACGAGGTCGTACAGCGAGCCGACCTCGGCCGCGGTGAGCTCCCGGTGCTCACCCGGCGGGATGTCGCCGAGCCCGACCGGGCCGAACTTCACCCTGACCAGGCGACGGACCGGCAGCCCGACCGCGTCCAGCAGCAGGCGCACCACGTGCTTGCGGCCCTCGTGCACGGTCACCTCGACCATCGCGCGCGACCGGTGCCCGGCGACCACCCGGAAGCGGCTCACCTCGACGACCCGGCCCTCGATCTCGACGCCGTCCCGGACGCGGGCGATGGTCTCCTTCGGCACCGGTCCCGGCACCTCGGCCACGTAGACCTTGTCCACCCCGAACGAGGGGTGGGTCAGCCGGTGGGTCAGCTCCCCGTCGTCGGTGAGCAGCAGCAGGCCCTCGGTGTCCACGTCCAGGCGCCCGACGTGGAACAGCCGGGTCCGCCGCGCGAGCTTGATCGGCAGCAGCGACGGCAGGTCCGGGCGGCCCTCGTCGTCCCACATCGAGCTGACCACGCCGCGGGGCTTGTTGACGGCGACGTAGGTCAGCCGCTTGCCCCGGTCGGCGGTGGGGACCCGCTGGCCGTCGACGTGCACGACCGCGTGCTCCGGGTCGACCCGGCGGCCCATCTCGGTGACGACCCGTCCGTCGACCTCGACCCTGCCCTCGGCGATCAGCTCCTCGCTGCCCCGGCGGCTGGCGATCCCGGCGGCCGCCAGCACCTTCTGCAACCGGACCCCGTCCGCGAGCTCACCGTCGCCGTCAGGACGCTCGGCGGCCGGGCTGTCGGCGGGCGCCTTCCGCGCTGCCGGCCGGGCGGCGGGACGCGCCGTGCGGTCGCCGGGCCGCCCGGACCGGTTGCCGGGTCGGGGTGTTCGGGTGCGCCGCTCAGTACTCATCGGCTCCATTCTCCGCGACCGTTCCACCTGGTGCGGCCATCTCGTCCAGGTCCGGCAGGTGCGGGGCCAGGGCCGGCAGGTCGGCCAGCGAGGCGATGCCCAGCCGCTCGAGCAACAGCGGCGTGGTCCGGTAGGTGGCGGCCCCGGTCGACGGCTCGGTGCCCGCCTCCTCGATCAGGCCGCGGACGACCAGGGTGCGCAGCACACCGTCGCTGGCGACGCCGCGGACCGCCGAGACGTGCGCTCTCGTCGTCGGCTGGGCGTAGGCGACCACGGCCAGCGCCTCCAGCCCCGCCTGGGTCAGCCGCACCCGCTGGCCCTCGCGCAGGAACCTCTCGACGGCGTCCACGTGCTCGGGCCGGGTGTGCAGCCGCCAGCCGGCCTCGGTGGCCCGCAGCTCGATGCCGCCGGCCCGCGCGGAGTGCTCGGCGGCCAGGTCGGCCAGCTCCCGGGAGACCGCGTCGTGGTCCGCGCCGAAGACCTCCGCGAGCGTGACCACCGACACCGGCTCGTCCGTCACCAGGAGCACTGCTTCCAGTCCTCCGCGGGTCAGTGTCGAGGTCGTGACGGCTGCCGGCGCCGGAGCGACGCTCTCGTCCGCGGTCACCGCTCTGCGCCGACCGGGACGGCCGGCCCGGCGTTGCCGGTCGAACCCGTCCAGGAGACGGCAAGCGAGCCGAGCGGGTCCGGCTGGTCGAAGGCGACGAGCCCGTCGCGGAACATCTCCAGCAGCGCCAGGAACCGCGCGACGACGACGGCCACCGACTCGGCGTCCGCCGAGATCTGGGCGAACGTCAGCGTGCCCGCCGCCCCGAGCGCGGCGGCGAGGAGCTGCGTCTGCTCGGCGACGCTGACCGTCGGGGCGTGCAGGTGCGCGGTGTCGGCGACCTCCGGTGGACGCGGCGCGAAGACCCGGCGCGCCAGCTCGGCGAACCGCGCGACGTCCAGGCCGAGCAGCACCGCCGGCAGGACGTCGTCGAACTCGGTGCCCGGCCCGACCGAGGCCGGGACGCGCACCCCCTCGGTGGCGAACCGGGTGGCGAAGGTCTGCGCGACCCGCTTGTACGCGCGGTACTGCAGCAGCCGGACGAAGAGCATCTCCCGGGCCTCGAGCGCCGCGATGTCCTCGGCGTCCTCGACCTCCCCGCGCGGCAGCAGCCGGGCAGCCTTCAGGTCGAGCAGCGTCGCCGCCACCACGACGAACTCCGTCACCCGGTCCAGGTCCCAGCCGCCGGTGGCCTCCAGCCGGCGCAGGTGCGCCAGGAAGTCGTCGGTGACCTTCGCCAGCGCGATCCGGGTGACGTCAAGCTCGTGCTTGGCGATCAGCCCGAGCAGCAGGTCGAACGGGCCGTCGAAACCGTCGAGGGAGACGCGGAACGGCTCGGACCGACGGGCCGCCGCGTCCGGCGCCGGAGCAGGTGTCAC
>CAXTBU010000010.1:52854-53912 GCA_964242885.1 uncultured Actinomycetales bacterium
GGTGTCACGGGTGCCCGAGCGTCCGCGCGGCCAGCTCGCGGGCGACCTGGCGGTACATGAACGCACCGGAGGAGTTGGGCGCGTAGGTGGTGATCGGCTCACCGGCGACGGTCGTCTCCGGGAACCGGACGGTCCGGGTGATGACGGTGTGGAACACCGCGTCGCCGAAGGCCTCGACCACGCGGGCGAGGACCTCCCGGCCGTGGACGGTCCGCGAGTCGTACATGGTGCCGAGGACGCCGTCGACGACGAGGTCCGGGTTGAGCCGCTCGCGGACCTTCTCGATCGTCGCGGTCAGCAGCGCGACGCCGCGCAGGGCGAAGAACTCGCACTCCAGCGGCACGAGCACGCCCGCCGCGGCGGTGAGCGCGTTGACGGTCAACAGCCCGAGGCTGGGCTGGCAGTCGACGAGGACCACGTCGTAGGAGCCCAGCAGCGGGCGCAGCGCCCGGGCGAGGGTGAACTCGCGGGCGACCTCCCCGACCAGCTGCACCTCGGCCGCGGACAGGTCGATGTTGCTCGGCAGCAGGTCCAGCCGGTCGACCTTCGTCGCCAGCACGACGTCGGCCGCGGCCACCCCGGCGGAGGTGAGCAGGTCGTAGACGGTCCGCTCCAGGCCGTTCGGGTTGATCCCGAGCCCGACGGCGAGGCTGCCCTGCGGATCGAAGTCGACGAGCAGCACGCGCCAGCCGGCCTCGGCCAGGCAGGCGCCGACGTTGATCGTCGTGGTGGTCTTCCCGACGCCGCCCTTCTGGTTGCAGACGGCGATGATCCGCGCGGGGCCGGGCGAGGCGGGCGGCTCGGGGACGACGAACTGCGGGAACGGCCGGCCGGTCGGGCCGAGCGTCGGGCGCCCGGGCGGCGGGGCAGGGGGCTGGTCGAACGGCAGCGCGCCGGGGTCGGCGACGGGACCGGCCAGCGCCGCCGGGTCGATCAGCGGACCTGCGCCCGGGGACGTCAGCGGTCCGGCACCGGCGGTGTCCGCCGGGTCGGCACTGGCGGCGTCCGCCGGGTCGGCACTGGCGGCGTCCGCCGGGTCGGCACTGGCGGCGTCCGCC
>CAXTBU010000010.1:54012-58546 GCA_964242885.1 uncultured Actinomycetales bacterium
GGGTCGGGACCGTCGGTCGCTGTCGGGCCGGGCACGCCCCGCCCGCCGTCGTCCTCCGACACGCCGCTCCCCTCCTCTCGCCCACTCGCCCACTCGCCGACGCCCACCGCGACAGCCGTCCGCGCCCGCGTCACGGCCGTGCGGTGTCTGCCCGGCAGTCGGGCGCAAGTATCGCCGACCTGCCCGTCGACGCCGGAAGCGGCGCGGGTCCCGGCACCTCGCTGCTCCCGGCACCTCGCTGCTCCCGGCACCTCGCTGGTCCGGCGCGGCGCCCGGCACCCGACGGGCCCGGCAGTGGTAGACCTCGGCCGTGAAGCTGTACGCCGACCTGCCCGGCCGCCGGACCCGGCAGGTGGTGGGCGACCTCCTGGCGCTCGGGGTGCTGGCGGTGTCGGTCGCGGCCGGCGCCGCGCTGTGGGCGCAGCTGCACCGCCTGGCCACCCGCACCCGGGAGCTGTCCGAGGCGGCGTCCACCAGTGCGACCGCCCTGGACGACGGGGTCTCCTCGCTGTCGGGCCTCCCGCTCGTCGGCGACCCGCTGTCCGACGTGCTCGCCCAGGTCAGCCGGTTCACCACGCAGACGTCGGGCAACCTCGCCGACCAGGCGCGTCAGCTCGCCGTGGAGGCGCCGGTCGTCGGCATCGCGGTGATGGCGGCAGGCGTCGCGCTGGTCGGGGTCAGCTGGGGGATCGGCCGGCTGCGCTGGGTCCGCCGGGCGTCTGCACTCGCCGCCGCCGGCGGGGCCGACCTGGACGTGCTGGCGCTGGCGGCGCTGGCCCGCGCGGACCCGGTGCAGCTGCGGCGCCTCGGCCCGGACCTGGCGCAGCGGTGGCGGGCCGGCGACCCGGCCGCGATGCGCCGGCTCGCCGGCCTGGAGTTCGCGGCGCTCGGGCTGCGCCCCCCGCCCGAGCTCCCCGCCGAACCATCCGCCGAGCCCCCGCCGCGACCGCTGTCCGGACGACCGCACTGACCGGACGACCGCACTGACCGGACGAACGGCGGGCGCAGGCGTCAGCCGCTGTCGGCGACCGGCTCGACCGGCCACACCGGCCACGGCGCGTCGGCCGGGCGCAGCGCGTCCCAGCCGCCGCGCGAGCGGGCGACCCAGGCGGCGAGCACCCCGGTGACCAGCGAGGGGTTGTGCAGCCGACCGGCCAGGACCCCGTCGACCAGCTCGGCGAGCGGGACCCGGGACACCGGCATGTCCGCCTCCTCGTCGACGCCGACGTACGCGGGACCGTCGGGGACGGACAGGCCGCGGGCCAGGTAGACCCGGATCGCCTCGGTGGTCATGCCCGGCGAGGTGAACGGGTCGGCCAGCACCCGCCAGTCCGACGCCGCCAGGTTCGCCTCCTCGGCGAGTTCGCGAGCGGCCGCGGCGGCCGGGTCCTCGCCCTCGACGTCGAGCAGCCCGGCCGGGATCTCCCACAGGCGCCGGCCGACCGGGTGCCGGTACTGGTGGACGAGCACGACCCGGTCCTCGTCGTCCACGGCGAGGATGGCGACGGCGCCCGGGTGGACGACGACGTCCCGGGGGAAGGTCTCGCCGGACGCGGCCCGGACGATGTCCTTGCGGACGTCGACGATCGCGCCGGCGAAGACGGTGTGCACCGACTCCACCGGCCACCGCTCGACGGTGTCGACCGGGACCGCCGCGGGGGTCTCGGCTGTCGGGCTCCCCGGTTCGAAGCTCGCCAGCGTGCGGCCGTCGGGAACGGTCTGGGCGTCGGGCTCCTCGAACCGGATCACCGGGCCGACCACGCGGCCGCGCCGATGCCGACCGGCTCGCCCAGCGGCGCACCGAAGGACTCCGCCGGCGCCGGTGCGCCGTCTGCAGCAGGCCCGTCGGCGGGAGCCCCGGCGGCGGGCGCGAGCCGGTCCGCCCCGCCGAGGTCGTCGTCCACCGCAAGCCGGCCGGACCGCTGGCGCGCGAGTGCCGCCGCGACCAGCCCGGCGAACAGCGGGTGCGCCCGGGTCGGCCGGGAGGAGAACTCCGGGTGGGCCTGGGTGGCGACGAAGTACGGGTGCACCGAACGCGGCAGCTCGACGAACTCGACGAGCCGCCGGTCCGGGGACACGCCGCTGATCACCAGGCCGGCCGACTCCAGCCGCTCGCGGTAGGCGTTGTTGACCTCGTAGCGGTGGCGGTGGCGCTCGGACACCTCGTCGGTGCCGTACAGCCGGCGCACCACGCTGCCGGACGAGAGCACCGCCCGCTGCGCGCCCAGGCGCATCGTGCCGCCCAGGTCGGCGAGCCCCGCGACGATGTCCACCTGGTCCGGCATCGTGGTGATCACCGGGTCCGGGGTGTCCGGGTCGAACTCGGCGGAGTTGGCCGAACCGATCCCGGCCAGGTCCCGGGCCACCTCGATCACCATGCACTGCAGGCCCAGGCAGAGGCCGAGCACCGGCAGCTCGTTCTCCCGCGCGTGACGGGCCGCGGCGATCTTCCCCTCGATCCCGCGGACGCCGAAGCCGCCGGGGATGCAGACCCCGTCGACGTCGCCGAGCTCACGGGCCGCCCCGGCCGGGGTCAGGCAGTCGTCGGAGGCCACCCACTTCAGCGACACCCTGGCGTCGTTGGCGAAACCACCCGAGCGCAGGGCCTCGGTCACCGACAGGTAGGCGTCGGGGAGGTCGATGTACTTGCCGACCAGAGCGATGCTCACGTCCTCGCGCGGCGCGGTCGCCCGGCGGAGCAGCTCGTCCCACTGCGCCCAGTCGACGTCGCGGAAGCTGAGCCCGAGCCGGCGCACCAGGTAGGCGTCCAGCCCGCCGCGGTGCAGCACCTTGGGGATCTCGTAGATCGACGCGGCGTCCGGGGCGGCGACGACGGCCTCGGTGTCCACGTCGCACATCGAGGCGACCTTGGCGATGATCGCGTCCGGGATGTCCCGGTCCGCGCGGAGCACCAGCGCGTCCGGGGTGATGCCGCTCTGGCGCAGCGCCGCGACCGAGTGCTGCGTCGGCTTGGTCTTCAGCTCCCCGGACGGACCGATGAACGGGACGAGCGAGACGTGCAGGAAGAAGCAGTTCTCCCGGCCGACGGCCTGCCGGACCTGGCGGGCGGCCTCCAGGAACGGCTGTGACTCGATGTCGCCGACCGTGCCGCCGACCTCCGTGATCACGACGTCGACCCCGGGGACCGCCATGTCCAGGATGCGTTCCACGATCTTGTCGGTGATGTGCGGGATCACCTGCACGGTGTTGCCGTGGTAGTCCCCGCGGCGCTCGGCGGCGATGACGTCGGAGTACACCTGCCCGGTCGTGACGTTGGCCGACCCGGACAGCTCGACGTCGAGGAACCGCTCGTAGTGGCCGATGTCCAGGTCGGTCTCCGCGCCGTCGGCGGTCACGAAGACCTCGCCGTGCTGGAACGGGTTCATCGTCCCGGGGTCGACGTTGAGGTAGGGGTCGAGCTTCTGCATCGTGACCCGCAGGCCGCGCGCGGTCAGCAGGTTGCCCAGGCTGGAGGCGGTGAGCCCCTTGCCGAGGGAGGAGGCGACGCCGCCGGTGACGAAGACGTGGCGGGCCTGCTGGGTACCGGCCAAGAGGTGCTCCCGTGGTCGCTGGACAACGGGCACCGCTGTGCCTGCTGCTGCGTCGGGGCTCTGGCCGCCTCCCGCGACGCCGTGGAACGGCTCGCGGGACCCGGTCAGGCGGATCGCCCGTCCACGGGCTACGAATCTAACAGGAGCAGCTCGTCGTAGACCGATGCGACGACCGCGGCGGTGTCGTCCTCGCCCGGCCACGTCGCCGCCCGGGCCGGGCCGGCCGCCCGCAGCCGCTCCGCGACGGCCGGCAGGTCCAGGATCCGGCTGACCGCGTCGGCCACCTGTTGCGGGCTGCGCGGGGCGACCACCAGGGCCGCGTCGCCGAGCAGCGCCGGCAGCCCGCCCACCGCGGTCGCGACCAGCGGCACCCCGGCGCGCAGCGCCTCCTGGGCGAACAGCGACCGCGCCTCCCAGGTGCTGGTCAGCACGGCGGCGTCGGCCGCGGCCAGCAGGGTCGCGACGTCGCCGCGGCGGCCCAGCAGCACCACCGGCAGGCGCTCGGCGGCGACACGTGCGGCGAGGGCGTCCGCGTCCGGGCCGTCCCCGGCGACGGCGACCAGCGGCGGGCGGTCCCGCGCGGCCAGCAGGGCGGCGGCGTCGAGCAGGGTCGCGTGGTCCTTCTGGGCCGTCAGTCGTCCCGCGGTGACCACCAGCGGGCGGTCGCCGAGGCCGAGGGCCTGCCGGATGCCGGCCACCGCGGCCGGGTCCGGCCTCGACGTGGCTCTCGGCGCGGCGATCTCGCACAGCCGGGCGTCCCGGGCGCCGGCGTCGCGGGCGGTCGCCACCAGGTCCGCCGACGCCCCGAGCGTGACGTCGGTGGCCCGGACCAGGCGCCGCAGCGCCGCCCCGGCGGCCAGCCCCGTCATCCCGCCGGTGGGCGGCGGGTTGTGCCACGTGACCACGACGTGGGTGCCCCGCCGGCGGGCCGCCGCGGCAGCCCGCCCGGCGCGCAGGCCGTGGGCGTGGACCAGGTCGGCGCC
>CAXTBU010000011.1:0-1239 GCA_964242885.1 uncultured Actinomycetales bacterium
GTCGGGGACGGCCGGCGGGAGGGCCGGCGCGGCCGGGCGGCGGCCGACAACAGGCTCCGGCTGCTCGTCGACACCCTGGTCGGCGCCGCGCACGGCCTGGCCACCGAGCTGGCCCTGCCCACCGCGACACCGGGCCTGCCCGCCGACACCGTCGACGCGCGGCCGCCCGGCGACCCCGGCGCCGACACGGTGTTGCGGTGGGACGAGCCCGACCTGTTGCCGCGGGTGCTGCGACTGCCGGGCGCCCACCTGATCGTCGACGGGTACAACGTCACCAAGGCCGCGGTGCCGAACCTGACGCTCGAGCAGCAGCGGTTCCAGCTGCTCCGGGTGCTGGCGGCGATGGCCGTGCAGACCGGCGCCGAGATCACGGCGGTCTTCGACGGCTCGGACGTCACGGCGGTCCCGGCGGCCGCCGCGCGCGGGGTCCGGGTGCGGTTCAGTCCCGCAGGGGTCACCGCGGACACGGTGATCCGGGCGATGGCCCGCGCGGAGCCGGCGGGGCGGCCGGTGGTCGTGGTGTCCAGCGACCGGGAGGTGGCCGACGGCGTGGTCCGGGCCGGCGCCCGGTCGGCGCCGTCGTCCGTGCTCACGGCGCGGCTGCTGGCCGGCCGGCACGTCTGAGCGGCCGGCCGGCACGTCTGAGCGGCCGGCGACACCGTCCTGTCGGACCCGGTCCCTACGTTCGCCACGCGTACCGGTCACCGAGACCGGCAGCGAGAGGAGGACCGATGGTGCGCCGAGCAACCACCCGTTCCAGGCCCGTCGCCGACCCGGCGCTGTGGCCCAGCGGACGCGCCCCGGGTGCCGCGGACCGCGCGCAGACCCGGCCGGCGAGCCGAGCCGACACGGCATCGGAAACCGGGGCGGACACCGGCTCGGTGATGATCGACTGCGACACCTGCGTCGTCCGGGGCCCCGGCTGTCCCGACTGCGTGGTCACCGTCCTGCTGGGCATCCCGGCGCCGCGGCTGCGCATCGAACAGTCGTCGGTGCAGGCACTCGAGGTCCTCGCCCGCTCGGGGCTGGTGCCGCCGCTGCGTCACGACCAGGCCGGCTGACGGCGACCGCTGGACGCTGACCGGGCCGGGCCGGCCGCCGACCTGTCCACGACGCAGCGACGGGGTGCGCGGTGCGCGGCGCGGGTGCCTAGCGTGGGGCCCGTCACCGGGTACCTGCCCGACAGCCCAACCGCACGGCAGAGCCCAACCGCACGGCAGCCCAGGAGGTCAGCGTGGT
>CAXTBU010000011.1:1339-7422 GCA_964242885.1 uncultured Actinomycetales bacterium
AGCCCAACCGCACGGCAGAGCCCAACCGCACGGCAGCCCAGGAGGTCAGCGTGGTCCCGGTCGTGCACGCGGGCGGCCGTCGTCGACGGTCGGCGACCCTGCGGACGGCCCTGACCGGCGGGCTCGCCCTCGCTGCCGCGGTCGCGGTGGCTGGACCCGCCGCTGCCGGACCCGCAGTCACCGGGCCGGCCGCCGCTGTCCCGGCTGCACTGCTCCCGGCGGCACCGCTTCCAGTCCTGCCGGTCACCGTCGAGCAGGCCGAGGCCCAGCTCGACGCCGCGTACCGCCACGCGGAGGTCGCCGCCGAGCGGTACAACGCCGCCGCGGCCGCCGCCGCTGCCGCTGCCACGGACATCGCCGCGGCCCAGGCCGCCGCGGCCCGGCAGGAACAGGCCGCCGCCCGGTTGCGCGCCGCGGTCGGCAGCCAGGCCGCCGCGAGCTACCGCAGCGGCGGACTCGGGTTGACGACCCGGTTCCTGCTCGCGGACGACGCGGACGAGTTCCTCCAGACGGTGACGACCACCCAGACGGTCCGGGACCACCAGGCCCGCCGGCTGGCCGGACTCGAACGCCAGGTGGTCCTCGTCCGCGGCGAGCAGAGCCGGGTCGTCGCCGTCGGACGTCTGGCTGAGCAGGTCACCGGCACCCGGGCGACGGAGAAGGCTTCGCTGGACCGCCAGGTCGCCGCGGCGCAGGCCGTTCTCGCCCGGCTCAGCGTCCGCCAGCGCGCCGAGCTCGCCGCGCGTGCCGCCAGCGCCTCGGCGGCAGACCGGGCGCAGGCGCGGGTCCTGCTGGCACACGCCCAGGCCGAACTGGCCCGCCCCGTCGCCGGTGGCGGGCCGACGGGGCCGGTCGCGGGCTACGACCGCTCGGGAACCGGTGGGAACCCGGACGCCGGCGGCTCCAACAGCCGGGTCCCGGACGGCGGCGCGGACAGCGGCGTCCCGGACATCGGGTCAGCGCCGGGGACCGTCCCGCCCGCCGCGGCCAACGACCGGGTGTCCCGGGTGCTGGCCTACGCGGCCGCGCAGCTCGGGGACCGGTACGTGTGGGGCGCCACCGGCCCGGACGCCTTCGACTGCTCGGGCCTTGTCCTGCGCGCGTGGCAGCAGGCCGGGGTGACGCTGCCGCGGACCTCGGCCGTCCAGTCCGCGACCGGCCGGCCCGTCGCCCGGGCAGACCTGCGACCCGGGGACCTCGTCTTCTTCTACGCACCGGTCAGCCACGTCGGGCTCTACATCGGCGGCGGAAAGATGATCAACGCGGCGAACCCCCGGACCGGGGTACGGGTGGCCAGCGTCGACACGCCGGCCTACGCCGGTGCCGTCCGCCCGGGCTGAGTCGTCGGCCTCGCGGTCGGCGGCAACCGGCCCGGCGCGGGCGGCTGGGATGATCCTCCGGTGAGCGGACCGGCGGCACCCCAGGACGACGACCCGCTGGTGCGGGTCCTCACCTACAACGTGAAGTCGGCGCGCCTGGACCGGGCCGCGCTCGGCCGGGTGGTCCGGGCCGTCGGACCGGACCTGGTGGCCGTGCAGGAGGGCCCGGGTCGGCTCCGCTCCCGGTCAGCCGCAGCACGGCTGGCGCGGGAGACCTCGCTGCTGTGGCTCGGCGGCGGCGGTCCACCCTCGGGCACCAACCTGCTGCTCGGCCACATGCGGGTGGAATCGGTGCTCACCTGGTCCCAGCGGTTCCCCACGCCGCTGCTCGCCCCGGTCCGCGGGATCGCCGCCGGGGTGTTCCGGGTCTCCGGCCGCACCCTCGGCATCGCGGGCGTCCACCTGCCGCTGGACGCCGCTGACCGCGTCCGCTACGCCGAGCTGCTCGCCGTCGTCGTGGGGGAGCTGCGCAGCCGCGCCGACGCCGTCGTCGTCGCCGGTGACCTCAACGAGGACCCGGGCAGCCCGGTGTGGGAGCGGATCGCCGGCCTCGGGTTCGCCGAGGCCGTGCGGAGCGCGGCCGTCGGGACGACCGAGCCGGAGCTGACCTTCCCCGCGCGGCACAGCGACCGCCGGCTCGACACGATCTGGACCGCCGGCGCGGTCGAGGTCGTCGCCGCCGGCGTCCCCGGCCGGTCCGTGCGGGTCGCCGACGTGCACGCCGACGACCTCGTGGTGGCCAGCGACCACCTGCCGCTGCTCGCCGACCTGCGCCTGACCGGCCCCGCCGGCCGGGCCGCCTGAGCGGGGGCGGCGACGTGCTCACGGTCGGGATCGACGTCGGCGGGACCAACGTCAAGGCCGGTGTCATCGACCCGGACGGCGCGGTCGTGGAGTCGCTGAGCAGGCAGACCCCCACCTCCAGCCCGCGGGCGACCGAGGACGCGATCGCCGACGTGGTCGCCGAGCTGGCCGGCCGGCACGTCGTCGCCGCGGTCGGCATCGGCGCGGCCGGCTTCGTCGACGGGACGGGGAGCTCGGTGCTGTTCGCCCCCCACCTGGCCTGGCGCAACGAGCCGCTGCGCGACGCGGTGGAGCGCCGGACCAGGCGCCGGGTGGTGGTGGAGAACGACGCCAACGCCGCGGCCTGGGCCGAGTGGCGCTTCGGCGCCGGTCAGGGCGAGGACCACGTGGTGCTGGTCAACCTGGGCACCGGCATCGGCGGCGGCATCGTCCTGGACGGCGAGCTGTACCGCGGGCGCTCCGGCCTGGCCGGCGAGTTCGGCCACATGGTCGTCGTGCCCGGCGGCCACCGCTGTGGCTGCGGCAACCGAGGGTGCTGGGAGGAGTACGCCGGCGGCAACGCCCTGCGCCGTGACGCCCGGGAACTGACGGCGGCCAACTCACCGGTCGCCCACGACCTGCTGGCCCGGGCCGGCGGGGACCCCGACGCCGTCACCGGCCCGCTCGTCACCGAGGCCGCCCGCGACGGGGATCCCGCCGCGACCGAGCTGCTGCAGGACATGGGCCGCTGGCTGGGCATCGGCCTGGCCAACCTCGCGGCCGCGCTGGATCCGGGCGTGTTCGTCATCGGCGGCGGGGTCTCCGGCGCCGGTGACCTGCTGCTGGAGCCGGCGCGCGACGCGTTCCGGCGCAGCCTCACCGGCCGCGGCTTCCGGCCCGAGGCCCGGATCGTCCGGACGTCACTCGGCGTCAACG
Source organism: uncultured Actinomycetales bacterium (assembly GCA_964242885.1). GTDB lineage: Bacteria > Actinomycetota > Actinomycetes > CAXTBU01 > CAXTBU01 > CAXTBU01. Next base: position 4,438 of record CAXTBU010000011.1, read on the forward strand.
CGGGGATGATCGGTGCCGCGGACCTAGCCCGGGCATCGGCGCGGCTGTTCGGGCGGTCCGGACGGGTGAGCCGACGGCGCCCGCGTCGGGTGGACCGGCCGCGTCGCACCGCTCGCTGAGCCGGTCGCGCCGCCCGCTGGGTCCGGCGGATCCCCGGCCGCACCGCGCGGCCCCGCCGGACGAGGCCCGCTCTCAGACGACGGCGCCGTCGTCCTGGTCGTCGTCGCCGTCGTCGGGGCGGCTGCGGTGCAGCCGGCTGACCAACACCAGGAACCCCCCGACGAGCAGGGTGATCCCCGCCAGCGGCAGCCACGTGGGCAGGTAGGAACCGAATGCCACCACGAACACCAGCAGCAGCGGACCGCCGACCACCCCGGCCCAGCCGAGCCGGACGGCGGTCGGAACCGGCGGGTGGGGGGCCGGCTCCGGCGGGGTGAAGTGCTCGTCCTCGGGCGGGGCGACCGAGTCGCGCGGGCCCGGCAGGTCCGCCGCGTCCCGGGGGGGCGCCGGCTCCCGGGGGACCGCCGGACCCCGCGGGCCGGACAGGTCCGGCCGGGGCACCGGAGCGTCGGGGCGGTCGGTGCGGCGGCGACCCGGACCGGTCCCGTCCCGCCACGCCCCGGTCCCGGGGCTCGTGCCGTCCTCGGGGCGCGCGGGGATGCCGGTGTTGCGCAGGTCGAAGGCATCCCGGGGCGGGAACGCGGCGTCGGCGCCCCGGCCGGGGGACCTGCCGCGAGGGGCGGTCCCGCCGGGGCGGCCGGGGAGCTGGCCGGGCTCGTCGGCGGGGGGACCGTCCCAGCTGGCGACGATGTCCCGCCAGCGCGCGTCCACGGCCGCCTGGTCCAGCGCGGATCCCCCGCGCCCTCGCGCGGCGGACCCCGTCTCGACCGGCGACCCGTCCTGGGGGGCGCTCCCGCCGCCGTCCGGGGTGTCCGCCGCGTCGGTGGGACCGGCCGGCTCGGTGCCGCCCACGGCGCGGGCGCCCGGCCCACCCGGCGCCGGGCCAGGGTCGGCACCGCCGGCAGCGGCGCCGCCGGCAGCGGCGCCTGCCGGATCCGCGGAGCCGGCGCCGGCTGAGCCGGGAGCGGGCGGACCGGCAGCCGCGGAACCACCCAGCGGCATGGGGACCGTGCCCTCGGCGATCGCCGCCTCGAGCTCGGCCTGTAGATGGGGAAGGCTGCGCTCGAGGACCTCGCGGGCGGCTGCCGTGGCGGCGCGGTCGACCCACAGCCGGTCGATGGGCCGCGCCGGGACGTGGTGGTCCCGGTAGACGCCGGTCCGGCCCGGGACCGGCTCGGCGTACGCGGCGACGTGGGCGAAGGCGAGCAGGTCCAGCAGCTGGTCGGCGATCCGGGGGTCGACGTCGGCGACCGCCACGAAGGAGGCCGCCCGCAGGCCGTTCTGGCGCATCACAGGTCCCTCCCGGCTGCCCCGGACACCGGGCCGGCCGCGGCGACGTCCACCCGGGTGACCCGGTCGACGAAGGCGACCGCCCGAGCGGCGATCACGGGCGCGTCGTGGTCGAGGGTCGCCACATGGTAGCTGCGGGACAGCCCCACCCACTCGGCGTCTGTGGACCTGGTCCACCGGCGCAGCAGCGCCAGGCTGGTCGCGTCGACCACGTGGTCGGTCGCGGACCGGAACACCAGCAGCGGCTGGGTGACCCGGGTGAGGTCGGCCTGGACCAGCCGCCACAGCCGGGTCCCGGACGCCAGCGCGTGCAGCGGGGTCCGGTCGTAGGCGACCTCGTCCCCGCCGGCGGCGATGTCGTTGCCGATGGCGGAGGCGGAGCCGGTCAGCCGCCGCAGCAGCGGCAGCGCCCGAAGCCGCGGGTCGGCGCTGGCGATGGCCGGGTTGACCAGGACCAGGCCGGCCACCTCGGTGCCCCGCTGCTGGGCCAGCCGCAGTGCCAGCGCACCGCCCATCGACAGCCCGCCCACGACGACCGCCCGACACGTCGCCCGCAGCTGGTCGAAGGACGCCTCGACCGCGGCGTACCAGTCCGGCCAGCCGGTGGCGTTCGCGTCCTGCCAGCGGGTGCCGTGTCCCGGCAGCAGCGGCGCCCGGACCGTGTGGCCCCGGGCGGCGAGCTCGGTGGCCAACGGCCGCATCGCGGCGGGGGACCCGGTCAGGCCGTGGACCAGCAGGACGCCGACGCCCCCGGTGGACGGCGCGTCGGCGGCGAACGGCTCCGCGCCGGGTCGCACCGCGGAGGTGGTCACGGATGGAAGGCTAGGTCTGCTCCGACACCGGCGGGACCCGGAGTCCGGTGCGTCGGGCGAGAGGGAGGCAACGGTGCTGTACCGCCTGGTCCGGGGACTGCTCGCGGTCCCGGTCGTCCGCGTCGTGGTCCGCCCGCACGTCCAGGGCAAGCAGAACGTGCCCCGCACCGGCCCGGTGATCCTGGCCGCCAACCACCTGTCGCTGGTCGACCCCGTGCTGGTGTCGACCGTCGTCGCCCGGCCGATCAGCTACATCGTGAAGGCCGAGTTCTTCACCGGCACGGGACCGGCCGGGCGGGTGACGGGCGCGTTCTTCCGCGGGCTGCACCAGGTCCCGGTCGACCGGACCGGTGGCAGCGCATCGGCGGGAGCGCTGCTCGCCGCCCAGGACGTCCTGCGTTCCGGCGAGGCGTTCGGCATCTTCCCCGAGGGGACCCGTTCCCCGGACGGGCTGCTGCACCGCGGCCGGACCGGGGTCGCCCGGATCGCACTGGCGACCGGCGCGCCGGTGGTACCGATCGGCCTGGTCGGCACCGACCGGGTGCTCGCCCCGCGGTCCGCGCGCATCCGGCTGCACCGGCCGACGCTGCTGTTCGGCACCCCGATGGTGTTCGCCCCCGAGGTGGACGCGGACCGCGACCGTCTCCGCGCGGTCACCGACCAGGTGATGGCGGCGATCGCGGCGCTGTCCGGGCAGCAGCGCTCCGAGCTCGACGCCCGGGACGCCCGGGACGGCCGGGACGCTCGCGACGGCCGCGACGCC
>CAXTBU010000011.1:7522-19710 GCA_964242885.1 uncultured Actinomycetales bacterium
GTGACGCCCGGGACGGACCGGGCGGCGCTGGCTAGGGTGCACCCGCCCGGCGGCGCCGTCGGGAGCGTCGACGCGGTGCGGGCACTGCCGCCCCCTGGGAGGACTGGAACACCATGCGCATCGGACTGCTCACCGGCGGCGGGGACTGCCCGGGACTCAACGCGGTCATCCGGGCGGTGGTCACCACTGCGGCGGTGGAGCACGGCAACACCTCGGTCGGCTTCCTCGACGGGTGGCGCGGCGTCCTGGACAACCGGTCGCGGCCGCTGACGCCGCACGACGTCCGCGACATCCTCCCCGTCGGCGGCACCGTCCTGGGCAGCTCCCGGACCAATCCCTTCACGATCGACGGCGGCCCGCAGCAGATCGTGGACAGCCTGCGGGCGGCCGGGGTCGACGCGCTGGTGGCGATCGGCGGCGAGGACACCCTCGGCGTCGCGACCCGGCTCCTCGAGGTGGGCGTGCAGGTGGTCGGCGTGCCGAAGACGATCGACAACGACCTGTCGGCGACCGACTACACCTTCGGCTTCGACACCGCCGTGTCGGTGGCCGTGGAAGCGGTGGACCGGCTGCACACCACAGCGCGCAGCCACCACCGGACCATCGTCGTCGAGGTCATGGGCCGGCACGCGGGCTGGATCGCGCTGCGCACCGGCATCGCCGGGTCGGCGGCGGCGATCCTCATCCCCGAGGTCCCCTTCGACGTCTCCGCGGTCGCCGACCAGGTCCGGTCCGCCCACGCCGCCGACGGCTACGCCGTACTGGTGGTGGCGGAGGGCGCGACCCCGGCGGAGGGCTCGATGTCGCTGCGCACCGGGGACAAGGACGCGTTCGGCCACGTCCAGCTCGGCGGGGTCGGGGACGCGGTCGCGGCCGAACTGGAGCACCAGACCGGGTTCGAAACGCGCGCGGTGGTGCTGGGCCACGTGCAGCGCGGCGGCAGCCCGACGCCCTTCGACCGCTGGCTTGGCACCAAGCTCGGGGTGGTCGCCGCGCAGGCCGTCGCCGACGAGGACTGGGGCGTGATGGCCGCCCTCCGCGGGACCCAGGCCGTCCGGGTGCCGCTGTCGGAGGCGACCGGAACGCTGAAGATCGTCGACAACGCCGAGTACGCCGAGGCAGGCCTGTTCTTCGGCTGACGGGAGGGCCCGGCTGACCAGCCGGGGTGGGGACCCGTTCGTGGTCGGGCCGACGCGGACCCGGCGGCCAGGTCCCGCGGGACCCCGGTCCCTTGTGGTCGGGACGTCGGGCTCCCGAGCCTCGTGGGAGCGCCAACCCCCAACGGCCCCCGGAGGTACGGATGACCATCGCCGACCAGACCGACGTCTCGACACTGACCGGCCCGCCAACCCTGGCCGACGCCCCGCCGGCGGACACGGACGACGCGGCAGTAGCCCTACGGACCCGATTGACCACGGCCCTCGCCCTGCTGGCCGCTCCGCTGCTGGTGCTGAGCAACGTGCTGCTGCCGTCACTGCCCGGTGACGCCCGTCAGGTCGTAGACACGATCGCGCCGATCACAGAGCGGCTGCTGGCTGTTCAGCTGCTCTACGCAGTCGCCTCGGTCTGCTTCGTGCCGTTCGTCGTCGCCGTCTGGCGGCTGCGCGCTCGGCGAGGATCGATCCCGCGACTCGTCGGCGGCGGCGTGGTGATCCTGGGGATGACCGCGAACGGGTGGAGCGAGGCCGTGAAGGGGTACCTCACCTGGGCGATGGCCGGTGCCGGAGTCGAGCCGGCGGCTCAGGCCCGGACGCTGTCTGAGCTCGATGCCCTACCCGAGTCGCTGCCGATCTCGTGGTGGGTCATCCCCTTCACCGTCGCCGGGCTGGTCGTCCTCGCGATCGGCATCGCCCGGGCCCGAGTGGTACCGCTCTGGGCACCGCTCGCACTCGTCGCCGGAACCGTGGCCATGAGCGTCTCGGGCACGGGCCCGCGGTCGCTGGTCGGCCTGGTGATGGTCGCGGGAGCCACGGGATGCATCGTGCGGTCGGACCGCCACCAGGGTCGGCCTGCGGCCTGAGGACTGTGGCGTTCCGTCGCAGGGCGTGGTCCGATACAGGATGACGGTGGCCGGAGCCGCGGAGCACGGCTCGCGGCGGTTCCGCGCCCGGGTGGTGGCAGCGCCGATTGGGTTGTTCGTTCCGGTGATCCTTGCGGCAACCGCCGTGGTCGTCGGTGTCGGTGACCCCTCCGCCGCGGTGTTGGTCGACGGGCATCTGATCGGTGACGCCCTGGCGACGTTCGCCGCCGCGGCGGTCGCGGGTCTCGTCCTCGCGCGGGTCCCCGGGCAACCGGTCGGCCGGGTCTTCGCGGTCGTCGCCTGGAGCGAAGGCGTGAGCTGCCTCGCGTCCGCGCTCGCCGGAACGGGTCCACCGACCGACGGCCCCCACCTGCTCGACCCCGTCGCCGTTGACTGGGTGGCCAACTGGTCGTGGGTTCCCGGCCTGGTGCTGCTGTGCGTCGTGCTACCGCTCGTCTTCCCCATCGGTGTCACCGCCCGCTGGCAACGGCTCCTGCTCCGTCTCGTGGTCGGTCTCCTGGTCGTGGTGACGGTCGCGGTTGCTCTGGGGCCGACAGTCGAGACCGGGCCTGGGTCGGTCGTGTCGAACCCCTTGGCCGTGCCGGGCGCGCGCGCCGTCTCGGTCACCGGTGCCGGCCTGCTCCTGGTTGGGGGAGCGGTCGGTGCGACGGTCCTGCTGGGACGCCTGCTCCGAGCCGACCTCCGGCAACGTCGGCAGATCGCACCGTTCGTCGTGGCGTGCGCGATCGCCGTGGCCGTCGTGGTCACGGCGCGGGACGCCGGCAGGACGGGCGTCCTGGCGCAGGACCTCGCCGCGCTGCTCGTTCCGCTGACCGCGGGCGTGTGTGTCCTCTGGCTGCACCTGTGGGACATCGAGGTCGCCGTCCGTCGGACCGTCACCTGGGTCGTGCTGGCCGCTGGTGGGCTCACCGTCTACGTGGTGGCGGTCCGGCTGTCCGTCGGAGTCCTCCGGTTGTCCTCTCCGGCCGGCCAGGTCCTGGCCACGGTGGCCGTCGTGCTCGCGGTGGACCCACTGCGCCGAGTGGCACGGGCCTCGGTTCTCCGCTGGTTGTACGGGGACGCGCGCGATCCGTTCGAGGCTCTGGCGAGGACCGGCGGGCTGCTGGCCGCTGGTGCTGATCCGACGGGTGCTCTCCGTACTGCGGCCGGGGACCTGGCGCGTCGGCTGCGCTGCCCGTCGGTCGTCATCCGTGCGGTAGACGGAACCGTCCTCGCCGGGGTCGCATCCGGGACCGGGTCGGTGGTGGTCCCGCTCTTCCACGGTGCGGCCCGGATCGGTGCTCTCGAAGTGGCACCGCGAGGCCGGGGGGAGACCTACTCGGCGGCCGACCGGCGGTTGATCGCCGCCCTGGCGGTCCCGATCGCGAGCGCGGTGGCGGCGATCTCCCTGACCGCCGAAGTGCGAAACGGCCGGGAGCGACTCGTGCGGGCCGGTGAGGAGGAACGCCGCCGGATCAGGACCAGCCTGCACGACGACATCGGACCGTCTCTGGCCGCGGTCTCCATACAGGCGAGCACTGCTCTGATCCGCCTGCGTCGAGGCGCCGTGGACGAGGCGGCGGCGGCGCTCACCGTCCTGCAGCAGACCTCGACCAGCGCCGTGAGCGACCTGCGTCACGTCCTGGACGGCTTGCGCCCGTCCGCCTTGGACGAACTGGGCCTGGTCGGGGCCGTCCGCCACCTGTGCGAGATGCTGGGCGCGACGGCCGACGTGCCGGAGTCCCTCCCGCCGCTTCCTGCCGCCGTCGAGGTCGCCGCGCACCGGGTGATCGCCGAGGCCCTCACCAACGCGGTACGGCACGCAGCCGCAGAGCACATCACCGTCACGGTGGGGCTAGACGGTCGCGGCGACACCGCCGTCCTGGTGGTGGAGATCGCCGATGACGGTGTCGGTATCGGGAGCCGACCCGGCCGACCCGGCCTGGGGACAGCCTCGATGCGCGAGCGGGTCGACGAGCTCGGAGGCGTGTTCGCCGTCACAGCGGGGCGCGCGGGTCGACCCGGGACGACGGTCCGCGCCCGATTCGGTGACCTGGGATTGCCCAGCTCCCCCGGGGCGGCCACGGACCGGCCCTCGGTGTGACTGTTGACCCGGACACCCCACCCCTGCGGGTGGTCGTCGTCGACGACCACCCGGTCTTCCGCCGCGGCCTGGGCGCCTTGCTCGCCGAGGAGGGCGTCGACGTGCTGGCCGAGGCCGGGACGGCCACCGACGGGATCGCTGCGGTGGCCGCCCTGCACCCGGACGTGGTCGTGTTGGACCTCCACCTGCCCGACTCGTCCGGAGTGGCGGCGACGCGGGTCCTCGTCCGTGATCACCCGGCCACCCGTGTGCTGGTCCTGACCATGGACGGCGGGGACACCGCGGCACTGGCCGCCCTGCGTGTCGGGGCTCGGGGCTACCTGCTGAAGGAGGCGGCCGCGGAGTCCATCGGCCGGGCGATCGCCACCGTCGCCTCCGGTCAGCTGGTCCTGGACGCCGCGTTGGCGGGGAGGTTGGGGGCGGTGCTCGGGGCGTCGGCAGCCGTGTCCCACGGCCAGGGTGGTCTGGACGATCTGTCGAAACGGGAACTCGAGGTGCTCCTCCTGGTCGCGGAGGGGCTGGGGAACGCCGAGATCGGTCGGCGGCTCTTCCTGGCCGAGAAGACGGTGCGGAACAACGTCACGGCGTTGTTGGCCAAGACGGCCGCAGGCTCGCGCCCGGCGCTGATCGCGTGGGCGCGCGACCGCCTCCGGCCGTCGGAACGGCCGGGAACCTGATCCACGGTGCGGACCGTCCGGGGTTTGGCCGCTGCGCTGCCCGCCCGGGGTTGGGCCGCTGCGCGGCCGGTGCGTCGTGGGCGAGTCAGGTCCGCTGACGCGCCGGGGCCTCCGACGGGTCACCTACCCTGACGAGTGTCCGAGGCCGCCGCGACGCTGAAGACGGTCGACAACGCCGAGTACGCCGAGACCGGATCCTTCTTCGGATGAGCGCCGGCGACGAGACCCTGTTCCGGTGGATCCCCGTCGGGGTCGGCGCGATCTTCGTCGTCGTCGGCCTCGTCTTCGTCGTGGTCGGGGTCAGGACGGCGCGGGCGGCCAGCCGGTTTCGGGCGAAGGCCGAGCGGAGCACCGGGACGTGTCTGGAGCTGGTCTACCGGTCCTCGTCCAGCACGTCCGGGAGCTCGGGTTCCGGCGGGTGGGCGCCCCGGATGGCGTTCCGCACCCTGGACGGCCGGCCGGTCGAGGCGACCTCGCGGGTGTGGAGCAGCCCGGCCGCGGTGCGCGTCGGGCGGGAGGCGCCGGTGCTCTACGACCCGGACCACCCGGCGGACTTCCGGGTGGACAACCTGCGCGGCAGCGGCGGCTGCATCGCGCCGGTGTTCGTCGTGCTGGGGTCGGTGGCGACACTCGTCGGGCTGGGCGTCCTGTTCCTCGGTGGGGTCCTGGCCAACGCGCTGGGATGACGCCACCGCGACCTCGCCGGGCGGGGACGTGCGCACCGCCCCTTCGAGCAGGCCCGTGCGCACCGCCCCGGGGTGAGGCGGGGCGACCGTAGGCTTGGCGCATGTCGCTCGTGTCCCCGCCGACGCCGGTCGAGTCCGTCGTCACCCAGGCCGAGAAGAACCGGCTGCTCGGCGAGCTGTCCGGGGCCGTCCTGGACCGCCCGGCCGGCCACCAGCCGGTCTGGCCGGACGCCGACGCGACGGCCCGGGCACGCGCCGAGCTGGCGACGATGCCGCCGCTGGTGTTCGCCGGCGAGTGCGACCTGCTGCGCGACCGGCTCGCCAGCGTCGCCCGCGGCGAGGCGTTCCTGCTGCAGGGCGGTGACTGCGCGGAGACGTTCGCCGGGGTCACCGCCGAGGCCATCCGCGCCCGGCTCAAGACGGTGCTGCAGATGGCCGTCGTCCTGCAGTACGCCAGCGGCGTACCGGTCGTGAAGCTCGGTCGGATGGCGGGGCAGTTCACCAAGCCCCGGTCCAGCTCGACCGAGACCCGCGGCGACGTCACCCTGCCGGCCTTCCTCGGCGAGTCGGTCAACGGCTTCGACTTCGACCCGGCCTCCCGGCAGCCGGATCCCGCGCGGCTGGCCCGCGTCTACAACGCCTCGGCGGCCACGCTCAACCTGCTGCGGGCCTTCGTCACCGGCGGCTACGCGGACCTGCGCCAGGTGCACTCGTGGAACAAGGACTTCGTCGCGAACTCCGGCATCGGCCAGCGGTACGAGGCGCTGGCCGGGGAGATCGAGCGGGCGCTGCTGTTCATGCGGACGTGCGGGGTGGACCCGCAGCAGTTCCGGACCGTGGACTTCTTCACCAGCCACGAGGCGCTGCTGCTGGACTACGAGCTGCCGCTGACCCGGGTCGACTCCCGGACCGGTCTGCCGTACGACACCTCCGCGCACCTGGTGTGGATCGGTGAGCGGACCCGGCAGGCCGAGGGCGCGCACGTCGAGTTCGCCAGCAGGATCGCCAACCCGATCGCGGTCAAGCTCGGCCCGACCTCCACCGCCGACGACGCCCTGCGCCTCCTGGACCGGCTCGATCCCGAGCGGACGCCGGGCCGGCTGACCTTCGTCGTCCGGATGGGCGCGGGCAAGGTCCGTGAGCTGCTGCCGCCCCTGGTGGAGAAGGTCACCGCGAGCGGCGCGGTCGTCGCCTGGGTGTGCGACCCGATGCACGGCAACGGCTACACCAGCGACAACGGCTACAAGACGCGGCGGTTCGACGACGTGCTGGACGAGGTCCGCGGCTTCTTCGAGGTGCACCGGGCCACCGGGACGTGGCCGGGCGGGCTGCACATCGAGCTCACCGGCGACGACGTCACCGAGTGCGTCGGCGGCGGGCACGAGATCGCCGAGTCGGACCTGGCCAGCCGCTACGAGACGCTGTGCGACCCGCGGCTGAACCGCAACCAGTCGCTGGAGCTGGCGTTCCAGGTCGCCGAGCTGCTCGGCTCCCGCGTCTGAGTCGACGCCCTGCTCCCGCGTCTGAGTCGACGCTCTGGGGTGTGACGCCGGGGGCCCAGGGCCTGGGCGCTCAGACGACGGTCAGCACGACGGTCGAGCCGAACAGCGCCGTCGACCCGGCGGTGGGAGTCCAGGCCCAGACCCGGTCCAGCCCGACCCACTGCGGTGCCCGCTGCACGGTCACGACGAAGCCCAGGTCGGTCAGCCGCTTCGTCGCCGTCGCGGAGTCCAGCCCGCGCAGGTCGGCGGGCACCGGCACCAGCGGCCGGCCGGCCGACACCGTGAGCGTGACCGTCGTCCGGCCCGGCACCGGCCCGGCCTCCGGGGTCTGCGCCAGCACCCGGCCCGCGGGGACCGTCGCCGAGGGCCGGGGGACCACGAGGACCGGCAGCCCCACCGCCCGGACGGCCGCGGCGGCGTCGGCGGCGACCCGGCCCACGACGGCCGGGTTGTCGACCGGCTTCGGTCCGCGGCTGATCGTCAGGTCGACGGTGCCGCCGACCGGCACCGACTGGCCCGGCGTGGGGACGGCGGTGGCGACCTGGCCGGCCGGCTGGTCGTCGGAGTCCACGCGGGACACGGCGCCGGCGGTCAGCCCCGCCGCGGCCAGCGCCGCGCGCGCCGCGGGTTCGGTGGTACCGACCAGCGACGGGACACGCACCCGCTCGGTGCCCCGGGACACCGTCACCGTCACCGTCGCGCCGCGCTCGAGCCGGGCGTTCGGGGGCTGCTGGGTGGCCAGCACGTAACCGGCGGGAACGGCCGCGTCGAACCGGCTGCCGCCGATCTGCATCTGCAGGTCCGCGCCGGCCAGCCGGGTGCGGGCCGCCGTCTCCGGTGTCCCGGCCACCTGCGGCACCGTGGTGAAGCGCCCCGAGCCGAACCACCACGCGGCCACGCCGACCGCCGCCGTCAGCAGCAGGACCAGGACGAGCGCGAGAGCGCCGCGCCGCCGACGGCGTCGGGACAGCGTCGCGTGCCGGATCCGCTGCTCGGCAAGGGTCGGGATCCGTCCGGCCGCCCTGGCACCCCGGCGGCGGGGCGCTGCTCCCCGCCCGTGCGGTGCCGGCGCCGGTCGGGCGCCGCTGCCCTGCCGGGGTCGCTCGACGGTGCCGGGCCGGGAGGGCTCGGCGAGGGGTGCGGCGGCCCGGGCCACCACGGTCGCCTCGGTGGCCGAGCCCGTCGACGCCCGGATCGGTCCGCTGTGCAGCGGTCCGCTGTGCAGCGGGCCGCTGTGCACGGGGCCGCTGGGCACGGGACCGCTGGGCACGGGGCCGCTGGCGACCGCACCGCTGGACAGCGAGCCGCCGGGGACCGAGCCGCTGGACAGGGGGCCGCGGTCGGTCCGGCGGGCGGGTTCGAGCCGGCCGGTCACCAGGTCCGCGGAGACGGACCGGACCGCGGCGAGGAAGTCCCGGCCGTCGAGGAACCGCCCGTCCGGGTCGCGGTCGGTCGCGCGCAGCACCAACCGGTCCAGCGCCGGCGGGATCCCGGCGCGCCGGGTCGAGGGCGCCGGCACCCGCTCGTTGACGTGCTTCCACGCGACCTGGATCGGGGTGTCGCCCTCGTACGGTTTCGTGCCGGTGAGCATCTCGAACAGCAGGATGCCGGCGGCGTACACGTCGGCGCGGGCGTCGGTCCCGGAGTCGAGGACCTGCTCGGGCGCGAGATAGGACACGGTGCCGAGCAGCAGCCCGCTGGTCCTGGTGTGTGCGCTGTCCGCGCTCAACGCCCGGGCCAGCCCGAAGTCGGCGACCTTGACCCGGCCGTCGTCGGCCAGCAGCACGTTCTCCGGCTTGACGTCGCGGTGCACGATCCGCGCCTCGTGTGCCGCGCGCAGGGCGGCCAGCACCGGCTCGGCCACCGCCAGGGCGTCGGCCGGCGGCAGCGGGCCGCGCTCGCGCAGCACCTGGCGCAGGGTGCGCCCGCGGACCAGCTCCATGACCAGGTAGACGACCCGGTGCGGGGAGTACGGGTCGCCCGCGGTGCCCTGGTCGAAGACGGCGACGACGTTGGGGTGGCTCAGCCGGGCAGCCGAGCGGGCCTCGCGGATGAACCGGGCGACGAAGTCGTCGTCCTCGACCAGGCTCGCGTGCATCGACTTGACCGCGACCACCCGGTCCAGCCGGGTGTCCAGCGCCTCGTAGACCGTCGCCATCCCGCCGCGGGCGATCCGGGACACGATCCGGTAGCGGCCGTCCAGGACGCGACCGAGGAGCGGATCGGTCAGGGCGGTCGTCACCTCGGCGTCCTCCCGGTCGACGTGCTGGGCCGCCCGCGAGCCTACGGAGGCGGGCCGCGTTCGCCGGTCAGACCCGCCGGGTCGGGCCTGCCGGGCGGCCAGGTGCGGCGGACCCGCCGGTCAGGCCCGCCGGGCGGCCAGCCAGCGGCGGACGAGGCGGGTGGCGTCCGGGGTGGGCAGCGACAGCCACAGCCGGGTCATCGCGGCGGCCACCCCGGCCGCGCCCACCGGCTGGGCGAGGTAGCCGGACCACACCGGGACCGGCAGCGCGAAGAACGCCGCGAAGAAGGCCGATGTCCCGGCCGGGCCCTGGACCAGGGTCGTCCGCATCCCGCGGGCCAGCGCGGACTGGGCGGCCAGCGCCGGACCGGTCCACAGGGCCGCCGAGCCCGCGGCGGCGACCCGCGCGGGCGGCAGTCCCGCGGCGAGCGCGCCGGCCACCGCGTCGGCGACGTCCGGAGCGGTCCGCAGCGCCGCGGTGACGGAGTAGCCGGTTGCCGGGTGGACGAGGCCCGCGGCCACCCCGACCGGCAGGATCCCGCCGCGCGACCGGCGCGGCCCGATGTCGAGCGGGATCGCCACCAGCTCCTCGTCCAGCGCCTGCTCGACGACCCACCCGTTGGCGGCGATCCTGGCGGCCAGCCGCCGGCGCAGCACCCGCATCACCCCGCGGACCCGTGGCCCGGCGAGGACGGTCTCCTCCACCAGGACGCTGCCGTCGCCGCGGTCGAGCAGGTAGCCGAAGCTGCCCGGCACGGCCGGGTCGTCGGGCTCGCCGCGCACCTGGCGCCAATCCATGATCACGGCGCCACCGGGCCCCACCGGCGGCTCGGCGAACCGGGCGATGGTGCCGACCGCCCACTGCCAGACGGCGGCGCCCGACGCCGGCTTGCTGTCCGTCCCGACGGTGCCGCCGGCGCCGGTCGCGTCGACCAGCACCCGGGCCGCGACGCGCTGCCCGCCGACCTCGACGGCGAGCCGGTTCCCGTCGTCCGCCACGTCGCCGACTCGGCCGGCGACCTCGCGGTAGCCGCCCGGCCCGCCGGCGGCCCGCCGCCGCAGCGCGTCCTTCGCGGCGGCGCCGTCCAGCTGCAGGTACGGGCGGTCCAGCACGCGCCGCGTCCCGTCGATCTCGACGAACTCGCCGCGGTGGCGGACCCGGGTCGAGCGCGCCGGGTCGAACCCCGGGGCGGTGGCCAGCTCGTCGGCCCACCCGCAGTAGGTCGGCCGCCACGGCGCTGCCGGCCTGGGGTCGACGAGCAGGACCGACACCCCGCGCACCGCGAGTTCCGCGGCGACCGCCAGTCCGGCCGGGCCGGCGCCGGCCACGACCGCGTCCGCCGCCGCCTCCGCCGCGTCGGCCCCCGCCCCGATCCGCTCCGCCCCGATCTGCTCCGCCACGTCCCGATCCTGCCCGGTCCCACCCCCTCGCTACCGGCGAGGTCCCTGCCGGCGAACGTGGGCGGCGGCCGGTCCGGGCAGCAATAGCCTGCTGCCATGCCGGAGATCGACGACCAGCTCGAGGCCCTCGTCGGGGAGTGGCTCACCCTGCCCGCCGTGGCGGAGCAGATGGGCGTCGACCTCGTCGCCGTCCGCCAGCTGCTGCGCGACGGCCAGCTGGCCGCGTTGCGCCGCGGGGAGCGGAACACCCTGTCCGTGCCGGCGGCCTTCCTGGACGGCCGGGCGGTGCTGAAGGGCCTGCCGGGCACGCTGACGGTGCTCAAGGACTCCGGCTACCGGACGTCGGAGGCGATCCGGTGGCTGTTCACCGACGACGAGCTGCCCGGCTCGCCGATCGACGCCCTGGTGGAGAACCGGGGGACCGAGGTCCGCCGCCGCGCGCAGGCACTCGCCTTCTAGCGCATCCGGGACCGGCCGTTCCCGCCGAGCGAGGGTCAGCCGGTGACGGCTGCGACGCGATCCCAGTTCGGACTCCGGCGCGCCGCTGCGCGGACGTCCTGCCAGGCCCGGCCGGCGGTGGCGAGCCGGGTCGGCAGCGGGACGCTCGCCCGGGTGTTGAACACCTGGTAGCCGGTCGCGGCGACCCGGTCCGCGATCCCGCAGTACATCGACAGCGCCGCGGCGATGCACGGCCGGCTGGTGGGGTGCAGCAGCGGGATGCCGGCTGCGGCCGAGTCGCGCAGCACGTGGACCCGCTCGATCTCGAACGCCAGCAGCGCGCGGACCCGGTCGTCGACCCGTCGCAGCTCCAGGTCGGCCCGGGTCAGCCCGAACGCGGTGAGGTCGGCCATCGGCAGGTAGATCCGGCCGCGGTCCAGGTCCTCGCCGACGTCGCGCACGAAGTTCGCCAGCTGGAAGGCGACCCCGAGGTCGCGGGCCGCGCAGGACACCGCGTCCAGCTGGGCGGCGTCGTCGGTGACCGGCTCCAGGATCGGCAGCATCTGCAGCCCGATGACCGCGGCGGACCCGAACACGTACCCGCCGAGGTCCTCCCACGTCGGGTACTCGGTCACCGTCAGGTCCATCGCCATCGACGCGAAGAACGCCTCGAACAGCTCGCGGTCGACCGACCAGCGGGTGGTGGTGTCCACGACGGCCCGCCCGACCGGGTGCGTGGACTCCCCGCGGGCGAGGTCGCGCAGCATCGTGTCGGCGAACGCGCCGAGGCGCGCCTTGCGGTCGGCGACGCCGGCGGAGGCGGGCAGGTCGTCGACGATCTCGTCGGCGTAGCGGGCCAGGCCGTAGAGGGCGTAGACCGACGGACGCTTCGCCGCGGGGAGCAGCTGCGTCGCCAGGTAGTAGGTCTTGCCGTGGTCCTTGGTCAGCCGGCGACACAGTGCGTAGGAGGCCGCCAGCTGCCGGTCGGCGCCGGGACCGGGCATCCAGCCCGGCGTCTTCTGCTCCGGTGCGGCCATCGGGTCATCCTCACCGACGGATGCCTGCCCGTCGCGCCGTGTGCGCGCGCTGCGCGCCTGGTGACCGGCCCCGCGGTTGGT
>CAXTBU010000011.1:19810-52511 GCA_964242885.1 uncultured Actinomycetales bacterium
GCGGTTGGTGACCGGTCCTGCCGCCTGGTGACCGGCGAACCGGTCACCAGGCGGCAGCTGCGGTCACCAGGCGCCGGCAGGCGGCGGAACACGCCAACGGTCCCCGGCGCTGGAGCGTTCGCGCAGGACCCGCCGACCAGAGCAGCCGCATCCGGCCCGCGACCGGACCGCCACCGCCGGCACCGCACGCGTGCCCCGGCCAGGTCGCCCCGGAGCTGGTCGGGCGGGTGGTCGGGCTGCTCCCGGTCAGTGGTGGTGGCCGGACCGGCCGAGGGTCTCCACGGGACCGGCGCCGGGGCGGGTCCACTGCGGCACCGGGCGGCTGGTCGGACCCCAGGTGGCGACGCCGTGGGCGTCCGAGCGCCAAGACCAGCACGCGCTGCGCCCCTCGGGCCAGCCCTCGGGGTTGTCCTCCCACGTCTCGCCGCGTCCGTAGGGCGTTCTGTCGAGCAGGTTGAGGGACGCGTTGACCGGCTCGTTGCCACGGCCCGTCGTGGAGTAGGTGAGGAACGCGCGGTCCCCGTCGCGCAGGAAGCAGGTGATGGAACCCATGCTCTTGCCGACCGGCGCGTCCACGCCGCGCACCGAGTACCAGGGCTGGGGGTAGCCCATGAACTCGACGTAGGGGGCCACCTCCGCCCATCGACCAGTGGTGAGGACGGCGAACGAGACGCCGCGGGCGTTGAGGTAGACGGCGTCCTTCACGTGCCAGGCCGTGGTGGTGCAGCCCTCGCACTGGCCCTGGTGCGGCGCGCCGTCGTGCCACATGTGCTTGTAGACCACGAGCTCGTCGCGGCCCTGGAACAGGTCCAGCAACGGGATCGGACCGTCGGCTCCGACGACCTCGACCGTTCCGTCGAACTCCACCATCGGCAGGCTGCGGCGGGCCGCGGCGAGGGCGTCACCCTGCCTGGTGTGGGCCTTCTCGCGGACCAGCAGCTCCTCCCGGGCGGTCTGCCAGGTGGCCAGGTCGACGACGGGCGGGCGGCCGGGCAGCGCCGTTGTCGGGTCGTCCGATGTGGTCGTCATGGTGTCCTCCGCTGGCTTCGTGCCGGGCAGCGTCGCTCGAGGTCTGCGACGGTCACCGGAACAGACTCGCGGCCCGACCGGAACTCATCGCCGACGGGGCGCCCTCGGCGGCGCCTGCACCGACCACGTCGCGCTGGGAGAGCACCGCTCGCGGACTGAGCCAGCTCAGCGCCAGGCGCGCGAGCGGTAGGCCGGGTCCGGCCCGGTGATCCGCTCGGCCGCGAGCCGGCCGGACAGCAGCACCATCGGGACGCCGACGCCCGGCTGGGTGCCGGACCCGGCGAAGACGACGTTCTGTCCCCACAGGTTGGACGGCCGGAACGGCCCGGTCTGGGCGAAGCTGTGGGACGCCGCGAACGGTGCTCCGGCGGCCATCCCGCGGGCGGCCCAGTCGGCGGGCGTCACGACGTGCTCGACCTCGATGGCGTCGCCGAACCCGACGTAGCCGTTGGCCTCCAGCGTGGCGATCATCTCGTCGCGGTAGGGCCCGCGCATCCGCGCCCAGTCGATCGGCCCGTCCAGGTTGGGCGCCGGGAACAGCACCCAGTAGGAGTTCTTCCCCGCCGGCGCGAGCGAGGGGTCCGAGCGCGACGACGCCGTCACCATGAAGGCCGGGTCGCGCATCAGCCTCTTGGAGTCGACCAGGTCGGCGAACACGCCCTTCCATTGCTGGCCGAAGTGGATGTTGTGGTGGGCGATCTTGGAGTACGACGCGGTGGAGCCGATGTTCATCGTCACGCAGGACGGGGAAAAGTCGAGCCGGCGGCGCAGTGGGTCGCCCAGCAGGTCGCGCCGGGCGACCGGCAGGTCCGGGTTGAGCACGACGACGTCGGCGGGGATCCGCTCGCCGTCGGACGTGTGCACCGCCACCGCACGGTCACCGGACAGCTCGACCCGGTCCACGGTCGTGCCGTAGCGGAAGACCACGCCGTGCTTCTGGGCGGCCGCCGCCATCGCGCGGGGGACCGCGTGCAGCCCGCCGTCGGGGAACCACACCCCGGCCACGGAGTCCATGTAGGCGATGACCGCGTAGATGGCCAGCGCGTCGTAGGGGGACAGCCCCGCGTACATCGCCTGGAAGCTGAACACCCGCTGGGTCCGCGGGTCACGCAGGTACTTCGCGACCACCGGGGCCAGTCGGCGCATCCCGCCGAGCGCGACCAGCCGGGCCATGTCCGCACCGACCAGGTCCAGCGGGGAGTCGAGGTTGCGGTCGATGAACGTCCGCATCTCGATCCGGTACAGCTTGGACACGAACTCGACGAAGCGCCGGTAGCCCGCGGCCTCGGCCGGCCCGATCACCCGGGTGATCTCCTGCGCCATCGCGTCGACGTCGACGTGCACGTCCAGCTGCGAGCCGTCGGCGTAGAAGGTCCGGTACAGCGGCTCGACCGGGCGCAGGGTCAGCCAGTCCGCCATCGTCTCGCCGACCGCGTCGAAGGCGTCGGCGATCAGGTCCGGCATCGTCAGCACCGACGGGCCGGTGTCGAAGGAGTACCCGGCGTCGCGCAGCAGCCCGGCGCGCCCGCCCGGCACAGTCTCGCGTTCGACCACCGTCACCTGCCGGCCGGCGCCGGCCAGCCGCAGGGCCGCGGACAGACCACCGAGCCCGGCGCCGACGACGACGACGGAGTCACTCGGGCCGGTGGTCCGCCGCGGCCCGCTGGTGCGCAGGCTGTCCAGCAGCGCCATCAGGCGGCGCGCCGGGTCGCCGCGTCGGCCAGCGCCCGCAGCGCGTCCCGCGCGGCGGGGTCGGCCACCGGCGCCCGCTCCAGCGCGGCGACGGCCTGGTCGGTGAGCTGTTCCACCATCGTCTCCACCGCGTCGAGAGCACCCGTCGCCACGATCACCTCGCGCAGCTCGGCCACGCCGGACGCGTTCAGGGCGGGGTCGCCGAGGTAGCGGCGCAGCACCGCGGACTGGGCGCTGCTGGCCCGGGCGGTGGCGTGCGCGACCAGCACGGTCCGCTTGCCCTCCCGCAGGTCGTCCCCGGCGGGCTTGCCGGTGGAGGCCGGGTCGCCGAAGACACCGAGCACGTCGTCGCGCAGCTGGAACGCTTCGCCAAGCGGCAGGCCGTAGCCGCTGAGCGGCTCCAGCAGGTCCGGTCCGGCCCCGGCGAGGACCGCCCCGACGTGCAGCGGCCGCTCGATCGTGTACTTGGCGGACTTGAACCGGACGACCCGCAGCGCGCGCTGGACCGACGAGCCGCCGGCGGCCTGCTCGACCAGGTCCAGGTACTGACCGGCGATGACCTCGGTCCGCATGTCGTCGAACAGCCGCATCGCCGGCAGCAGCCGCTCGGCGGGCAGGCCGCACCGGCGCAGCATCTCGTCCGACCACGACAGGCACAGGTCACCGAGCAGGATCGCCGCGCCCGTGCCGAAGGCCTCCGGTGAGCCGGCCCAGGCCGCGGAACGGTGCAGCACGGCGAACCGGCGGTGCGCGGCCGGCAGCCCCCGGCGGGTCTCCGAGCCGTCCATCACGTCGTCGTGGATCAGGGCGCTGGCCTGCAGCAGCTCCAGCGCGGCGGCAGCGGCGACCACGCGGTCGGTCTCGTCGGCCCGGGCGTTGCCGGTCGCCCGCCAGCCCCAGTAGAGGAACGCCGGGCGCAGGCGCTTGCCGCCCGCCAGCAGGTCGGTCACCGCCAGCAGCGGCTCGTCGAGGTCGGCGGCGATCGCGCCCAGCTGCCGGGTCTTCTCGGTGAGGAAGGCGGACAACCGGCCCTGGACCTGCCCGGTCAACCAGCCGGGCTCGACGGGCGACGGCCAGCTGCGCAGGACGGCCGCCGCCGTCAGCAGACCGGTTGCGGTTCCGCCGGGGCTGGCGGGACGCACGACAGGATCGGTCACCCACACCTCCGCACGCCGCACCCGGACCTCGACGATCGTGGGTGGTTGCTGCTCCGTGGCCGCGGAACCGCTGCCTTCCGCCGACCCTAGGTGATCGGCGCATCACAGCCCCGGCGGGTCCCTCGTCGTAATCTTCGGCCGTGACCGCCTCCGCAGTGGCCCGGTCGGCAGTGGCCCGACCGGTCTCGGCGCGCGTGCCGGACGCGGTCGCCGCGAGCCTCGCCGCGAGCCGGCCGTCGTTCTCCTTCGAGCTGTTCCCGCCGCGCGACGACGCCACCGAGGCCGTGCTGTGGCGGACCCTGCACGAGCTGGAGGCGCTCGCGCCGACGTTCGTGTCCGTCACCTACGGGGCGGGTGGGTCCAGCCGGGACCGGACGGTCCGGCTCACCCACCGGATCGCGGCCGAGACGACCCTGCTGCCGTTGGCGCACCTGACCGCGGTCGGCCACTCGGTCGCCGAGCTGCGGCGGATCCTCGGCGAGTACGCCGCCGGCGGGGTCGGCAACATCCTCGCGCTGCGCGGGGACCCGCCCGGGGACCCGCAGGCCGAGTGGACCGCGCACCCGGAGGGCCTCACCTACGCCGAGGACCTGGTCCGTCTCGCCGGGTCGGTCGGCGAGTTCAGCGTCGGGGTCGCGGCCTTCCCGACCAAGCACCCCCGCTCGGCCGACGTCGACGCCGACGCCCGCGTGCTGGCCGCGAAGGTCCGGGCGGGCGCCTCCTACGCGATCACCCAGATGTTCTTCGAGGTCGACCAGTACCTGGCGCTGCGCGACCGGGCGGCCCGGCTGGGCGTCGACGTGCCGATCCTGGCCGGTGTCATGCCGGTCACCCGGATCGGCCAGGTCGACCGGTTCGCCGCCCTGGTGGGGGCACCGCTGCCGGGGGCGTTCACCGACCGGCTGTCGGCGGTGGCCGACGACCCGGCCGCGGTCCGGGCCGTCGGGATCGAGTTCGCGGTCTCGATGTGTCGACGGCTGCTGGCCGAGGGGGTGCCCGGGCTGCACTTCATCACCCTCAACCGGTCGACGGCGACGCGGGAGGTGTTCGACGGGCTCGGCCTGCGCCGGCCGACCGTCGCGCGCACACCGGCCTGCGGGTGATCGGCGGCGCCGCCACCGGCCGCGGCCGGGCCGCCGTGCCCGACCGCGACGAGTACCTGCGCCGGTGGTCGGCGCTGCACGGCGGGTACGACGTCGCGCGCTCGCGGATGGTGCGCGGCTGGCTGTCGATGGTGCACGTGGTCGCCGCGCCGCTGGTCCGTCTCGGCGCCGGCCCCGGCGCGGTGACCCTCGGCGGCATCCTGCTCGGCCTGGCCGTGCCGCTGGTCGCGCTCGGTGCCGGCGACAGCCCCCGCCTGGCGCTGGTCTGCTCGGCGCTGATCGTCGTGTCCGGGCTGGCCGACAACCTCGACGGGGCGGTCGCGGTGCTCACCGACCGGGCGTCGAGGACCGGGTTCGTCCTGGACTCGGTGGCCGACCGGATCGCCGACGTCGGCTACCTCGTGGCGCTGTGGCTGGTCGGTGCGCCGGGCCTGCTGGTGACGGCCGGCGGTCTGGCCACGTTCCTCCAGGAGTACACCCGCGCCCGCGGTGCGGCGGCCGGGATGTCCGAGATCGGCGTGGTGAGCATCGCCGAGCGCCCGACGCGGATCATCGTCGCCGCGGCGTTCCTGCTGGGCGCCGGCCTGTACCCGGACTCGGCACCGGGCTGGGCGACCGCCGGGGCCGCGGCGTGGCTGGCCGTGCACGTCGTCGGGTTCGTCCAGGTCGCCCTGGCTGTGCGCCGCGCCCTGCGCTGACGCAGCGCCGGCTGCCCCGTGGGTCTGCGGCTGGGGCAGCCGATGCGTGCGCTCAGTCCTCGGCGGCGCCCATCACCAGGCCCTCGATCGTGTGCTTCTGCACGATCGGGGTCAGGGAGTCGACGACCGGGCAGTGCAGGTGCTGGCGGACGACCGCCGGCAGGCTGTCGTGGTAGTCGCGGGTGACCGCCGCGTCGTGGTGCTCGGCGTTGCCGGCGCCGGGCGCGTCGAGACCGAGCACCAGCACCGGCCGGGCGAGCTGCGAGTGGTTCGCCGTCCCGCGGTGGATCGTGAGCGCGGACCGGACGGAGATGTCGCCGCGCTGTGGGAACTTGCGGACGGCGCGTTCGCGGTACCGGCCGTAGGCGGACTTCGGCGGGAACATCTCGTGGTCGAACTCGGCGTCGTCGTCGAACTGGGTGCCCGGCGCGATCTCGAACGGGCCCATGTCCTCGGCCGTGTCCACGGTCGTCACGTTGATGGCGAGCGAGGTCAGCCGGCGGGTCTGCTTCGTCTCCGCCGGCATCGGGAAGTCGCGGTGCCAGGGCTGGTCGACGGCACCGGCGAACGGGATGTCGAAGCCGGTCTCGACGATCTCGTAGTCCGGTCCGAGGATCGCGGTCGCGATGCCGACGATCCACGGGTGCGACGCCAGCTCGGCGAACCCGCGCAGCTGCTCGGGGTGGACCTCGACGTACCAGCGCTGCGGACCGCGCCCGACGGCGCCGCCCTCGCGGCCCCGGGCCTCGTCGAACGCGGCCAGCACGTCCTCGCCGAGCCGGTCGACCCAGTCGCGGTCGAACGCGCCCTTCAGGCCGACGATCCCGTCGGTCAGCACGGTGGACACGAGCTCGCCGCGCCGTACGTCGTCCAGCGGCTCTGCTGACGTGGTGGTCATGGGTCCTCCCGGATCGGCTGCCCCGATCCTCCCCCCGTCCCGCGCCCCGGGGAAGCCCCGCGCCCGGCCGGACAGCGCCGACCCGCCGCGCAGGGTGCTCGGCGCCGAGGTCAGCGGTCGCTGCCGGCCGCGACCCGATCGATGATCGCGTCGACGCGGTCGTGCACCTCCGACCGGTCCGCCACGACTCCGAAGGACGGGCCGCCCTCGGACGTCCCCCAGGGGACGAGCACGTCGAACTCGAGGTCCCGGACCAGCGCAAGGCTGTCGAGGTAGTCGCGGCGCAGTTCCTCGCTCAGGACGACGGCTTTCCACTCGCCGTCCTCGATCCAGATGAAGTCACCGGTGAAGAGGAACCGGTGCGTGCCGTCGTCCCAGAGGTAGCAGGTCGTCCCCGCGGTGTGGCCCGGGGTCGGGATCACCTCCAGGTCGTCGTCGATCGTCGTCCGGCCGTCGAAGGTGCCCGCCACGTCGAGGGACCCGGCGACCTCCGAGCGGTCCTTCTCGTGGACCCAGATGGGTACGTCGAGGTCGGGCTGGCCGTACATCGACTCGTGGCCGTGGTTGACCAGGAGGCGTGCCGGTGCGCCGAGCGCGCGGATCGCGGCCGCCGACTCGCTCACTCCTGGGGAGTTGTACACCACCAGGTTCCCCTGCCGACGCTGGAGGACGTAGGACCGCAGCAGCACGTTGCGCTGGTACGGGAGCCTCGACGTCGGCGTGGCGAGCAGCCCGTCGATCGGCGTGTCCAGGGGGCTGTCTGCGGCTGATGCCACCAGTTCCTCCGAGGTCGGGGTCGGGCCGACGGGCGGTGTCGCTGTGCCTGGGCGCGACCGCTCACCGGCAAGGATCGCAGCCCGAGCCGACGACCGGGCCCTCAGGCCGGGCCGACCGCCTCGGCGACGATCTTCGCGGACAGCCCGACCAGCGGCAGCCCGCCGCCGGGGTGCGCCGACCCGCCGACGCAGAACAGTCCGGGCACCGGGGAGTTGTTGGCCGCGCGCAGGAAGGCCGACCGGGCGCCGTTGGACGACGTGCCGTAGATCGCGCCGCCGGGTGCGGCGGTCCGGTCGGCCAGGTCCGCCGGCGACCGGAGCTCCCGCCACAGCACGCGGTCGCGAACGTCGACGCCGCGCTCGGCCATCACGGCCAGCACCCGGTCGGCGTAGGCATCGGCGAACCCGGGCGCCCGCCAGTCGACCGTCGAGGCGTCCGTCGCCGGGTCCCCGTGCCGCGGGGCGTTGACCAGGACGTACAGCGCCTCCGAGTCGCCGTCCGGCCGGGTCGCCGGATCGTCCGGGCTGGACAGGTACACGGCCGGGTCCGGGGTCGCGCGCGCCGGGCGGGACCGGGTGCCGAAGACGGAGTCGAACTCGTCGTCGTAGTCCTGCGGGAACAGCACGGTGTGGTGCCGCAGCCCGGGTGTCCGCCCGCGCAGTGCCAGCAGCAGCACGAAACCCGACAGCGACGGGGTGGCCGCGGCCAGGCGCCGGCGCGCGGACCGGGCCGCGGGCAGCCGGGGGTCCAGCAGCCGGCCGTACACGTCGGTCGCGTCCGCGTCGGTGACGACCACGTCGGCGGGCACCCGCTCGCCGTCGGTGAGCACCGCTCCGGTGACCCGACCGGCGTCCACCGTCAGCGAGGCGACCTCTGTGGACAGCCGCAGGTCGACCCTGCGCACGCGCATCCGCTGCTCGAGCGCCTCGCCGATCCGGTACAGGCCGCCGGGCACGTAGAAGGAGCCGAACGTCTGCTCGACGTGCGGGACCGTCGCCAGCGCGGCCGGCGCCCGGCGCGGGTCCGAACCCGAGTAGGTGGCGTAGCGGTCCAGGTAGGTGCGCAGCCGGGGGTCGCGCAGGTAGCCGCGGCCCAGGCCCCGCAGGGTCTGCCATGGCGCGATCGTCCGCAGGTCCCCGACCCGGCGGGACAGCCGGACCAGGTCGCCACCGGCCAGCGCGTTCTCGAGGAACGGCCCGCGGGACACCGCCCACATCGCCTTGGCGCGCACGGCGAACCGGCGCCAGTCGTCGGCCGCGCTCCCGCCGAGGGCGTCCCCGAACGCGTCGACGACCCGGTGCACGCCGACGCCGGGCACGTCGACCTCGGTGCCGTCGGCGAACCGGTAGTGGCAGGCGGGTTCCACCGGCACGACGTCGAGCTCCCGCTCCAGCGGCCGCCCGGACTTGCGGAACGTGTCCCGCAGCACCGCCGGCAGTGTCAGCAGGTGCGGGCCGGTGTCGAAGGTGAACCCGTCCCGGGAGAAGCGCCCGAGCTTGCCGCCGACCGCGTCGGACCGCTCGACCACGGTGACCTCGTGGCCGAGCTTGGCCAGTCGGACCGCCGCGCACATGCCGCCGACGCCCGCCCCGACGACGAGAACCCTGCTCACACCGCGCCTCCCGTCGGCACGGTCACCGCGCGGCCGCGCCAGCGCAGCGACCCGCGGTCGTGGTCCCGCCACGAGCGGGCGAGCAGCCCGGTGAACGCCAGCACCGACACGGGATGGGCGAGGGCGTCCGGCCACACGCGGCCGCCGGTGCGCCGGCCCACCAGGACCCGGCCCGCCACGCCCGCGGCGTACCCGATCCCGCCGATCGCGGCGACGCCGGTGGCGCCGATCACCGATCCACCGAGCGCGGCCGTGGCCGGGACGACGTAGGCGAGCAGCAGCAGCCCGGCGATCGCCGCGGACCCGCCGCGGCCGCCGAAGGCCGACCACAGCGACTTGCCGTACCCGTCGACGAGTTCGGCCCAGCTCGTGTACATCCGGCAACTCGCCAGCTCCGTGCCGTCGACCACGGTTCCGCGGCCACCGCTCGCCTTGACCGCGCGGAGCAGGGCGAGGTCCTCCAGGACGTCACCGCGGACGGCCGCGTGGCCGCCGGCGCGGCGGTAGGCGGCGGCGTCGATGACGAGGAACTGGCCGTTGGCCGCCGACAGGGAGGGCCGCGGCGACCGTTCGGCCAACCCCAGCGGGAGGGTCGTCGCCCACGACCACTGCAGCAGCGGCTGCACCAGCCGCGGCCCGAACCCGGCGGCGAGCTGACGGGGGTACGGGCTCACCAGGTCCAGGCCGGTGGACCGGAGCAGCGCGACGGCGGCGTCGACGGCGTGCGGGGCCAGCTCGACGTCGGCGTCGACGAACACCAGCACCGTCGCGTTCCCCGCGGCCCGGGCCAGCTGGTCGCAGGCGTGCGGCTTGCCCAGCCATCCGGCCGGCAGCGGCCCGCCGTCGAGCACCCGGGTGCCGGCCACGCCGGCCAGCGCGGTCCGGACGAGCTCGCCGGTGCCGTCGGTGGAACCGTCGTCGAGCACCGTCAGGGAAACCTGGCCGGTCGACCGCGAGAGCACCGCCCGCAGTGCCTGCAGGCACGGGCCGACCCGATCGGCCTCGTCGCGCAGCGGCAACAGCAGCGCCACCGGCTCGACCGGGGCGGGCGGGTCCGCGGGCGGCCGGCGCAGCGCCCGGAGGTTGACGGCCGTGTGCGCGGTGAGCGCGACCGCGGCGCCCGTCCCGGCTGCGGTCAGCGTGCGCAGTGCTCTCACCGGTTAGCGCCCGCGCGCCGCGTCCGGGCCCACCGGAGCGCGAACGGCACCGCGACGGTGCCCATCAGCAGTCCGGCGACTCCGGCCACCGCGGGGCGACCGAAGAAGAACGCGTTCGCCACGACGCCGCCCGCCCACGTCCACAGGTACAGCGACGCCGCGGGACCGGGCACGGTTCGGGCGGTCGAGCCGGGCAGCCGGAACAGCGCCAGGACTCCGGTGAGCACCAGCGAGACGGCGAGCCAGCCCAGGTAGTTCGACACCGGGATTCCCGGGATCCCGGGCACGGCGGCCGAGATCCCGCCACCGGTGCGCCAGGCCCAGTGCCCTGCCTGGACCATCTGCGGGTCGAGGAACAGGTCCCAGCTGGCCAGCGCCCACGCGGAGACCAGCCACGCGACCGTGCGCCGTCGGCGGGCCGGCACGCGCGCCGCGAGAGCGGTGCCCACAACCCAGGACGGCCACGTCATCATCACCCACGCCAGCGGCACCACCAGCGGGACCCCGGCGAGCTTCGGGCCCAGGCTGTCCGCGTAGGCGTAGGAGCCGAAGGGCACGCCGGTCGCGACGCCGAGGACCTCCGCGGCCAGACCGATCCCGCCGCCGGCGAGCAGGACCGCCGCCGCGGTGCGGGCGCCGGCGTGCGCCCAGGCACCGGCGACCGAGGCCGCCGCGAACACCAGCACGGTGACGACGGACAGCCGGTCCCGCCCGGCCGCACCGGCCAGCGGGTAGGCGATGTTCAACCCGACCGTGAGCACCGCACCGGCCGCGGCCAGCCACCACGCCGTCCGCCGCCCGGCCGCGCCGGTGCGGGTCCCGGTCGCGGCGAGAGCACCGGTCACGCGGCGGCACCGGGAACGTGCCCGGCCGGATCGGCGGCGAACGTGGTCCCGGCGAACGAGCCGCTGATCCGGCGGACGGCGAAGCGGGCGAACAGCTCCTCGCTGTACCAGCCCTCGACCGGGGTCCGGGCCACGACGGCCTGGTGCTCGGCCCGGCGATAGGCGAACTGGTTGAGCGAGCGGGCGTCACGCCAGACGCTGAACGTGCCCTGCAACCCGACGGGCGCCTCGCCGATCCCGACCGCCAGCGACAGCCCAGGCACCCGGTGCAGGTCGGCGGACACCGGGGGCACCGCGCGCCAGAACCGCCGCCAGTGGGTCGGCCGGATGCGTGCGCGGGTCAGCGAGGCGACCGGCCCGGCGGCCAGTGCCCCGGCCGCGGCGGGCTCGGCCTCGGGCGTGCCGAACGGCTGGACACCGGACCACCGGCCGCGGGCCGCGATCGGGTCCAGCTGGGCGACCAGGTGCTCGGTGCTGATCCGCGCCCATCCCCGGGGAGTCGGGTCGTCGTCGAAGGCGGTCGCCCGCTCGGCGGTGTCCCAGACGGTGAGCAGTCCCCAGCGCAGGGGGTCGGCGTCGCGGGCGGTGAAGGTGCGGCCGTCGCCGGTGCCCACCAGCTTGGCGAAGCGCAGCCCCGGACGCCGACGGGGCCGGCGGTCCCAGCCCATCCGGATCAGCGCCGCGGGGACCCGCGAGGGTCGGACCGTCCACAGGTCGAGGCGGACGGCGAGCGGCACCTGCCCAGCGTAGGGAGGGCTCCGGCCGGGCGTCCGGGCAGGTCGGCGCCGGTCGGACTGCCACCTCGACGACGCGGTCCGCGAAGGCTGCAGGTGTCCCGGCGAGGGGTGTCAGGCCACGACCGCCGGCGCCAGGACCTCCTGGCACCACTGCCGGAAGCTGGTGCGGGCCCCGGGCTGGGTGGTGGGTCCCAGCTCGCTGCCGGGCGACGTCAGCGCGGCCTCGTAGATTCCCTCGCTCTGGGCGGTGGTCATCGCGACCAGCCCCCGGACCCACGCCGCGCTGAGGCCGTACCCGAGCATCCTGTCCGTGAAGTCCTGGTCGCTGACCTGCTGGTAGCGCACGGATCGCTGGAGCACCTCGGCCATCGTCTCGGCCATGCCCTCGGGCGTCAGTGCGTCGGGCCCCACCACCGGGAGGACCTGCTGCCCGGTCCAGGAGCTGTCGAGCAGCAGTGGCGCAGCTGCAGCGGCGACGTCCGCGGTGGCGACCGTGCGCAGGGGGCGGTCGGCGGCGTTGGTCATCGCGAAGGTGCCCTCGGCCCTGAGGGAGCGGACCTGGCCGAGCAGGTTCTCCAGGAAGAACGGCATCGCCAGCGCGCGGTAGGCCACCCCGGTGCTGCCGATGAGGTCGTCCATCGCCATCGCCGCGGAGAGGTTGCCCGCATCCTCCGGCCACCCGTGGCCGAGGCTGGTGACACCGACCACCCGTGCCACCCCGTGCCGGGTGAGGGCCTCGCACGCCGGGCGGGTGAACTCCAGGTAGTGGTCGGTCACGTCGTCCGCCCGGGGGTTCGGCGGCACCACCCACAGCACGCAGTCGGCCCCGGCGAAGGCCCGGGCGAGGACGTCGGGCTGGTCGTGGGACCCCACCACCACCTCGGCCCGCTCCCTGACCTGGGCGGGCAGGCGCGAAGGGTCGCGTGCGACGACGCGGAGGTCCTCGCCCGTCGCGAGGAGCCGGGTGAGGGTCTGGCGGCCGATCTGGCCGGTGGGAGTGGTGATGACGATCATGGCGGTCTCCCGGGGTCGGTGGGGGATGGAGTGGCTCGTGCAGGGACCCGTGCCCCAGGCGTCGTCGGTCGCGACGCGGCGCCGTGCTGCACGTGCTGGCGAGACTAAACTCAACGAGTGATGAACTCAACAGGTGAGGAACCGTAGGGTGGTGGTGTGAGCACCCGAGGAGGCCGCCGCCCGGGCGACAGCGGCACGCGGGCGGCGATCCTCGACACGGCGCGCGTCAGCTTCGCCGAGTCCGGCTACGCCGGGACGACCATCCGCGGTGTGGCCGGGCGCGCCGGGGTCGACCCGGCCCTGGTCCACCACTTCTTCGGCACCAAGGACGACCTCTTCCTCGCCGCCCTGGCCCTGCCCGAGGACTTCATGACCGGTCTGCCGCAGCCGTTCGAGGGCGACCGGGCCACCGTCGGGGAGCGGATGACCCGCCGCTACCTCTCCCTGTGGGAGGACCCCGTCACCGGCGCGGCGCTGCGCTCCGTCGTCCGCTCGACGTTCTCGCACGAGGCCGCCGCCGCTCTCCTGCGCGAGTTCATCGGCTCCCAGGTCCTGGCCGGCGCCGCTGCCCGGCTCGACGTCGACTCCCCCGAGCTGCGCGTGGCGCTGGCCGGCTCACACCTGTTCGGCCTCGCCGTCGCCCGCTACGTCGTCGGCATCGAGCCGCTCGCCCGCGCGCAGGTCGACGCGCTCGTCGCCGCGGTCGCCCCCGCCGTGCAGCACTACCTCACCGGCGACCTGGCCGGCGGTGGAACCACCCACCCGGCCGGCCTGCGCTGACCTCCTGTCCGGCGGCTCGGCGGATCCTGGACCTCCGTGCGCCGCCTTGTCCGGCGGTCGAACACGTGTTCGAATGGCTCATGGCCCCGCCCGTCAGCTCCCCGGTCCGCCGGTGCCCGCCCGCGCTGTCGCACCTGCAGCGGGCGGCGGAGCTGCTGGAGGAGGCCGGGCGGGAGGTCGACGCGCCGGTGCGGTTCGCCCTGGCCCGGCTGTCCGGGCTGACCACGGCCTGGGCGGCCTGTGCCGGGTCGGTCGACGCCGCCGCGCACGCCGCGGCGGCCGGGCCCTGGGCTCTGGTGGCCACGGTCCGGCCGGACCTGGCCGAGTGGGCCGGGACCTTCGCGGCCAGTGACCGCCGGTGGTCGGCGCTGTGCCGGGGGGACACCGCCGCAGCGGCGGGGACCGACCAGGCGGCGGCCGACGCCCTGGTCCGGGCGGCGGCCGGCTTCCGCCGCGCCGTCCTGCCGCCTCCCGCGGTGCCGGGCAGCCGCCTACCGTGACCCGGTGCCGCAGGCGGGGGACCGGGGGGTGACCGGTGACGCCGGCCCGTTCCCGGACGACACCGGCTGCCCGATCCTGCACGTGGACATGGACGCCTTCTACGCCTCGGTGGCGTTGCGCGACCGCCCGGAGCTGCGCGGCGTGCCGATGGCGGTCAGCGGGGGCGGCGCCCGCGGCGTCGTCCTGTCGGCCACCTACGAGGCCCGCCAGTTCGGGGTCGGCTCGGCGATGCCGGTCGCGCGGGCCCGGGGTTTGTGCCCCCAGCTGGTGACGCTCCCGGCCGAGCACGGGGTCTACGGCGAGGTGTCCAGGCAGGTCATGGAGATCCTGCGGTCGGTCACCCCGCTGGTCGAGCCGCTGTCGCTGGACGAGGCGTTCCTGGACGTCGCCGGTGGCCGGCGCCTGCTCGGCAGCCCGGTGGCCATCGCCCGCCTGATCCGGGCCAGGGTGTCGACCGAACTCGGCCTGCCCTGCTCGGTCGGGGTGGCGCCGACCAAGTCACTGGCCAAACTCGCGTCCCGTGCCGCCAAGCCGGACGGCATCCACGTGGTCCCGGTCGACGGGGTCGCCGCCTTCCTGGAGCCGCTGCCGATCGGGGCGCTGTGGGGGATCGGGGACAAGACCGGGGCGCTGCTCGGCCGGCTCGGCATCCGCACCGTCGGGGAACTCGCCCAGGTCCCGGCGCAGACCCTGCGGGCGACGGTCGGCCGTGCCGGGGCCGACCACCTGGCGGCGATGTCCACCGGCCGCGACGCGCGGCGGGTCGACCCCGGGGCAACCGAGCGCTCGTGCGGCGCGGAGCGGACGTTCGAGGCGGACACGGCCGACCCGGTCGAGCTGCGCCGGCACCTGCTGGAGCTGGCGGTGCGGACCGCGGAGCGGCTGCGGGCCTCGGGAACGGCCGCGCGGACCGTCGCGATCAAGGTCCGCCGGTCCGACTTCACGACGCTGAGCAGGTCCACCACGCTGGAGACGCCGACGGATGTCGCGCGGCACATGCACGACGCCGCGTGCCGGCTGCTGGCGGGTCTGGCGCCGACGGGGCCGGTCCGGCTGATCGGGATCCGGGCCGAACGGCTCGTCCCGGTGGACTCGGTGAGCATCCAGCCGGCGCTCGGCGACCCCGAGCACGGGTGGCGTGACGCCGAGGTCGCGATCGACGGGTTGAGCGCCCGGTTCGGATCCGGCTCGGTCCGCCCGGCCAGCCTGGTCCGGGGTCCGCGCCGGCCGGCCGCGGGCGCCGGCGCTCCGCCGCGGGACCCCCGCTGACGAGGACAGCTCCGAGCCCTACACTTCGAGGGGTCAGGTCGGGCCTGCCCGCATGCGGACAGCCGTGATCCGGCTGTGCGGCCCAGACGGCACGTCTGACCGTGACACCGCGACCCACGACCTCCCCGGGTGACCGGCCGGCGGTCCTCGCAGCCGCAGGGGGAACCATGCCTCTCTCCGAACACGAGCAGCGCCTGCTCGAGCAGATGGAGAGGGCCCTGAGTGCCGAGGACCCCAAACTCGCCTCGGCGCTGCGCGGTTCGGCGTCGGCCCGGCGGCGGCACCGCTCGCTGGCCCTGTCCTTGTCCGGCTTCGCCGTGGGCATCGTCCTGCTGATGGTCGGCGTGATCTTCCCCGGCCTGGTGCCGGTCAGCATCGTCGGCTTCGTCGTGATGCTCGTCTGCGTCGTCACCGCGGTCAACGGCTGGCGGGTCCGCACCCCGGAGTTGTTCGTCGTCGACCCGACAGTGCCCGGCGCGCGGCGGGTGGGTGCGACCAGCCGGCAGCGCGGGGCGCGGCCGGCACCCGGACGCGCCGGCGCGCCGCGCAGCGAGCGCCCGGACCGACCTCGGCGACCGGCCCCGTCCGGCTCGTTCATGGACCGGGTGGAGGAGCGGTGGCGTCGCCGCCGCTCCGAGCGCGGCCTCTGAGCCCGCTCGCCGGCTCGTGAGCCCGAGAGGCCGCCACCCCGGCCGGGACGCTCGTCGCGCGATGGACGCCGCGCTCGCAGCGACCACGGCCGAGGGGCAGGCCTACCTGGGGATGACGGAAGCCGCCGCGAGCGCCCGGGCATCGGCTCAGGGCCATCCGGTCCGCGTCGTCGAACGCGACTTCGCGTCACTCGAGGTCCATCAAGACCTGCGGTACGACCGGGTCGACCTGCACGTGGTCGGCGGGGTCGTCGTCCGCGTCACGGCCGGCTGAGGGACCCGTCAGGTCGTCGGCAGGCCCGGTCGCAGCCGGCGGACCGGCTCGGGCAGCAGGAACCCGATCAGCCGACTGCGGCGCGGGCTGACCGCCCGCAGCGCGTGGACGACGGTGGACACATCGGCGCGCAGGGTGGACAGGTCCGGCTCCGCGCCGCCCGGCGCCCCGTAGCGGACCCGCTCGGCGAGCCGCACCAGGCGACCGACCGCTGCTGCGACCTCCGGGGACGCCGCGGCCGACGTCGACGACGTGGTTGGGGTGGTTGGTGTGGTCGGTGTCCCGGCGGCAACCACCGACAGGACGGTCCGGGCGGCGGCCCGCGGACTGGCCGCGCCCTCCCACCGGGACCCGGCCTCGACCAGCGCCGACCGGACCTCGTCCCAGGCCAGCTCGACCTGCGCGGCGGCTCCACCGCGGGCACGGGCCGCTGCCCGGCGGCGACGCCACCAGAGCAGCGCACCGACGTGCGGACCGAGCAGCAGGACGGCACCCGCGCCGACCACACCGGCACCGACCGCGATCCGGCGACCGGCCGTGGCGCCGGCCGTGTCGGTCACCTCTGCCGCCGGACCGGCGTCGGTCTCCTCCGGCCCGGTCCGCGGCGCCACCGGGGCGGCGGACGCCGAGGCCCCGGGGGCGGCGGGATCGATGGCGGTCGGTGCCGGCGTCGCGTACGCGGGGGCGTTCCCGGTGCGGGTGGCCGGCGTCGGCTCGAACCGCACCCACCCGTTCCCGGGGAACCACAGCTCCGGCCAGGCGTGGGCGTCGCGCGCCGTGACGGTGACGTTCCCGTCGGCGCTCGAGCCACCGGGGAGGAAGCCGGTGACGACCCGCGCCGGGATGCCGAGCTCCCGGGCCATCACCGCCATCGTCGCGGCGAACTGCTCGCAGTACCCCCGCTTGTCGGTCAGGAAACGCGCCAGCGCACCGTTGGAGGTCCCCTCGGCGTAGGTGACGTCGTAGGCGAAGTCCGTGCGGAACCACTCCTGCAGGGCGACCGCGCGGTCGTAGGCGGTGTCCGCGCCGGCGGTCACCCGGCGAGCCGTGGCGGTCACCTCTGTGGGCAGGCCCGCGGGCAGCGCCAGGTCCTGGTCGCGGATGTCGGTCGGGATCGATCCGGTCGCGGACCGCAACCGTTCGGGGTCGATCTCCAGCGGCGTGCTCTCGACGGTGTACTCCAGGCCGCCGGACGTCCCGCGGGTCAGCGACACGACGTCGAGGTCGCGGGTGTCCACGTTCCAGGGCCCGTCGACACGGACCGCCGAGGCGGGGTAGGGGACCGGGAGGAACTGGCTGCGCAGGCCGTCGGCGACCTTGGCCGTGGTGGTCACCGTGGTCCGGGCCGCCCCGGCGGACACGCCGCTCGGAGCGGGGAAGGGTTCGTCGGCGGGCTGGAGGTCCCGGGGTCCGGCGGTCCACCGCCGGCCGTCGAACGCTTCCAGGGTCCGCAGGCGCAGGTAGGGCAGCGAGCCGTCGCTGGTGCGGTAGGTCAGCACGTCGACGTCCTGCGGCTGGGTGAGGTTCCGTCGCAGCTGCACCATCGGGTCACGCACCACCAGCACCGAGCCGCCGCCGTCCCCGACGCCTTCGCCGTCAACCGTCGGCTGGTGGTAGCCGAGGTGGTACACGGCGCCCACACCCAGGCCCGGTAGGACAGCCGCCAGCACGACGGCGAGGCTGACCGCGGCCAGCCCGATCCGGACCCCCGCGCCGCCCCCGTGCCCGTCCTGCCCGCGCGTCGAACGACCGGGCGCGAGCAGCACCAGGGCCAGGAACCCGCCGGCGGCGACGACGAAGTCCAGCGAGCCCACCCCGCCGGGGGCGCAGACCATCGTCACCACGTGCACACCGAGCAGCGGCAGCGCGGCCAGCGCCGGGACCCGCCAGGTCACCACGAGGTGGTCGACGACGATGGCGACCAGTCCGAGACCGCCGCAGACCAGCAGCAGCAGACCGGTGCCGGTGACGACCGGCGGCGCAGCGGTGTTGACCAGCTCGAACGCGGCGTCGACCTGGTCGCGAACCGCACCGGGTGTCTCCCGGGTCGGCAGCAGGCCTCCCCGCAGGCTGTCCCCGCCGCCGAGGAAGACCACCCAGGCACCGCTGACGACGGCCTGGGCGAGCACGACGAGGGGGGCGGGCATCCTCAGCCGTCGGGCCACCGCACCCGTTCCGACGACCAGGGCGACACCGACCGCGACGGCGAACCACCACGAGGCGCCCACCAGCAGGGGGCGCAGGACGACCGCGGTGGCGAGGACGGCGACTCCGCCGAGGACGGCCCCGCGGCTGTCGGAGCCGACGCCCGACCCGGGCGTGGCCGGCCCGGTTGCCGGGCCGAAGCCCACGGCCGGGCTCGACCGCCGGCGGGGGACGGACGGGGGGCCGCTCCCCGGCCCGTCCGCGGCGCCGGCTGTCCGGGTGGCGATCCCGCCGGCCAGCACCGAGCCGCTCATCGTCCTGCTCCCGTCGTCACGCCAGTGCTCGTCACGCCAGTCCTCGTCGCGCTCCCGCGGCCGTCGGCCCGGGCGCCTGCCCGGGCGGCGGCGTTCGCGGCGTCCCATGCCCCCGGGACCGTGTCCCCCCGGCCGACGGCCACGGTCTGCCAGCCCTGGGCGGCGAGTGCGGCCCGGACGCCGGCGGCCGCGGCTGCCCCCGCGCCGTCCGACCAGTCGGTGCCCCGGAGCAGCAGGGCGATCGCGGTGGCCCGGCCGGCCCGCAGGTCAGCGAGCTCCGGCAGGTCCTCGGGTCCGACCGAGCCCAGGACCGCGACGACGGTGTGCGCGCCGCGGCCGCCGCCGCGTGCCGCGCCGAGAGCACCGGGCGACGCGATCCGGTCGACGCCGCCGCCGGACGGCCGGCGCCGGGGCCGGATGTCGACCAGCCGGTCCAGCGCCTCCCGCGCGACCCGTGCCCGGTCCGTCGGCGTGCCCCGTCCCGCGGTCGCCCGGCCAGGGATCCCGACGGCGCGCCCCGGGCTCCAGCCGCCGGCCGACCGGGCGGTCTCCGCGACCAGGTCGACCTCGTACCCGAGGCGCGCGGCGTGGTCCACGACGCTCGCGGCTGCCGACACGGCCCACTCGAACGACGAGTCCGGTCCACTGCCCGCGAAGTCCGAGGCCCGGGTGTCCAGCAGGACCGTCAGCCGGGACTGCCAGGGCTGCTCCTCCTGCCGGACCATCAGCTCGCCGCGGTGTGCGGTGGACCGCCAGTGCACGCGCCGCACGTCGTCGCCGGGCTGGTACTCCCGCACCGAGCTGTCCTGCTCACCGGCCACCCCGACCGACCTTCCGCGCCCGACCGCCGCGGCCCCGGCCGGCCCGCCGCCGGGGCGACCACTCAGCCGGTGCACCACGGGGGTGACGGTGAGCACCGTCGCGCGGCCCGCGTCGCCGTCGAGCTCGGCCGAGGACCGGGAGAGCCGGACGACACCGAAGGGGTCCGACACCGCCACCTCGGCGGCGGGCAGGGTGTGGGTGCCGCGGGTGGTGCCGGTCAGCGTCAGGGTCGCGGCGCGCCGCTCGCCGCCGCGCAGCAGACCGACGCGGCGCCGGGCTCCGGCGCCGCGCGGCGCTCCCGCCCGGACGACGGCGTCGGTCAGCGGCTGGACGAGGACCGCGCCGGCGATGGGCAGCCGGCCGGAGTTGGCGACGGTGAGCGACAGCACGCTCGTCTCGCCCGGCGCGATCCGCGGCCGGTCCAGCGACCGGGTGACCGACAGTCCGGTGCGCGCGGCGGACAGCAGCAGCGCGCCGGCGACCGGCAGCGCGACGACGAGGACACCGAGCCGCACGAGCTGCTGCTCACCGGCGAACAGGCCGACCAGCACCGCGAACGCCCCCACCGCCAGGAAGGTCCGACCGCGAGCCGTCGTGCCGGCGAGCACCCGCGCCCGCACCCCGCTGGGCCTGCCGGCCGCCGCCCCCGCTCGCACCGTCCTCGACCCGAGCGTGCTCATCTCGTCAGCGGGCCACGGCGCGAGGGAGCGGCACCCGCTGCACGAGCTGGTCGACGATGCCATCCGCGGTCAGCCGGTCCAGGGCCGCCTCGCCGGACAGCAGCATCCGGTGGGCGAGCACCGGCACGGCCAGTGCCTGGACGTCGTCGGGCAGCACGTGGTCACGCCCGTCCAGGGCCGCCTGCGCACGGGCGGCACGCACCAGGTGCAGCCCGGCGCGCGGCGACGCCCCGAGGGCGAGGTCCCGGTGGTCGCGGGTGCTGGAGACCAGGGCGAGCACGTAGCGCTTGACCGCGTCGGACAGGTGGACCCGCCGGACCGCCGCGACCAGGGCCGCCACGTCGCGCCCGGTCACGACCGGCGTCAGGTCCTCGACCGGCGACGACGCGCTGTGGCTGTCGAGCATCTCCAGCTCCGCCTCGGGGCCCGGGTAGCCCAGGGAGAACCGCATCATGAAGCGGTCGCGCTGGGCCTCGGGGAGCGGGTAGGTGCCCTCCATCTCGACCGGGTTCTGGGTCGCGACGACGAGGAACGGCTCCGCCAGGGTGTAGGTGGTCCCGTCGACGGTGACCTGGCCCTCGGCCATCGCCTCCAGCAGGGCGCTCTGCGCCTTCGGGGACGCGCGGTTGATCTCGTCGCCGATGACGACGTTCGCGAACACGGCGCCCGGCTTGAAGTCGAAGCTGGCGGTCTCGGCGTTGAAGACGCTGACCCCGGTGATGTCGCTGGGCAGCAGGTCCGGCGTGAACTGGATACGGCGGACGGGACAGTCGATGGCGCGGGCCAGGGCCCGGGCGAGCATCGTCTTGCCGACACCGGGGACGTCCTCGACGAGCAGGTGGCCGCCGGCGAACAGGGCCACGACGGCCAGCCGGATCCGGTCGTCCTTGCCGGTGATGACCCGGCCGACGGCGCGGGCGACGTCCGCACCCGCC
Source organism: uncultured Actinomycetales bacterium (assembly GCA_964242885.1). Taxonomy (GTDB): domain Bacteria; phylum Actinomycetota; class Actinomycetes; order CAXTBU01; family CAXTBU01; genus CAXTBU01. The sequence continues at coordinate 40,900 of CAXTBU010000011.1, forward strand.
CGGGCCACGTCCGCCACCCCGGGCACCTCGCCGGACCGGCCGGCCAGCTGGGTCGCGGCGGGGATCGGTTCGTCGCCCACGCGGTGGTGGCCGTTGAGGTCCCCGCTCGGCGCCACCCCGGCGGGAGCGCCGGGGAACACATCGGCAGCGGTCACGCAACGTCCTTCGGGTGGCTGGTCAGGGGGCCCGTACGGAGCCGGGGCACACCGGGAGGCGCTTCCGACAGGACTCGGCGGACGCGGCTTGACCAAAACGTAGTGAACAACCGGCCGAGGTGCACGGGCTCGCGGCCGCCGGCGTCGCCGCCCATCCGGTGGCCAGCCCGGGCAGCGCTCACCGATCTAGCCCCGCGGGGGAGCGGGTGGAGTACGGTGGGGCGAAATGGAGGACAGCGGGGTCAGCCGGGCCATCCGGGACGCCACCGCACCAGTCGCAGACGCACCAGCCCTGAACACATCAGTCGCAGACACACCAGCCAGGGACGGGGAGGCGCCGTGTTCCTCGGTACCCACACCCCGCGCCTGGACGACAAGGGCCGGCTCGTCCTGCCGGCGAAGTTCCGGGACGAGCTCGCGGAGGGGGTGGTGATCACCCGTGGCCAGGAACGCTCGCTCACCGTCTGGCCGGTCGCTGGCTTCACCCGCTTCACCGAGCGCGTCCAGGCAGCGCCGCAGACCAGCCGGGACGTCCGCGACTACCTCCGGATGCTGTTCGCCGGGGCCTCCGACGAGGTCCCGGACAAGCAGGGCCGCATCACCGTTCCGCCGCTGCTGCGCACGTATGCCGGGCTGGACCGCGAGTGCGTGGTGATCGGGATGAACGACCGCATCGAGGTCTGGGAGACCTCGCGCTGGGAGGAGTACTCCACCGGGCACGAGGCCGGCTTCGCCGAACTGAACAGCGAGGTGATGCCCGCCGGCTGACCGTTCTCCGCGAGCCCGTGCCTCGAGGTCTCCGCCCGCCCGTCCCGACGCACCTTCCCCGGCGCCGGGACGCCCGAGCGGTCGGAGCCCTGGAGACACGGACCACCAGGCCCCACAGGAAGGACCGCTGTGACCGATGTGACTTCCGGGACCGACGTGCCTGCTGTGACGAATGGGATCGCTGTGACCGCTGGGACTGCTGGAGCTTGGCGCACCGGCGGGCACGGCCACGTGCCGGTGCTCGTCGACCGCGTCGTCGCGCTGCTGACGCCTGCTCTCGGTGCGGACACCGTCGTCGTGGACGGCACCGTCGGGATGGGCGGCCACGCGGAGGCACTGCTCGCCGCGACCGGCGACCCCGCCGACCCGGCCCGCGTGGCCGGATCCCCTCTGCTGGTGGGGATCGACCGCGACCCGGCCGCCCTGCGCATCGCCGCGGACCGGCTCACCCGGTTCGGGGAACGGGTTCGCCTGGTCCACGCGGTCAACGACGACCCGGCCGACGCGCTCCGGCAGGCGGGTGTCGCGCGCCTGCCCGTCGCCGGGATCCTGCTCGACCTCGGCGTGTCCTCCCTCCAGCTGGACGACGACGACCGAGGCTTCTCCTACGCCCGCGACACCCCGCTGGACATGCGGATGGACCCGACGACGGGGATCGACGCGGCGGGTGTGTTGAACACCTATCCGGTCGAGGAGCTCACGCGGGTGCTGCGGACGTTCGGTGAGGAGCGGTACGCGCCGGCCATCGCGCGGGGGATCGTCGCCGCCCGCCGCCAGGCCCCGTTCAGCACCAGCCGGGCCCTCGTCGACCTGGTGGTCGCCGCGTACCCCCGGCCGCGCCCGGGACGGCGCGAGAGCGGTGGTCACCCGGCGAAGAAGACGTTCCAGGCGCTGCGCATCGAGGTCAACGGCGAGCTCGACGCGCTCAGCCGGGTGCTCGACGCCGCGGTCGACCTGCTGGCCGACGGCGGGCGGATCGCCGTGCTGGCCTACCACTCGGGCGAGGACCGCCGGGTCAAGCAGGCCTTCGCCGCGGCCGCCCGGCCCGACGTCCCCGACGGGGTCCCGGTGGTCCCGGTCGGCCGCGGCCCGCGCCTGCAGCTGCTGACCCGCGGGGCCGAGAAGGCGACCGAGGACGAGGTGTCGGCGAACCCGCGGGCGTCGTCGGCTCGGCTGCGCGCCGCCGAGCGCCTGCCCCGGGTCGGTGCCGCGTGAGCGCCGCCGCGAAAGCCGCGGGTCGGCGGACGAGCAGGGAGGCCGGCGCGTGAGCATCGTCGAGTTCGACGCCCTGTCCCGGCTGGACCCCGCAGCGCCGGCCGACCGGCTGGACCCCGCAGCGCCGGCCGACCGGCGGCCGACCCGCGGGTCGGCTGCCGGTCGGCCGGATGCGAGCACTGCTCTGCCCGAGGTGGTCCGGCCGGCCTCCCGGCTGGTCGTCGCCCCCGCGCCCGCCCCGGCGACAGCACCCCGGCGGCTGCCGTTCGTGCTGACACTGGTGGCACTGCTGGCGATCGGCCTGGCCGGCCTGCTGGTGCTGAACACCGTGATGGCGCAGGACGCCTTCCGCGCCTCGCGGCTGGCCGAGCAGTCCGCGCAGCTGCAGGCCCAGCGGCAGGCGCTCTCGGAACAGGTCGACCGGTTGCAGTCCCCGCAGTCGCTGGCGCAGCGGGCGGCCGGGATGGGGCTGGTCCGCCAGACCGACCCGCCGATCCTCGACCTGGGCAAGGGAACGGTCACCGCCAGCGAGCGCTGATCCGCACGGCGGTCCCCGGCGCGCCGCGGCCCGGTCGTTACCGGTCCGCGACCGGGCGGGCCGCGAGGATGGGCGACCAGGACGGCACCGGACGGATCGGGCGGGGAGAGCAGCTGTGGCACCACCGCGCAACACCCGGCGGCGTCCGGCCTACGTGCTGGCGAGCACCCGGGCGCGGCTGCGCGTCGCGGTCACCGCGCTGGTGTTCGTCCTGTCCCTGTTCGGGGCCCGGCTGTTCCAGCTGCAGGTGGCGGACGCCTCGGTGCACGCGGCCGCCGCCGCCCAGGCCCGGTCCCGCCAGGAGAAGCTGCCCGCCGCCCGCGGGGACATCACCGACGTCGAGGGCCGGCCGCTGGCGACCACTGTCGCCGCCTACCTGGTCGCCGCCGACCCCAAGCTCACCGGCCCGTACGCGGCCGAGTTCGCGGCCTCCCTCGCGCCGGTGCTGCGGACCTCGGCCACCGCACTGCAGGCCAAGCTCGCCAAGGCCGGCACCCGCTACGTGGTGCTCGCCCGGCAGATCGACCCGGCGGCACGCGCCGGGGTGGACGCGGCCGTGGCGGCCGTCCGCACCCGGGTCCAGGCCGCGCAGAAGGCCGCCGGGGACCCGGTGACCGCGGTCGACGGGGTGATCGTCGGCGCCGACCCGCGCCGGGTGTACCCCGCCGGCCCGGTCGCCGGGAACGTCGTCGGGTTCCTCGGCACCGGGCAGGGCCCGGGTCAGCGGGCGGAGGCGTTCGCCGGTCTAGAGCGCAGCGCCGACAAGCTGCTCGCCGGCACCGACGGGCTGCGGACCTACGAGTCCGGGATGGGCGAGGCGATCCCGTCGGGCAGCAACAAGACCGTCCCGGCGGTCGACGGCACCGACATCCGGCTGACGATCGACGCGGACCTGCAGTGGCACGTCCAGCAGTCGCTTTCGGCCGGGGTGGAGGCGACCGGGTCCGAGTACGGGATGGCCGTGGTGATGGAGGTGGCCACCGGGCGGGTGGCCGCGCTGGCCGCCGCGCCGTCGGTCGACCCCGCCAACCCGTCGGGGGTCGCGACCGCGGACCGCAACGACGCGCCGCTGCAGCGGGTGTACGAGCCGGGGTCGGTGCAGAAGGTGCTGACGATGGCCTCGCTCGTCGACGCCGGGGTCGTCACGCCGACCACCACCCTGGCGGTCCCCGGCAGCGTGCGGATCGACGGCGAGACCGTGCACGACGACTCCGCGCACGGGACCTGGCACCTGACCGCGGCCGGCGTCATCGCCAAGTCCTCGAACGTCGGGATGCTGACGCTGGCGCAGAAGCTGCCCAAGGACCGGCTCGAGGCGTACCTGCGGGCGTTCGGGTTGGGCTCGAAGACCGGGGCGGTGCCGGGCGGTGTCGAGTCGGCGGGCCTGTTGGCGTCCTCCTCGCGGTGGGCGGAGATCCAGCGGGCGACCATCGCGTTCGGCCAGGGCGTGGCCGTCAACGCGGTGCAGATGGCCGCGGCCGTCAACGCCGTCGCCAACGGCGGGGTCTACGTGCAGCCCTCGGTGGTCGCCGGGACGACGGCGCCGGACGGCAGGTTCTCCGCCGCCCCCGCCCCGGCCACCCGCCGGGTGGTGTCCGCCGCGGCTGCCGCCTCGGTGGTCGCGATGATGCAGGGCACGGCGCGCGACGGCGGTACCGCGCCGAAGGCGGCGATCCCCGGGTTCCCCGTCGCCGGCAAGACCGGGACCGCGCAGTACAGCGGCCAGGGCGTCACCTACGCCGACGGGATCTACACCACCTCCTTCGCCGGGTTCGCCCCGGCCGCGGCCCCGCGCTACGTCACCTACGTGGTGATGCACCACCCGAAGCAGGGCCGGTCCGGCGGCACCACGGCGATGCCGGTGTGGCGCGACATCACGACCTACCTGCTGCAGCGGTACCCGCCGACGACGGTCGCCGCACCGCTGGCGGTGCTGCCCGTCTGGGCCGGCAAGCCCTACTCGTGACCCCGACGGCCATCCGGTCCCCGGCCGCCGCGCGGGTAGCGTGCCCCGACGTGCCGTCGCCCGCCCGCCAGCCCGCGACCCTGGCGCAGGTCGCGGACGCGCTCGGCGTCGCGGCGCCGGAGGCCGGGGCGGACGTGCTGGTCAGCGGCCTGACGCTCGCCTCGGACCGGGTGCGCGAAGGCGACCTGTTCGCCGCCGTGCCCGGCACGGCCCGGCACGGTGCCGACTTCGCCGCGGCGGCCGTGGCGGCCGGGGCCGCGGCCGTGCTGACCGACCGGGCGGGCCTCGCCGCCGCGTCCGCCGCCGGTGTGCCGGTGCTCGTGGTCGACGAGGTCCGCTCGGTGCTCGGCGGACTGGCGGCGCGGCTGGCCGGGAACCCCGCGGCCGCGATGACGGTGTTCGCGGTGACCGGGACCAGCGGCAAGACCACCACCACCTACCTGCTGGAGGCGGGGCTGCGCGCGGCCGGCCGCCGGCCCGGGGTCATCGGCACCACCGGCGCGCGGGTGGACGGCCGCCCGGTGCCCAGTGCCCTGACGACGCCGGAGGCGCCCGACCTGCACCGGCTGCTGGCCCTGATGGCCGGGGCCGGCGCCGGCGCGGTCGCGCTGGAGGTGTCCAGCCACGCCCTCGTGCTGCACCGGGTCGACGGGCTGGTCGCCGACGTCGCGCTGTTCACCAACCTCGGCCACGACCACCTGGACTTCCACGCGGACATGGACGCCTACCTGGCGGCGAAGCTCGAGCTGTTCACCCCCGAGCGGGCCCGCGCGGCTGTCGTGTGTGTCGACGACGGGCCCGCGGGGTACGGCCAGCGGGTCGCCGCTGCCGCCCGAGCGGCCGGGCTGCCGACCGTCACGATGACCGGTCGCCCCGGGGTCCCGGCCGGGGACTGGGCGGTCTCGGCGGTCACCCCGGAGCCCCGGGGCGGCACCGCGTTCACGGTGTGCGCTCCGGACGGCCGGGAGCTGTCCGGGCGGGTCGGGCTGCCCGGGGCGTTCAACGTCACCAACGCGGTGCTCGCGCTGGCCGCGCTCGTCGCCGCCGGCATCGACGCCGACACCGCGCTGGCCGGCATCGGCGCGCTGGCCGGCGTCCCCGGACGGCTCGAGCGGGTGCCCGGCGGCGGCGTGCAGGCCTACGTCGACTACGCGCACAAGCCGGAGGCGCTGGAGGCGGTGCTCACCGAGCTGCGCCGGCTGGTACCCGCCGGCGGGCGGCTGGCGGTCGTCGTGGGGGCCGGCGGCAACCGGGACCGGACCAAGCGCCCGCTGATGGGGGAGGTCGCCGGCCGGCTGGCCGACCTGGTCGTGGTGACCGACGACAACCCGCGCGACGAGGACCCGGCCGACATCCGGGCGGCGGTGCTCGCCGGCGCCGCCGGATCGGCCGCGGAGGTCCTCGCGGTCGCCGACCGCCGCGCGGCGATCACCCGCGCGGTGGCGGGGCTGCGCAGCGGGGACGTCCTGCTGGTCGCCGGCAAGGGCGCGGAGACCGGCCAGCAGGTCGGCCCGACCGTCGTCCCGTTCGACGACCGCACCGTGCTCGCCGAGGTGCTCGCGGGAGCCGGGGCGTGATCCCCCTCGACCTGGCCGCGGTCGCCGCGGCCACCGGCGGCCGCGTGCACGGGGACCCGGCGACGCTGGTCACCGGCTCCGTCGTCACCGACTCGCGGCTCGCGGAGCCGGGCTCGCTGTACGTCGCCCGGGCCGGCGAGCTGGCCGACGGGCACGACTTCGTCGCCGGCGCCGCCGCCCGGGGCGCGGTCGCGGCGCTGACCACGCGGGTGGTCGAAGGGCTGCCGTGTGTCGTGGTGGGCCTCGACGCGGCCGACTCCCCTCCGGGCGTCCAGCCGGTGGACGCCGCGATGGGCAGGCTGGCCCGGGCGCTGCTGGACCGGCTGCCGGACTGCACGGTCGTCGGCGTGACCGGCTCGGTCGGCAAGACGGGCACCAAGGACCTGCTGGGCCAGGTGCTCGCGACGGCCGGGCCGACGGTCGCCGCCGAGGGCTCCTACAACGGCGAGGTCGGTGTGCCGCTGACGGTGCTGCGCGCCGATGAGTCCACCCGGTTCCTGGTCGTGGAGATGGGTGCGCGCGGTGTCGGGCACATCGCGTACCTGACGACCGTCGCCCCGCCCCGGGTCGGGGTGGTGCTGAACGTCGGCACCGCGCACCTCGGCGAGTTCGGCTCGCGGGAGGCGATCGCGCGGGCCAAGGGCGAGCTGGTCGCCGCGCTGACCGCCGGCGGCACCGCGGTCCTCAACGCGGACGACCCGCTGGTCGCGGCGATGACCGCCCGGGCCGCGCGGGGTGTGGCCGTCACCGCTTTCGGCGAGACCGGCCGGATCGACGGGGCGGGCACCGTGGTCCGCGCCGAGGACGTCGAGCTCGACGTCGCCGCGCGGCCGTCGTTCACCCTGGTCCGCGGCGGCGAGCGGGTGCCGGTGCGGATGACGATGCACGGCGAGCACCAGGTGTCCGCCGCCCTGGCCGCCACCGGCGCCGCACTGGCCGCCGGCCTGGCGCTGCCGGACATCGCCGCCGCCCTGTCGGCCGCGACCGCCCGCAGCCGGTGGCGGATGGAGGTCACCGAGCGGCCCGACGGGGTGACCGTCGTCAACGACGCCTACAACGCCAACCCGGAGTCGATGCGGGCGGCGCTGAAGAGCCTGGCGCTGATGAGCCGCGGCCGGCGGTCGGTGGCGGTGCTGGGCGAGATGCTCGAGCTCGGCCCGGACTCGCCCGCCGAGCACGACGCGCTCGGCCGACTGGCCGTCCGCCTCGACGTCGGGCGCCTGGTCGCGGTCGGCGAGGGTGCGCGTCCGGTCCACCTGGGAGCGACCCAGGAGGGCAGCTGGGCGGGCGAGTCGGTGTGGGTGGCGGACGCCGACGCCGCCTGGGAGTTCCTGCGGGGCGACGTCACCGCCGGGGACGTGGTGCTGGTGAAGAGCAGCAACGGCGCCGGGCTGCGGTTCCTCGGCGACCGGCTCGCCGCGGTCGCCGGCTCGCCCGACGGGACGGAAGTCGGCCCGTGACCGCGATCATCGTGGGCGCGGGTCTGGCGCTGGTGCTCGGCCTGGTCGGCACCCGGGTGTGGATCGCGCTGCTGACCGCCCGCGGCTACGGCCAGTACATCCGCGACGACGGCCCGACGACGCACCACGTCAAGCGCGGGACGCCGACGATGGGCGGCGCGGTCGTCGTGTTCGCGGCGGTGGCCTCCTACCTGGTGGCGCACCTGGTGACGCTGACCCCGCTGACCGCGTCCGGTGTGCTGGTGCTGTTCCTGACCGTGGGGCTGGGCGCGGTCGGGTTCACCGACGACTACCTCAAGGGCTCCCGCAAGCGCAGCCTCGGGTTCCGCAGCGGTCCGAAGGCCGCCTGCCAGGTGGCCGTCTCGCTGGCCTTCGCGATCGGGGTGCTGGTGTGGCCGGAGTCGCGGGGGATCGCCATCGCCTCGCCGGCGGTGTCGTTCACCCGGGACACCACGCTGGTGCTGCCGACGGTGCTGTTCGTGCTGTGGGTGCTGCTGATCATCGCCGGCACGTCGAACGCGGTGAACCTCACCGACGGCCTCGACGGGCTGGCCGCGGGGGCGTCGGTGATGGTGCTGGCGTCTTACGTGGTCATCGGCGTCTGGGAGTTCGGCAAGAACTGCGCCGAGCCAGCCGCGGACCTGGCCCGCTGCTACCCGACACGGGACCCCTACGACCTGGCGCTGGTGGCGGCCGTCCTGGTCGGTGCGCTGTTCGGCTTCCTGTGGTGGAACGCCGCGCCGGCGAAGATCTTCATGGGCGACACCGGGTCGCTGGCGATCGGCGGCGCGCTGGCCGGGCTGGCCATCACCACCCGCACGGAGCTGCTGCTGCCGATCCTCGGCGGGCTGTTCGTGGTCATCACCGCGTCGGTGATCATCCAGGTCGGCTGGTTCAAGCTGTCCGGCGGCAGGCGCGTGTTCCGGATGGCGCCGCTGCAGCACCACTTCGAGATGCTCGGGTGGGCCGAGATCACCGTCACCGTGCGGTTCTGGATCATCGCCGGGATCTTCGTGGCCATCGGGATGGGGATCTTCTACGCCGAGTGGGTCGCGCGTGCCTGAGCGGCCACCCGCTGACCTGACCGGCCGGCGCGTGGCGGTCGCCGGGGTCGGCGTCGCCGGGTCCGCGGCCGCCCTGGCGCTGCTGGCGCGCGGCGCGCGGGTCACCGCCGTCGACGACCGCGACCCCGGTCCGGAGCGGGTCGATCCGCTGGTCGCCGCGGGCGCCGTGGTCCGGGTCGGGCCCGGATCGGCCGCGGCGCTGCCGCCGGGGACGGAGCTGGTGGTGACCAGTCCCGGCTGGCACCCGTCGGCGCCGCTGCTGCGTGCTGCCGCCGCGGCCGGGGTACCGGTGTGGGGGGAGATCGAGCTCGCGTGGCGCCTCGGTGCCGACCGGCCCGGCGGCCGCATCCCCTGGCTGGCGCTGACCGGGACCAACGGCAAGACGACCGCGGTCGGGATGTTGGCCGCGGTGCTGTCGGCGGCGGGGCTGCGGGCAGCGGCCGTCGGCAACGTCGGCGACCCGGCGGTGACCGCGGTCGGCGCCCCCGACCTGGACGTACTGGCCGTGGAGCTGTCCAGCTTCCAGCTGCACGGGGTCACCACGATGGCCGCCGAGGCGTCCGCGCTGCTGAACCTGGCCGAGGACCACCTGGACTGGCACGGCGGCCTCGCCGCGTACGGGGCGGACAAGTCCCGGGTGTTCGACCGGGCCGTCCGGGCGACGGTGACCAACGCCGACGACCCGGTCACCGCGCGGCTGCTCGCGACGGCGACCCCGGGACCGGGCGCGGCGGCCGTCTCGTTCACCCTCGCCGAGCCCGGCCCCGGCCAGCTGGGGGTCGTCGACGGGGTGCTCGTGGACCGCGCGTTCCCTCCCGGCGGCCCGGCAGCCCACGGCCCGGCAACCGGCGGCCCGGCAACCGGCGGTACGGCAGCCGGCGGCGCGGCAGCCGGAGTCGCCGTCGCGACGACCGCCGACCTGGCGCACCTCGGGGTCGGCGGGGTGGCCGCCCCGCACACCGTCGCCGACGCCCTCGCCGCCGCGGCGCTCGCCCGGGCCTTCGGCGTCGCGCCGGCCGCGGTGGCGGCCGGACTGCGCGCCTTCCGGCCGGCCGGGCACCGGATCGCGGAGGTGGCGACCGTGGGCGGTGTCCGGTACGTCGACGACTCCAAGGCCACCAACCCGCACGCCGCTGCGGCCTCGCTGGCCGCGTTCGACTCCGTGGTCTGGATCGCCGGCGGGCTGGCGAAAGGGGCGAGCTTCGACGACCTCGCCGCCGCCGCGGCGCCTCGTCTGCGGGCGGCTGTGCTGCTGGGCACCGACCGCGGGCTGATCGCCGACGCCCTGGCCCGACACGCACCCGGGGTCCCCGTGACGATCCTGGACGGCCGGGACACTGGGCCGGTGGGAACCGGCGGCCAGAGCGACCCGATGGGTGCGGCGGTGACCGCTGCCGCCCTGGTGGCCCGGCCCGGCGACGTCGTGCTCCTGGCACCGGCCTGCGCGTCGATGGACTCCTTCCGCGACTACGCCGACCGCGGCGACAGGTTCGCCGCCGCCGTGACGCGGCTGTCCGCGTGAGCGTCACCACCCGCCCGCCGGGGCCCGGCCGCCTGACCGGCTCCGGTGGACCCGCGGCCGATCGCCCCGCGGGGGAGCGCGGGTCCGGTGCGCACCCCCTGGACCCCGCGCCGAAGCGCTCGCTGCTGGCCTCGGCCGGCGAGGCCGCCGGGCGCGCACTCGCGCAGCCGATGGCCTCGTTCTCGCTGGTGCTCGCCTCCGGCCTGCTGCTGCTGCTGCTCGGGCTGGCCGAGGTGCTGTCGGCCTCGTCGATCCCGTCGTACCTGGTCAACGACGGCAACAGCTACGCGGTGGTCGCGCGCCAGGCGACCTGGGCGGCGATCGGGTTGCCGTTCGCCGCCCTCGCGGTCCGGGTCCCGCCCCGGGTGCTGCGGATCGCCGCCTGGCCCGGCCTGCTCCTGGCGGTCGTCCTGCTGGCGTTGACCTACGTCCCGGGTTTCGGCGTGGCGGTCAACGGCAACCAGAACTGGCTCAGCTTCGGTGGCCCGCTGCAGATCCAGCCGTCGGAGTTCGCGAAACTCGCGCTCGTCGTCTGGGTCGCCGCGCTGCTGGCCAAGAAGGAGCCGTTGCTGGGCCGGTGGGGGCATCTGCTCTTCCCGCTGATCCCGGTCTGCATCGGTGTCTCCGGCCTGGTGGTCGGCCAGGGCGACGCCGGGACCGCCGTCGTCTTCTTCGCCATCGCCGCCGGGACGCTGTTCCTGGTGGGCGCGCCGCTGCGGGCGTTCGTCCTCGCCTTGCTGGCGGGCGGAGCAGTGCTCGCCGTCCTGATCGCGACGCGCCCCAACCGGCTGCAGCGGCTGGTCAGCTTCGCCGACCCGTTCGCGGACAGCGGCAACACCGGCTACCAGGCGGTGCAGGCGGTGTACGCGTTCGCCAGCGGGGGCTGGTGGGGCGTCGGGCTCGGCGCCAGCCGGCAGAAGTGGGGCCGGCTGCCGCAGGCGTACACCGACTTCATCTTCGCGATCATCGGCGAGGAGCTGGGGCTGATCGGCGCGCTGGTCGTCGTGGCGCTGTTCGGGGTCCTCGGCTACGCCGGCTTCCGGATCGCCGCCCGCAGCGGCGACCTGTTCTGCGCGCTGCTGGCCGGCGGGATCACCGTGTGGATGCTGACCCAGGCGTGCGTGAACATCGCTGCGGTGCTGGGCCTGCTGCCGATCGCCGGCATCCCGTTGCCCCTGGTGTCCTACGGGGGCTCGGCGCTGCTGCCGACGCTGATGGCGATCGGGTTGCTGGCCGGGCTGGCCCGCCGGGAGCCGGCGGCGGCGCTGCACCTGGCGGCCCGCTCCGCCCGCCGGCGTCGCCTGCGCCGCGAGCGGCGCTCGTGACCGTTCTGCGCCGCGAGCGGCG